>JBHHYU010000026.1:0-33289 GCA_046757725.1 Binatia bacterium
ACTTGTATCAAGGCGTGTTTGCCAACCGGCTGACGGTGGCGTAGTGCAGGTCCAGAAAATCTGCAACCTCTCTGGCTGTACCCATAACGATGTACCGCACGGACAATCCGTGCGTCGGCGCTATCGCTGAACTCGTGCGACACTGCCTTGCTACGATCTTATGGCTCCCACGGTTCCCCCGTGCCGACCCGTTCCTACCTCTCCCGCCGCTTTACAATACCCATAGCAAAGGGGTAAATTCGCCTCAGCGGTTTAGTCCAACACGTTTTATCCCCAGTGCCACGCAGGGGCTTCTGTCGAAATCCTCCTCCCTCATAGGCACCAGGCATAAAACACTATGCGTTAGGCTGCACTCGGAGCTGTAGGAGTTCACGTTGCCAACGAAGAGAGTCGCGAGCATTTCATGTTAAAAGTCATGCTCTTCACGGTCTTGCTGCTCCTGGGTTTGTTCGGATCCCAGGGGCTGCCCGGCTTCGTCGGTCCTGCTTACGCTTCCGTGGGCGACGCAATCCGTATGCTGACGATGGTGGGACTTTCCTTCATCATGATTCGCGTCGGCTACGAGTTCGACATCGACAAGTCGAACCTCAGGCAATACGGCTGGGACTACGTCGTTGCATTCACGGCGGCGAGCTTTCCCTGGATCTTTGTAACGATCTACTTCGTCTTCGTGATGCTTCCTGCCGACGCCTGGGCGACCTTGGCCGCATGGCAGGAGACGCTCCTGGCGGGGCGCTTCGCCGCGCCGACTTCTGCGGGCGTACTGTTCTCGATGCTCGCCGCGGCCGGCTTAGGAACCACTTGGCTGTTCCGCAAGGCGCGGATCCTCGCCATCTTCGACGATCTGGACACCGTACTCATGATGATCCCGCTCAAGATGCTCATAGTGGGCGTCGCCTGGCAACTGGGCGTGATCGTCGTGTTCATGGCTGCGATGCTCGCGGTCGTCTACGCGTTCCTCCACAAGGTGCGTATCCCGGTCACGTGGCCATGGGTGCTTGGTTATTCGGCGGTGATCGCGGGACTCAGCGAGTTCATCTACAGAGGTTCCAAGCTAATCGACGAGTCCGTGCCGATCCACATCGAGGTGTTGTTGCCGGCCTTTTTGCTCGGATCGATCATGGCCTACCCGCGCCACAGCGAGGCCGGAGCGAACGATCATCACGCCGAGATCGAGACGCCGACAGAGCTGCGCGTTGCCACGTTGGTTGCCGCGGCTTTCATGGTCCTCGTGGGTCTGTCGATGCCGAAGATCCCGGGAGCCGACCTTGCCCAGAGCGGCGCTATGACGGCGCCGGTCGAACCAACACTCCACACCGCCGAAACAACGGCAGCGGCGGCGGCGGCTCTGGAGATAGGTCAAGCGAAATCGATTGGACGTATCACGGCGGTGCAACCGCCGATGGGCTGGCTCGAAATCGCATTTCATGTTTTGGTCATTACAATCCTCTCGAACCTCGGCAAGATGTTCCCGGCGCTCTGCTATCGACGGGAGGTGCACTGGCGAGAGCGGTTGGCGGTGGCTATCGGAATGTGGCCACGCGGGGAGGTCGGCGCGGGCGTCCTGGTCATCTCCTTGAGCTATGGAATCGGGGGGGGCATCGTGACGGTCGCGATGCTCAGTCTCGCACTCAACCTGCTGCTAACCGGAGTGTTCATCTACGTCGTGAAACGCCTCACACGCCCGCTTCCAGCCTATGCGGGGCGTGGCATATGAGAACATGGCCTAACACCTATGAGGTCCCCGGTTGTCAAGGGTACAAGCCTCCGTTGACGAAAAAAGCTTCGCCTCAGCAACGACGTCGCTCCGATCCAAGATAATAGGGCCACCTATGAAAAACGCCGTCAAGAGGGTAAAGGCCTCCGTGAGCGGTTAACTCATAGGAATCTGAGCGGTCGCTTCGAGATTCTTCAGGTCGATGACCGTGATGGTATTGGCTAGGCTATTCGTGACATAGGCCCGGTTGCCCGCGGGCGAATAGCTGATGTGTGATGAGCCGAGTCCGGCCGGCACCCGTGTGGCCACCCTCTTTTCCGCCACGTCGATGACGCTCACCCATTGATCTCCAAAATGCGTGGCAACGGCGTATCGACCGTCCGGAGCCATGTCAAGACCGTGCGGGTAGGGTCCCACCCCTACTACGCCTAACCGGGACCTACTCGGGACGTCAATGATGGCCACCGAGTCTTCAAAGAAGTTTGCCACCAGCAGGATCTTCCCATCCGGAGTCAGGGTGGTCTGGTGGGCAGCCTCACCGCTAGGGACCGTGCCTAATACCTGAAAAGTGCTTGTATCTATCAAGGAGATATCATGTGACCGTGAGTTGGCAACGCATACGATGGCATCGTCTGAGGTGACAGCTGGATGAGCAGGGCCGTCACCAACCTGCGTTTCGGCGAGCACCTGCCTCCGTTCCAGATCGACGGTTACGAGGAGATTTCGCAACGTGTCCGGCACGTAGGCCCGCTGGCCGTCATGACTCGTGGCCGCCGCACTCGGGCGCCCGCCGATGGGTAGATTAATAGGTTGCGTTTCATCGCCATCGTACACGAGCGTCAGGATACCGTTTCTGCCGGGCAAGATCACCACGCTGCCGTTGTCCGAGACAACGGGCATAATCGGATGTTCGCCGGTACCGATTCGCCCCTGGGCGCTGAGGGTTTGCCCGTCGAGCCGGACCATAGTGTCAGTGGAACTCTCAGCGACGTATACGTGTCCCGAGCGTGGGTGGACAGCCAAGTGTGACGTTCCCTCACCCACCTGGGCGCTCCTGGTGGCACGTTCGAGGGTCGTATCAACCATAAACACGGTACGGTCCCGGTCAACGGCATACAAACGCCGCCCATCGGGTGACATGCCGACGTGGTGTACTCCCGGCCCATTATCCATCGGTTCCCAGCTCGTACGGGACGCCGTCCACTCCCACACGGAGTCCTCGATGCGAGCAATGCAATGGGGAATACCGGCCTCCACAAAGGCCATATAGGCTTGACTAGGATTCTCGCGAAGGATTGCGCGCAGCCGCTCGCCGGGCTTGAGATTCAGATACGCGCGCCTCAGCACGGAAAACAGTTCACCGGACGTCGACGTCTGGAGATCAAGCTCTCTAGTCCTCATGACGACCTTCGCACAAGCAATAAAAATAGCCGGATTTCAGTTTTCCGCCCATGGTCTACAAAAATTACCTTACAGTGTCTAATAACGTCCATGCCACCGGCAGAAACTGTCAAGTCAGTGGGCAGGTCTGTTCCCTAAGAAAACGGTCCCGGAGTCTCTTTTCCCCAGCACTTAAAGGCAGGTTGAGTGAGAGCTACTCGGCAGTCAATCTCTTTTCCAGTGAAAGGTACGCCGGCAGATCCAGGAGAGCCTCATACTCCTTCAGTGAAGCCATCCGATCACTAAAGCTCTTGGTTGAACCCTCATTCTTGAGAACAGTCAGCATATCCGTGACCGCTTTGACTACGGTGTAACGTATCGCATTTGTCCCGCCCATCTTAAAACCAAGCGCTTTGACCTCATCGAGGGTGACGTTCCCGGCGTGGATTGCGTCATCTACAAACATCATCGAGGTAGGACCTTTCACGGTATCACGGATCTTTTTCAATGCGTTTAGAGTTCGCTCCCGGTTCCCGGCTTTTCTAACCCATGACATCGCGATCGCAACAACGTCCGCCCCGGCATCCTCATAGGCCTTGGCCCTGCGGATTGCTTCGTCCAAGCCGTAAACCGATTCGGCATCGGTCCGCGCTCCAATGACAAAGTCCTCGTCCTCCCGAGCGTGCATGGCGGCTTCAAACTTCTTTAACTGCTCCTTCAGCGGAACGACCGGCGTGCCTCCTTCGATCAGAGCGCACCTCTTGGGGGTAACTTGGTCTTCAAATTGTATCCCCGCTACTCCGGCCTGCTCAAATTCTTTAACCGTTCGTATAATACCAAGGGGGCCACTTAAATATCCCGTATCCGCGTCAACCATCAAGGGAATCCTTATCGAAGCCGCAACATTTTTTGCATGGTGAGCCATTTCTGCCAACGTGAGAAAGCCTAGATCCGGGAGTCCCAAAAGACTTGCGCCGGTAACATTGCCGAGGAGCTTGACCATAGGGAAGCCAATCTTATCAGCTAGCCTGGCAGTGATGCAGTCATACACCCCGGGAAACGTAAGAAAAGCATCGCCTTGAAAAAGTTTTCTCAGCTGAGTGGTTTTCCTCATCGCTTGCTCCTTGCCCATAAGCCGTTGCAAGTTCGTGGTTATAACGAATCTACCCCTCTCAGGGGACCTTGAAAATCGTTCGATACTGGTCGAAGTATTTCTTATAGTCCCTGGCTAGAGGGGTATCGCTGGGTACCAAATTGACCCCCTTGACGAGGCGGGGAGGATTGGCTTTAACCCCTTTTCTGACCGGTACGTATCTGGCTTTGGCCAATAATTTTTGCGCCTCTTCCGAAAGCACGAAATCGATATAAAGCCTCGCCGCATTTGGGTGGGGTGGGTGAGCCGCAATAGCAGAAATATAATGGTAAGCAATGACAGGGTTAGCCCTCACCCAGTCAATGGGAGCCCCTGCCGCCTTCAGCTCTTCCATCCTCGGGGTGTAAAGCACTGGACCGACCTTGAACTCCCCGGCGGCCACGAGCTGGGCCATGAGGGTATGCCCTTGGCGATACGTAATGTTTTGAGCCGCCAATTTTTTCATAAAATCGGGACCCTTCTCCCGGCCCATAATCTTCAACATGTTGGCGAACCACTCTGACTCCTCGCGATCCATGACCATATGGCCCTTCCATCTCGGTTGCAGAAGATCCAGCCAGTCCTTAGGAGCCTGATTGGGTGGGACGAGACTTGTGTTGTAACCGATCGTGGCCGGGTTCATGTAGAAACTTGTCCAGTACCCTTTAGGATCCCTATAACCTGCCGGATAATACTTTGATTGAGGGGATCGGTACTTTGCAAAGAGACCCTTTTGCAGAAGGACGTAGGCCGTAAACGACCGCATGTTATAAACGTCGGCATTGTATCTGCCGGCTTTTGTCTCCACGAGGATCTTTTCCATGAGGGTGTCCGATCCGGCGCGGTAATGCTTGACCTTTAGGAAGGGGTACCGTTTTTCGAACGCCTTATTCAAGCGCACCGCGGTCCTAACATTAAGCGAACCGTAGAACATGACGGTCCCTTCTTTCTTAGCGCCCTCGGTAAGTCTCGCGACCCTTTCTTTCTCCGTCTCCGCTCGGGCTTCACTGAGTAGAAAAGCCACGCCGAAGACAACGGAGCAAACGAGGCAAAGGACTTGTTTCAGTACTCGCATTGTTCCTCCTATCAAGCCCAAGGATCGCGGTAGGTCGATCCCAGGGCGGCCTAAAACAACTTCATTCAGCGGCGAATCTCTTTTCCAAAGAGAGGTATTCCGGCAGGTCCAGGAGAGCCTCGTACTCTTTCAGTGAAGCCATCCGATCGGCAAAGCTCTTGGTCGATCCCTCGTTCTTGAGCGTAATCAACATATCCGTAACAGCTTTCACGACCGTGTATCTAACGGCATTTCCCGATCCCATCGTAATCCCTAGTTTCTTGACCTCGTTGAGAGTTATGTTTCCTGCCTTTATCGCCTCGTCCATGAACATCATGTTGATAGGACCCTTCACCGTATCGCGGATCTTCTTGAACGCGCTGAGAGTCCGCTCCCTGTTTCCCTCTTTCCTAACCCAGGTCAGGGCTATCGAGACCAGACCCGCTCCGGCATCCTCATAGGCCTTGGCCCGGCGGATAGCTTCGTCCAACCCGTAGACAGATTCGGCATCGGTTCGCGCCCCGATGACAAAGTCCTCATCCTGCCGGGCTTCTAAAGCCGCTTCCAATTTTTTTAACTGTTCTTTTAGTGGTACCACCGGTGTTCCGCCTTCAATAAGAGCGCACCTCTTGGGAGTCACCTGGTCCTCAAAGGAAATCCCTGCAAGCCCCGCCTGCTCGAATTCTCTGACCGTACGTATGATGCCAAGGGGGCCGCTGGCGTACCCCGTGTCCGCGTCAGCCATCAAGGGAATCGTTATCGAAGCAGCAACGTTTTTTGCATGATGCGCCATTTCAACCAGTGTGAGAAAACCAAGGTCCGGGAGTCCCAAGAGACTTGCCCCGGTTACGTTGCCGAGGAGCTTGACCATAGGGAAACCGACCTTTTCCGCTAGCCTTGCCGTAATACAGTCATATATTCCGGGCGGGATAATGAGTTCTTTCCCTTTGAGGAGATGTCTCAGCTTGGTTGTTTTTTTCATCAAAACTTCCTCTCACATCAAAAATGAAAAACAAAATTTATTCCGAAGCCTTTTTTCAGTGCCATCGCACCGCTCGTGCTGAGCCCAAGCAAGCGAAACAACGGGCTCGCTTAAGGCCTCGCATTTGGGTTACCTTTTTTGCCTTCTTTTCCGAGAGTCTCTCTCAGAAAGGGGATTAGTCCGCCCTTATCCAGGATCTGGATCGCATCGTCCGAAAATGGTGCAGACCGCCTCGTCTCGCCGTTAGTCAGGTTTCGGATCGCTCCGGTGCGAAGGTTGATCTCGAGTTCATTGCCTTCCTCCACCATTTGCGAGATGCCACCACATTCAATGGCAGGGAGCCCCAGATTAATCAGCGTACGGAGATAGATGCTGGAGATCGATTCTGCTACCACAGCGGCGATTCCTGCGGCTTTCAATGATCGGGGTGCATTCTCCGAGGTAGAGCCCATGCCAAAATTGATCCCCGCGACGATAATGTCTCCCGGCCTGACCTTCTTGTGAAAGTCGGGGTCTACCCCCGCCATCACACCGTTGATGTTGCCCGAGTCGAGACAATCGCCAAACTTCCAGGTTTTACCTCTGATAATCTGCTCCATTTTCAATCTCCTAAAAACTCACGAGGATCAACGATCTTCCCTGCGATGGCACCAGCGGTCACAGAGGCTGGACTCCCCAGATAAATCATTGAACCGCGGTGTCCCATGCGACCGGGAAAGTTCCGATTTCCTGACGATAGGCAGACCTCACCCTCCGCCAGGGAAGGCCAGACGCATATGCTACACTCCGGCGTGGTCACGACGGTCTTTGCCTTCTTGAAAATATCTAATAAACCTTCATCCCTTGCCTGGAAGTAGGCGCCGTAGGATGCTGGCGTTATCACCATCCGGACCCCGGCGTGCACCTGCCGGCCTTTGAGTATTTGAGCGGCAACGCGGAGGTCTTCAATGCGGGCATTGGAACAGGTCCCGATGAAGGCTTGATCGATTTTTGTACCTACGGACTTGCTTACGGGTTGCCCATTCGATGGTACCCCGGGGAATGCCACAAAAGGCTCCATATCCGTGAGGTCAACTGTGTGTGTCGCCTCGTACCCGGCATCGGGATCGCTTTCGGCCGTCTGAAAATCTCCTTGGCACACCCGCTTCGCATAATCGATGCTTTTCTCGTCCGGCGGAAATACCGCGTTCAGGGCAACCATTTCGACCGCCATATTGCACATGGAGAGCCTACTGTCAATACTGATATCCTTTACGGCTTCTCCACCATATTCGATGGTCTTATTAACGGTTCCATTGGGACCCAGGTCCGCCATAATCTTAAGAACGATGTCTTTCCCCCAGATCCATGGCGGGCGCTGTCCCACCAGGTTAATACGAATAGCAGGTGGAACCTTGAACCAAATTTTTCCTGTGGCGAGCACACCCACGGTCTCAGTGAAACCAATACCTGTAGAAAAACATCCGAGGGCCCCGTAGGTGCAGGAATGGGAATCGGCGCCAACAATGAACTCTCCGGGTTTTACATGCCCCCGTTCCACCATAACGTTATGTCCGATCCCCCCCAGGTTGCCGTTATAAACGGTTGCCCCCTGTTCTTCTTTAAACGTCTTGGCGGTGAGCTGGCCTTCGGCCCTGGCCTTGCTACGGGCCGGCTGTTCATCAAAGTTTATGATCACTTTTTCTGGGTCCCATGCCTTGTGCACACCGATATCATTCAGCAGCTCTTTGAAGACTCCGTAAAGCCCTTTTGGATCTTCCGCCTTGGCAAACCGAAGATCCTTGATGTAAAGCTTATCGACCTGGGCGTTGATCATATCCCCCGGCCGAACCTCTGTTTTCCCGGCTGATCGCGCACATATCTTCTCTGTGATCGTCATCCCCATGGATCAGGCTCCTTCTTTAAGGCAGCTGCATTCTCGTAACACCTTTAGTTTGCATTCCAGTGCGTTGTTTTTTTGGATTGAAAGCAACTTATATAGATTGCCTCCACCCTTGTCAAAGCAAAAAACCTCCTGCGGAGTATGTGGTTTTACAGCTGAACGGCTTGCGGATGCAGGACAACTGCCACGCGTATCGCTCATTTAGACTCCGTCTGGATAAAGAGCTCAATGGTTCCGGCTTGTGCAATAAGGCGCTCTGCGTCCTCTGTGAGAAGAAGCCTACCTTCAACCATGGATCTGGCCTCCCCGGATAGCGCGCGAACATAATCAAGAGAGTCCCTGTATCTCTCCTCAACGGATAATCTTGGGTCACCGTTCATGACCCTCTCACTTGTTGTCTGAGCAAAAGGAAGGTACGAGCCGAGCAGCCCACACAGCTCATCCTCTGCTAGGCTTTTACACTGGAGGTTCCAGCCGGTGTAAGTCGCCAGAGGCACGCGAATGGGTATAAGGCGGATACCAGCCAACTCGTTGCCGTCCGCATCGACCTTGGGGACGAGAATCTTGTATTCCCCATTTTTTATATGCCTTGGTGGATGGTAGCTAATCCTGCCGCAGGTTAGATCCGGACCATAGTCTAGAAAAAGCTGACGGTTGTGAACAGCCGGGTAACGGATCCCAGGAATGGAAGGAAAACCTGTGCTCGCTTGGTCGGGGCAGACGAGGGTGCCGTCGTAGACCCTGGGGATCTGATTGTCGGGTGGAGGTGCCCCCTCGGTGACCCAGAGGTCCATAGCTACCATAAGGGCACGAAGGACCTCGCCAATCGGCATGGGATTGCTAGACTGCTGGGACCCTTTTTTTGTGGGTAAAGAGCCAAATGGAGTATTGTGTTGTGCGCTGGCAATCGCATAGATGCGCACATTGTCAGGAATCGAAATATCCTTGCCTCTTCCGTCAGTGTGAACCAGACAGGCCCTCTTTTGCCAGTATTCTGTCGATGTCTGAGTATGGACAATCAATGGATCCGTTTTCGGGCGCTTGAGAATCGCATCTTTTTTTCCGGTCTGAGGATCTTTCAAAACACTATAGGCGAAGGGGAAGAGTTCAGGCTCGAGCTGGTCCGTATGTTGTTGAGATGAGGTTACCGGGCGGGCGAACGCATAGTTCAAAAACGTTCTCCCTCCACCAGCAGCATGAGGCGAAATGGCATCAAAGACCCGTCGGTGAGACTCGTCCTCATTGAACCCGTGGTAGACGAGATCCCTGAGAAACCTGCCACTCTGTGATCGGCCCCATGCGTAGACTCTCTCGATGCCGGTCCGCTCGTCATTCAGCGCTATGGGATTTGGGACGTCAGCGTGATCTCTAACCTCGAAATGTAAGAACGACAACAGATCGCGCACGCCGGCGAAGCCGAGTCCCAGGACCAAGGGATTTTTGGCGGGATATGTCAACTCGTAAATGTCCCCTGGCTTAAATCCTGCGAGGAGGCAAAGGTGTCTGTTGGTCGGATTTAGTTTGAGGCCATGCGTAGTTTTTTTGTAAGTCGCAAACTCCCACTCGGAGTTGGGTATCGGAATACGGCGTTCGTACGACTTGCTCCGCACCGTTAAAGAACACTGGGACTTGTCCGTAGTCGCTGCGGCGTACGTTGTAACCCGGTCGTCACCACTAAGGGGTTGGGAGGTGACTCCTTTTTCAGTGACAACAAGCTCGGTACGAACCAGAGCAATGATTTCCTTTCCGTCGTTGGTGGCAAGCGGGACATCCATTCTCAGAACGGCGTCTCTCGGTATCAGGTCCCCCTGCCATCCCGACCAGAGCAAGGTGTAACCTTGGCGCAGGAGGAACCCGTTTCCTGCGTGTTGGAGGGAATCGGGGTCATCGCTACCGACGGCATCGTTGAGAAACATGAGGATGCGCTTACTTCCCCGGTTAGGTGCTTCGTAAAGGATCTTCCTGTTGCCCCGGGTCATGTCGAGCGGCTTCAAAATAGTCAGATCCGTCCAGTAGGGAACTCTACCAGCTTGATTTCTTGCGGCATTGTCCAGGTTGACGATCACCTTGTTTAACGGACTTGTCGGATCTACCTCTCCATACGCCCTTCCAACAAGCCGCTCATATGCGCCCGTGACGGGGAATGCGTGCCCGTTGGCAAACAGCTTTCTCTCGCTGATGACGATTTTGGTAAGCATGCCTAATTGGGAAGTTGTTATAACAAAAAGTCGCTATGAATCGTTGATTGACTTTATGGCAGCAATGGCTTCACTTGCAAGACCGGTATGCCGGCCGGTAAAGGTGCGGGATTTGATACTGAGGCCAGGCGCTCACACGTGTTTCTGCCGGCAGATTCCTGTGCTATGACAAGAAAAACTTGGTATGGTGACCTGTATTCAGTTTCTGGGGGAGGGATCTTGCCAATTGTGAGATAATGTGTCAGTTGTTCTCCGGAAGACCAAACAACATCCAGGCCAGGTTGTTGGATGGCCTCCCCGGAAGTCATGTAAGCTTAAGTGAACTGATAAAAGGAGAATGCCCATATGTCCTTAGCAGGAATCAAGGTTATCGACCTGGATAGTCACCTGGTGGGTGATGTGGATAACTGGGAACATTGGATTGGCGACAAATGGAAGCCCTTCTTGCCTCGAAAGCTCCCGACGAAACCAAATGAGCGCAAGCTAACCCTTGTCGGCAACCGCATTATGACTGGTTCGGAAATGGGTCGGCATAGCCGGGAGAAACCTAACTGGCATCGGCCTGAGGATCTGACACCGGAGGGTCGGGTGGAAAACCTCGATAAAGACGGGATCGATATTGCAGTTTTGTCGCCGAACTCGCCCGCCCTCGATCTGTTGTGGTTTGCAGGTGACCCGGAGCTGGCCGCCGCTTACTGTCGGGCGCAGAACAATTATATGTGCCACTACGCCTCACAACAACCGGAGCGGTTGAAATGGGCCGGGGTAATTCCAATGCAAGACAGAGACGAGGCAATCAAAGAGCTCCACCGTACGATTGAGATGGGAATGAAGGGCCTAAATCTCAAGGCCGTCCCGGTTAAAAATCGTGAATGGTCCGACTCCTATTACGATCCCGTCTATAAAGAGCTCGAAAAATTAAAGGTACCGATTATCATTCATGATACCAAGACAGCCTCGCTGGGACAGGACCGCTTTGCAGACAATTTCTTTTTCTCCCACATGGTGGGAAGAGTTTTTGAAGGTATGGTCTGCTGCATGGTCTTTCTTTGCGGCGGGGTCTTGGAGCGGTTTCCTCAGTTGAAAATTGTTGCACTTGAAGCGGGTGCCTCACACATGCCTTGGTGGCTTGCTCGTATGGATGAACACTTTGAAAAACTCCCTCATTTGGTCCCGTGGCTGAAGAAGAAGCCGAGCGACTACTTCAAGTGTCAGATGTTTGTCGGCTGCGAACCGTTTGAGGACGCGTTATTTGAGTGGGCCATAGAACTTCTTGGAGATGGCAACCTGGTTCTGGCTACTGACACGCCGCATTGGGATTCAGCCAAGCCCGGTGAGGTAACGAAGCCCATCATCGAGAGTGGCCGGATTTCGGAAAAGAGCAAACGTAAAATCCTGGGAGAGAACGCCATGGCTCTACTCGGACTTTCATGAGGGAACCATTCGACCAACGCATCTAAGAGGGTTTGATTCAGTGAAAAAGGCTCACCGGCCGTTCGTGTTCATGCGGAGAAGCTCTTGTGTCCACGGCGAGAGTGACATTGGAGATAGCTAAAAAGCACGCTGACTGTTTTCCGTCTTCCGTATACACCTTCAAGGATCGGGGACTAGGCGGGCACAAAAAAATTAGAAGTCAAAAGTCTTGGGGTAAGAAGCACCAGAGCACTGATCTGCAGGTTCAGGTCTGAGTCATGAGAGGAGAAATATGAAAACCGCAAGGGTTATTCTGGCTGTCTGCTTAGTCATTGTGTTGTCTCCTTTTTCACTACACGGTGAGTCTCGGTGGGTCGAGAACGCCAAAGGAGAAGGGGAGGTGATGCTTTACGGGACAACAAACATTCCCCAGATGCAGGGCATAATTAAGCGTTTTGAGAAAAAGTACCCTTTTCTCAAAGTCAAATACTATCGGGCCGGTGGTGAGAAGTTGGCCCAGAGAATTGTTGCGGAGGCAAGGGCCGGCCGCCAGTTGGCGGATGCCCACCAACTCAGTGGGGCGGAGACCATTATGCTTACAAAAATGGGATTCATCGGCCGTTATAAGTCGAAGGAGAGACAGCACATCCGTGATATTTATAAGGACAAGGAGGGTTACTGGACCGGGGTGTACGCGAATCTCGAGCTGATCGGCTATAACAAGAGTCTTGTGGCATCCAAAGAGGCGCCGAGAAACCATCGTGATCTTCTAAACCCTAAGTGGAAAGGGAAGATAGGAATGGATACAACGGATGTCGAGTGGTATATAACTCAGCTTCACCTCTTGGGCGAGTCTAAGGGCAGGGAGTTTATGAAGGATTTTGCCAAGCAAGAGGTACAGCTCCGTCGGGGCCATACCTTGCTGGCGCAGCTTCTCGCCGCCGGTGAGTTTCATGTCCTGATGACCCTGCGCGATAATACCGGCTATATGTTGATGAAGAATGGAGCTCCCATCGACTGGGTCGCTATTGAGCCTGTGATCCCAAATCCCGCCAATGCCGCTTCTTTAGCAAAGAAGCCACCCCACCCCAACGCTGCGCGGCTATGGATCGATTTCATACTCTCTAGGGAAGGGCAAGGGATCTTAAGGGGATTTGGGAGGAACATCACGCGCGCGGACCTTGATCCTGTTCAGGCACGTGTCAAGGAACTTAGGTACGGCAAGATGGATTGGTCCGTCTATTTACCCAAATACGGGCAATACGAGAAAGAGTTCCACAATACGTTTATGAAAGCGAGATAAGAGGCCTTCAAGACAAAATGGGTTTGGGATCTCCGTCGTGAATTCAATGAATCTCTCCTCTCGGGTACAAGACATCCATCATCTTGCGTTTGTGATGTGACGGCGTGCCCAGGTACTGGTAAAGGGTATGGGCCATGATGCTGTGAGCCATCAAAACGTGCCCGTAGTCCGTGCCGGGCCCGGCGTGAACCATGTGGGAGAAGTTACAGACCTGGTAGTAAGCCTCGCTCGCTACGGCCTTGGCCTCATGCACGCTTGCCGCGGCCGGTTGGCCGGAATCAACCTTCCACAGGGTCTCGTAAGTCACCCAACGCGCTGCATCAAGGTGGACGGACAACTCCACACAATGGTCCTGGACGCGCTGGAAACGGCCGATCGGCTGGCCAAAGACTACCCGATTTCGGCTGTATTCTGCGGTGAAGTCAAAAATTTCCTGGCACGCCCCGACCTGGTACGCGCAAAGTATCGGGATCGCCTTTTCCAAAGCACCATCGAGAATCTGCCAACCTTTGCCGGCCTCGGTTAGCATATTGGAGGCCGGAACCTGCACTCTATCAAAACGCACTTCGGCAACCGACGCCATGAAACCGGGGTGAGGCCTAATCGATACTCCCGGCGTATCTCGGCCCACCAGGACAAGCGTGATCTCGCCGTTTTCCGTCCGCCCGGCGCAGATAAAGCTTGTTGCAGCCTCCGCGTCGTATACAAAACGCTTTGCGCCGTTAAGCACCAGACCGTCCGTGGTCTTGGTGAGTTGCGTTTCAATGGACTCGGGTCCCCAGTGGACTCCCTTGTCCGTGATCGCAACAACCACAATGGCTTGCCCGCTGCAAATGGCCGGGAGTAGCGATTCCTTCTGTGCCTCTGAAGCGCCTTTGAGAATCAGCAGCGCACTGAGCACACCGGACGAAAAGAAGGGACCGGGAAGCGGCCCATGGCCGAGTTCTTCAAACAGGACAGCACAATCGGTGAAAGAAACCCCAGCACCGCCGTACCGCTCAGGGATCATCATGCCCAACCACCCCAACTTTGCCACCTTCCGGTAAAGGTCAGGCAGAAAAGTTGTTTTGTTTCGGAACCACTGGGTAAGGGTGTGGGGAGGTGCCTCGGCCTTCACAAAATCGGCCGCTACCTTTTTGAACATGTTTTGTGTTTCGGTGAGTCCCAGGTCCATAAACCATTCCCTAAATAGTAGTAGGCGCTTTCTCTTTTGTTGGGCGACCCAGGCCAACGCGGCGTGCGAAGACCAGCCGGTCCGTATCCAGCGTCCCTCCACCATGCAATTGCCCGGGTCCACTTCGCACCACGTACTCAAAGTCCACGACCTCATTGACTGTGAGATCCGGGACCAGGGCATCGTAGCCCATGATTCGCTGCAACCGCTGACCATTCCGGAGCCTTGCCATCCGCTGATAATAGCGGAACTGGGCGCCACCATAGGGATGCGGCTTCCTGACGTGGCGATGCCAGAAGTTGCGCCTGTTGAAGAGGTGCACGACGTGGAGCTCGATCATCATGTCGGCGATGGTGTCTCGTATGCTGCTGTCCTCCATGAGAGGTTTCCCGTCAACTCGCATCTGCTGACAGTACTCCACGACCCGCTCGACCAGGGGGTCGGTCCCAACCCTTCCCTCACCGCCGTGTTCGAGTTCAAGATGGGTGTTGGCTACTCGCCACCCATTGTTCTCCCCTCCCACTAAGTTGAACGCCGGCACGCGGACGTTATCAAAAAAAACTGTGTTCTTTATCCCCATCATGAGGGACATGGGCTGGATGGTTATCCCGGGCAAGTTGCCCGGAATGTGCACCCAGCCAAGGTTCTCATGCCGGGGACGAGACGGGTCGGTGCACACGAGTGTCCAGAGAAAGTCTGGTGGATGGTGGTATCCTACCATGGTCTTCTGGCCATTGACCACATAGTGGTCTCCGTCCCTGATGGCCTTTGTATGACAGGTAGCAATATCGCTACCGCCCTGGGGCTCCGTGAGTACCTGCCAGACCGCTACCTCTCCACGAAGCATCGGAGGCAGAAACTCCCGTTTTTGCTCCTCGCTACCCCACCTCAGGATCACCGGTGCAACAATACGCGCAAGGGTATAAAAGACGTGTGAGAGATTCAAACCGTAACGATTGATCTCGGTCTCCAATACCAACTGGTGGCTGTCGGTGAGACCCGCCCCCCCATACTCTACCGGGAACATTGGGAACAGCCAGCCTTTCTCCCCCAGCTTGCGGCCCAGCCCACGTCGGAACTGGTACTCTTCATTATTCTCCCGGGTGGACCATGAGGCCGACCACCTCAAGTGCCCGGAGCCGCTCATGTTCTCTTGAAGCCATTCCCGGACTTCCTTTCTGAACGCGGTGATTTCCGGAGGATCTGTTTGTAAACTAAAATCCATGTACAACTCCTTCTTCTCTAGGCCTTTTCACTCGTGAAAAAGCTGGGTTCAGACCGCTCGAAAAGGTCTAAGTCCGGATAGTCGCAAGGCGCGTCATTCCCGTTTTTCGTGTCCGTAGCCTGTGTTCGTGATCCAACACGAAACCCGAGCACAGGCTACTTGGCCGCTATATCCGTCCGAGGCGGCGCCCGCGCAACGTTCTAAACCCCAGCCATTGGCAGGCTATCGGCAGAGTCGCCGTTCACCACAGGTTGCTAGATTACTCCACGAGCGCGTAGATTTTCAATGGTTTCTTTATCATATCCAAAGCGCGTCAGTATAACCTCAGTATGTTCACCTAGCAGGGGTGCAGCCTGGCTGAGCTGAGCCGGCGTATCGGAGAGATTCACAGGGTTGCCGATCAGGTTACTTGAACCCCTTCTGGGGTGATGAATCTGCTTCGGAATGCCGAGGTGTTTGACCTGAGGATCTTGGAAAACCTCCGGGATGGTATTGATGGGAGCATTAGCAACACCATGGGTCTCCAGGACCTCGAGCCAGTAGGCGCGAGGCTTCTTGCCAAATTCATCTTGGAGTATCGCAGCAATTTCGTAGTGGTGCTCCGATCGAGTGCTTCGGGTTGCAAACCGGGGATCATTTAACAGATCGGTTCGCCCGGTGGCTTTCACCAGTCCGACCCAGGACTCCTGGTGACCCGAAAGGTGAACCACCACAGGGCGCTGATCGCTGGGGATGAAGCAGTAGATGCGACCCCGCGGAAAATTTTCCCGTGATACCGCCTCGCCCCCATTCAAATAATCGGCAACATGGGACTCGATAAAGGCCAAGCTCACCTGCAGCAGGGAAACGTCGACAAACTGACCCCGACCGGTTTTTTGACGTGCCAGCAGAGCTGCCAGGATACCTTGCACGGCAAATGCGCCCGTGGAATGGTCCGTCACAGAAAAACCCGCAACCTTGGGGTTGCCCAGATCCGTTACCAGGCTCAGCATTCCGCTCAACGCCTGGCCGATAGTGTCAAAGCCGGGTCTGTCCCGATACGGCCCGCTTTGGCCATAACCGGAGATCGAGCAATGGATGAGTTTGGGATTCAGGTGGCTGAGCTCTTCATAGCCCAGGCCGAGGCCCTTCCTCGTTTCGGGGCGAAAGTTTTCGAGTAGAATATCCGCCGTTTTCAAGAGCCGAAGCAGAATTTGCTTCCCCTCCGGCTCTTTCAGATTAAGCGTGATGCTTTTCTTATTTCTGTTTAACGCTCTGAAGCTTGGGCCGTAACCCTCGTATTTCGGATTGCGACCCCGATGGGTATCGCCTTCTCCTGGCAACTCGACCTTGATCACCTCGCAACCAAGGTCCCCAAGGAGACTCCCGGCATAGGGCCCAGCCACATGCCCGCTTATTTCAATGGCGACGGTCCCTTGCAGTGCCGTAGTCATGGTTCTGGTTTTCTTTTTCGCACACCCAATCACCTAAAAGCGCCATTAAAACGGGGCCTCAGGGTTAACTCAACGGCATGAATTTATAAAGAGAGTTAACTCTTTCAGAGATTGCGAAGGTAGCCGACGACAGCTTTCATGTCAACGGCGAAACTTATCCCCTCACGAATGTGGGCCGTGTCATCAAATTATATTAAACACGGAGTTTCCTAATTATAGTCATCACACACAAACTGCAGCCGTTCTATCAGGCAATCGAGGAAGCCCCGATCCTGAAAAGGGATGCTATTGACACGGACAAAGTAATCCACTTAAATACCACCGCATTATCCAACTACGATTTGAAGGTGGGAATGACCGCTGAGATGGCTTCTGAGCGGGCAACCTCGCGTCTTGCGATTATGGCGTGCGCAGGCCTACCGGTAATAATCTTCCAGCGATGGGTGCAACGTCACGGGCTTCAGGCCTGGACTAAGGAGTGTCGATTCCTTAATGAACAGCCCCCTTGCGTCACTGTTTGAAGCGGATCGCGTTGCCATTATTGGTGCCAGCGAACGCAATCATTATGCCACCACCATCTTTCATAATCTACAAACATTGGGCTTCGACACGTCCAAGGTAATACTGGTTAACCCAAACCGCCCTCAGGTGTTCGGTCACATGGCTTATCCGACTATCCTGGACGTGCCTGGGGACATTCCTTTGGCTGTGGTTGCGGTCAATACCCAAACAGTCCTCCCAATCATCCGCCAGTTAGGGGAAAAAAAGGTGCGGGGCGCCGTAGTCCTGGCCGACGGCTTCACGGAGAGCGGCCGAGAAGGCAGCTGTCTCCAACGTGATCTGATCCAGGCTGCACGGCAGGTCGGCTTGCAACTGGTGGGACCCAACTGTATGGGACTTCTATCAGTGCGTCCTCATCTAGGGCTCTGGGCCGGCGAGCTTCCTCGAAACCTCAGAGCTGGCAACGTTGCCTGTATTTTCCAGAGCAGTGGCATGTTGAACTTATTCCTGGGTTTGGCCACGAAACGAGGGCTGGGGTTTCATCTTGCGGTAAGTACAGGAAACGAAGCAGTTCTCGGTGCTGCTGATTACCTGTCGTACGCGGCTGATTGTCCGGAGGTCAGGGTACTTGTAATGTTCATCGAAGCGGCCATACACGATACCGACCTATTTACCCGTATCCTAGACCGAGTTCTGGCGAACGGAAAAGCCATCGTAGTTTTACGTGCCGGGCGGTCGGACCGCGCTAAAAAGAACGTCATTGCGCATACCGGAAATCTTGCAGGTTCTGCTGCCGCCTGGGATGCTCTGCTCGACCAACACGGAGCTATTTTGGTAAACGATCTCGACGACCTCCTGGAAACCACGAGCTTGCTTGCGTCGGTTCCGATTCGTGCGGACCTCCACGAACGCGGTGTTGCGCTGGCTACCATCTCCGGCGGCGACTGTACTTTGCTCTGCGACCTTTGCGAGCAGGAAGGGATTCCGTTGCCCGACCTGAGTCCTGAAACGCTCGAGATGTTGGTGGAAAAGCTGGACAAACCCACCCTGCTGGGAAACCCGCTTGATGTGGAAAATCTGCAACGACAAGATGAAGTAGCCTTCGATCATTGCCTAGCAGCCCTGTTTCGGGAGCCTCGTATCGATACCATCGGCATACGGCTAAATCTACCTAATCTCCCGAGGGCTGCCCACATACACACCTATGAAAAGATCGTGGAATTGAGAGCTGAGTCGGGCAAGCGGGTTGTCGTGTTCTCACGGGCATCGGAACCGCTGGCTCAAGAGTGGTACGATCTCTTCCGCCGGCTCGAGTTGCCCTTTGTCCAGGAGTATCGTAAGGGTCTTCGGGCACTGCGCCGACTGCGTCATAGTGAAAATCAACGGGCTACGGGTCGGTTCCTTGCACCAGAGCGTATTGGTCCTCAACCAACAGACGGTCTTGCGGTATCAGGGATTCTGTCCTTTGCATCCACGGCCAATCTTTTAGATGTTTATGGTATTTGCCAGGCCCCGTGGACTATGGTGCAGTCGGCCGACGAAGCCGCTCAAGCCGCAGACACATTGGGATATCCTTGCGTCCTGAAACTCGCTTCCCCCGACGTTCCCCACAAGACCGAGTATGGAGCTCTTGTGCTTGGACTCAACGACGTTGACAGCGTGCGGACAGCTTATACCGGACTCCTATCGCGCGTGAAGGAGAAAAAGCCGGGAGCGCAGATCGAGGGCGTCATCGTACAACCGCAGCTAAACGGAGTGGAATGTTTGCTTGGAATCATGCGGGACCCCCAACTCGGTCCCGTGCTGGTACTTGGCCTTGGCGGTATCCTCGTTGAGGCGTTAAAAGATTTCGCTGTCAGAATCCCACCCATCAACCAGACTGAGGCTCGGCGCGCACTTGACAGCTTGCATGGTCGTGCGATCTTGGCGGGTGTTCGCGGCGCACCGCCGGCCGATGTTGAAGCACTGGCCGACATGGCTTCGCGACTTTCATGGCTTGCCTACGATTTACGTGGCAAACTCAACGAACTCGACCTGAACCCGGTGCTGGTCCTACCGGCTGGACAAGGGGCGGTGGTGGTTGATGCGCTGATTGTTGCTTAGGTTGAATGAAGTGAGGGGGGGGAAGGATGGGATGTTAGTGATTAGTTTGAATTGGCTCCGGCTAATCATGGCCGGTGTGTTCTTAGGGTTTTCAAAAAAGGAGGGTTAATCGATGACTGTGAAATCATACCAGACTGTCAAGGTAGAAAAGGAAAACGGCATTACGTGGGTCTTTTTGAACCGCCCGGAGAAACGAAATGCCATGAGCGTGCAGCTCCACTATGAGATGCTGGATGCCATCTCGGAATTGGAAACCGATGACGGGACCAAGGTGATGGTTCTGACGGGAGCAGGCAATAGCTGGTGCGCCGGTCAAGACCTTAGGGATTACTTCCGGGTGACGGACAAAAATCCGGTGGAGCGCCGTCGGGCGGGTTGGGCCTCCCAGGAATGGCGCTGGCGCCGTATGTTTACATTTCCCAAGCCGACCATCGCCATGGTGAACGGTTACTGCTTCGGTGGGGCGTTCACCCCTTTGATCGCATGTGATTTTGCTATCGCGGCCGAAGACGCAACCTTCGGTCTAAGCGAGGTGAACTGGGGTATATTTCCTGGAGGTTTGGTAAGTCGGGTTTTGGCCGAGGCGATGTCCTATCGGGATGCCCTGTATTACATCATGACGGGAGATACTTTCGATGGAAAAAAGGCGGCTGAGATGCGCCTTGTCAACTTTGCTGTTCCACGGAAAAAACTAAGGGAAGAGACAGTTAAACTGGCGAACAAACTGATGGAGAAAAATCCGCATACTCTCAAAGCGGCTAAGGAGGTCTATAAAACCTGCAAAACGATGGATTACTGGCAGGCCCAGGAATATATGTCCGCCAAGGGCATAGCCCTGCGAGCTACCGACCCCGAGAAGGGTCGGGAAAAGGGAATAAAGCAATTCCTAGACGACAAGACTTATCGCCCGGGGTTCGGCGTTTATAAGCGTACGAAATAAGCTCGCCGCGGGCGGGGGAAAGACGTTGTAGCTTGTGCTTTAAGCTGCGTCGTAGCACGGTGCCGAAGAGCGGGGCGCCTCTAACCCCCGAACACGTGGGCATTCAAGGTACGCTCTTCGCTAACGCAACAGATAGCCGAATTTCTCGCGTGCTCGGCGAGCCAGTTCCGGGCTGGGAGCATTGACTTTCGGGAATTTGTCTATCCACTCATAGGGGCGGGTTGCATCGATCACAGCGCGAGAATTGGTAAGGTTGCCGGCCGCCCGCTGCGTGGGGGTAAGCCGCGGGTCGGCGGGAGATGTCCGCATGCGCCGCAAGATGTCCATGGACGTCTCCGGATCACAGCGGGTGACCATTGCCCACATAAGCTCCTCGAAGTTCGACACGTCGACGTCATCATCCACCACGATAATGAATTTGCACCCGTAAACGGTCGCCCCGCAACTCGCGGCAAGCACCCCTACTTGCTTGGCCTGACCTGGATAACGCTGCTTGATGGCGATGCCGTGAAGCATACGCGAGGCCCCTACCTCGTGACACCAGGTCTGTGTAACGTCGGGTACCCCGGCGTTGGCCAGCTCCTGTTTAAGCATCGCCGAGCGAATAATAGCCCGGTAACGGGCCATTTCGTCGGAGCCACCACCGAGTGGGGGCACCCCGAGGATAATAGGGTCGTTCCGGTGGTATATGGCGTGGATGTCGAGTATAGGTTGCGGGCTGGCGCCTCCGGCATAGTACCCGGTCCACTCACCGAAGGGCCCTTCCGACTTGCGGATTTCCGGGTTCAGGTAACCTTCAAGCACGATCTCGGAGTTTGCTGGAAATGGCAGGCCGGTCACTTTACCCCGTACCATTTCCACCGGGCCACCCCGCATGCCACCAACAACGTCGAACTCGCAGAGCCCATAGGGGAACTCCGTTCCGGCGGCGAAAAAAAGCAGCGGATCGCCTCCCACCACTAGGGCGATGGGCATTCGTTCACCCCGGCTGAAGTACTTCCTTCGATGCATATGGGCGTGTTTTCCCGGGACGAAGAGCAGGCTTACGGACTTACGGTCCTGAATCATTGCCCGATAGCAGCCCGCATTAACCCATTTCTCGTCGGGATCCATAGTGACGGAGAAGCAACCTGTCCCAATGTAGCGACCGCCGTCATGGATATGCCATTTGGGCACGGGAAACTTGGTGACGTCAATCTCATCCCCCATCAGGATATTCTCTAAAACCGGACCCTCTTGCACGAGCTGGTGGGCAATGTGACGTTGTTCCTTGAGGTAGTGCTCGAAAAAAGCCTGGCTGAGTTCCTGTTTGGTAAGATTGTCGGGAAAGCCCAGGGTCATGTTGCGCCGTCTACCCGCGAAGACGTTTATGATCACCCGAAAACCTCTAGGATAACCGGGCACGTCGTCAAAGAGAACCGCTGGCCCATCATCAGCCCGGCCGATCGCATCCGCCGCAAGACCGATGTCCTCTTCCCACGACGCCCCCAAAACAGTACGCAGCTCACCTAGACGTTCGGCCTCACGTATCCACTGATGCAGGTCGCTGTGGCGAAAACAAGGTTGCATTTGGCTACCCGAAAAACCTTTCCTCAAAAAGGCAATGGCATCGGAGACCTAGTTGAGCTTAGGACCGTGATGGTGCTCGTCATTTGTCGTCTTTTGTCTCCATCATCAAGTACATTTCCAGGACTACCCAGGCAAAACATTGACTTTTCTCATTCCCAACTCTCTACCGCATCCAGAGGACATTCGTCAACTGATTGTGAAATCGACGCGATCGTGTGCTGCTCCGTGATCGGGTCAGCGAAGCCGAAGCGTAAGGAAAGAGGGACATGGGACCCTGCGAAATATAAAAATAGAGCTTGCAAAATTTCTTTCGCTACGAGATTAGATGATCGAAGGATTTCCAACGTCATGACGATTTGGAAAAGGGTAATCGCGTATTGTCTTGCTGAAGTCTTGGGTATGGTGGGATTCGCAACTTTCCCTGCCCTCATTCCTACATTTATAGACAAGTGGCAGCTAACCCATACCGAGGCCGGTTGGATCAGCGGCATTTATTTCGCCGGCTATATGGGTGCCGTACCCGTGCTTGTCTCTCTTACCGATCGAGCTGACCCTCGCCGCATTTATCTAATCTCCGTTGCCCTGGGAGCCGTTTCGGCACTTGGATATGCTCTGTTGGCAGACGGTTTCTGGTCCGCGTTTGTTTTCAGAACACTCGCGGGCATCGGGCTCGCTGGAACATACATGCCGGGACTCAAAGCGCTTACCGACCTTGTCAAAGGGCCCCGGCAATCTCGTGTACTCGCATTCTACACATCAAGCTTCAGCATCGGAGCCGCGGTCTCATTCTACATTTCAGGTGAAGTTGCCGGATGGCTCGGCTGGCGCTGGTCGTTCGGCGTTGCCAGCCTCGCCTCACTCGCGTCGCTCATCATCGTCATCTGGACAATCCCTCCAGCCAGTGGCGATAGGTGTCTTCTTCCTGAAACCCGACTTCTGGATTTTCGGCCCGTGCTCCGAAACCCGACGGTAATGGGATACATCATCGCCTATGGGGCCCACATCTGGGAGTTGTTCGGGCAGCGTTCCTGGATCGTGACCTTCCTGAGTTTCAGCCGGTCCTTGCAGCCTGTGGGGGCCGGAACACTGATACCTGCGACAGTGGTGGCCGCCCTCGTTAACCTTGCCGGAGTTCCTGCCAGTATCGCCGGCAACGAGATGGCACTCCGCTTTGGGCGAGTCCGGCTCGTGACGTCGGTGATGATTCTCTCCGCCCTGATCAGCTCCGTTATTGGGTTCTCGGCATCCCTTCCGTACCTGTTGGTAGCTTTGTCCTGTTTGTTTCATGGGATGGCCGCATACGGAGATTCTTCAGCGATTACCGCGGGCCTCGTCGCGGCGGCGGAACCTAGGTTTCAAGGCGCGGCAATGGCGGTACATTCCTTCGTGGGTTTCGGATGTGGATTCTTGGGCCCGCTGGCGTTCGGCATAGTGCTCGATCTGGCCCCCGGGGGTCAGAACATTGCCTGGGGACTTGCCTTCGCATCGCTCGGCCTGGCCGGAGCTATGGGACCCGTGGCGCTGGCGATGTTAGTTCGGTCCCGCGGCTGAGCCGTTATCCCTCCACCTTCTTCATCCATAAAATTCGTGGATCATAGTCTGGGGGTAAGGTCGCAGCAATTTGCAGGCTCCTGTCGGACCCCCTTGTGGAACAGTGGGATACTATTCAGGACCAGCCGGGAGCCACGGTCAGTGAGATCAGGTCGTCGATTTGATCCACTTGCTCCAGCCGGCGCAGGCAGGCCAGAAGGTTGTCGGTCTGCCGCTTTGGCAGCAACGCCTCCACCATGGGTCGGAACTTGCGCTCCTGTTCCTCATCCGTCATGAGCCGCTTGAAGTGACCCAGGTGATACGCCACCTTGGTGGAGAACGTTTCTCCTGAATGCGTCTCAATGTCCACGATGTTCAGCGGGACATCAGGCCAGGCGGCCACCGGTTCATCACCGATCCGAACAGTGATCTTCTGCATCATCGCACGCACCTCGGGGCGCTTGTAATAAGTCTGCTCGTAGTGCCGGATCTCCAGCCCTCCTTCCATTAGCGCGACGGCCATTACAAAAGGTAAGCTGTGGTCGGCACTTTCCCGGGTCTCGGGTTTCCAGTTGGCTTCGCTTGAGCCCATGACCTGATAACCGGATGGGAAGGTCTGAAGCCGCACTTCCTTGATCTCTTCAATTGAAGAAATTCTGGGTCTTAGCTCCAGAACTGCTTCGATGGCGCTCTGGGAGAAGTAGCCTGATGGAAAGGCCTTGATCCGCGCACTCAGGATCCGGTACGGTCGTTCGCGTCCCGCAAAGGGCCAGAGGTCAAAGGTGATACCCGTAGCCTTCATGAAACCGGCCTTGCCCTCGAAGATTTCATCCGGGCCGGTCATGCCCTTGGAGGCCAGCACGGCAGAGAAGATGGCGTTGCGGGATGCGTTGGCCAGGGCACACCCTTTCCAGTGTGATATCTGACCCCTACGCACTTGCTCCAAGGAGATATGGGACGCTGTGGCCAGGCTAATGGCGTTGGCTATCTGTCCCTTGTTGAGGCCGAGCAGCTTGGCTGCTACCACTGCCGCCGCAATCACGCCGTACGTGGACTGGTCCCAGGAGAGCTCTCGGTCAGTGACCCCAGTGTCCAGCAGACCACAGTACACCTCATAGCCGAGCGCCGTCCCCAAGATCACGTCTCTACCGTTGCCGTGAGTCGCGTCCACCGCTGCCAGCACCGGTGCCAACAGGTCGCTAGGGTGACAGGTAGAGAGGCTTGTGTAGGTGTCGTTGAAATCGAGGTATCGAATCAGCACCCCGTTTGCGAAGGCTGCCAGGCTGGGAGAGGTCTTTTGCCCGCTGACCAATACTGTGGAGGGAGAGGTGGAAGTTACCTCAGAGGCCGCTGCCCGGGCAATGACGGCAGGCGGGCTCTGAGCAGCCCCAAGCGCACAACCGACGGTGTCGAGAATAATGTGCTTGGCACGCTCAACTACCTCGTGGGGTAGGTCATCATACGAGAGCCCAAGTGCATAGTCACTCAGATGTTGCAGGATACGGTCCATAGCTTTTCATTCACAAAAGCGTGGCGGTGGTCCCAAGACCAAATAACAGCATCTGGTCATTGTCTGTTTCACCAAGTTATTTTCCGCTATAAAACGGCGCGACATCAACGCTTAAGTCTATGATAGGTAAGACACAAAAGACAATAGATGGAAGTGCCAAGATTTAATCTGACAGTATGGTAGAGTCCTCGGTGTCCTAGACCCGTAGAGAGCGAGAGAAAGGAGCGAGAGGAACACAGAGCTACCGAAGTATCTTTTTTCTGTCGTTCCAACTTGACAGAACGGTTTGTGGCCATTTAATTTACCTCCTGTCATTTCACCGAGCTAAAAGGGGGGAAACGTCATGCCGGTAACGTCACGGGCTGCCGTGTTGGTTGAGCCTACCAAACCCCTGGTCGTGGACGAGGTTACGTTCCCGGACCCGGGCCCCGATCAGGTTCTCGTAAAGCTATTTGCCAGCGGCATCTGCCACTCCCAGCTCCACCAGATCTACCGTCCCGCGGAGGCATGGGCCCGTGGGCGCTTGCCCACTTTGCTCGGCCACGAGTCCACCGGAGTGGTTGTGGCTAGGGGCCGTGATGTTAGCCACGTTAAAGAGGGCGATCACGTGATTACGACCTGGATAGACAGAAACAACGCCGAAGGGAAACTGCCTCCCGTCTCGCATGCGCTGAATCAGCGCCCACCCATCCTGGCCACCTGGCGCGGGAAGCCTGTTGTGGCCTCGGCAGCAACCTGGGCGGCGCATCTCCTAGCCTCCGAGCGGGTGGTGCTGCCTCTGGGTGACGACGTACCTACCGACGTCACGTCCATCATAGGATGTGCCGTTCCAACAGGAACCGGGGCGATCGTCAACACGCTCCAGGTCCGTGCGGGCGCATCCATAGCCATCTTCGGCGCCGGCGGCATCGGACTCTGCGCCATTACAGCAGCTGCAGCTGTGGCCGCAAATCCCATCATTGCCATTGATATGACGGACGAGAAGCTGAGCTTTGCCCGGCGCTTTGGAGCCACCCATGGGGTCAACGCGACCAGCGAGGACGCCGTGCAGAGAATTATGGCGCTCACGGGAGCAGGGGTTGACTACGCGATCGACGCCGTTGGTCTACCGGTCACCCAGGAACAGATACTACGGGCCGTTCGTCCAGGGGCCCCTGGACTCAGCAGGGGAGGAACCGCTCTGTTGATAGGACTCGCTCCTCCAAACACCAAGGCCCTCCTGGACACAACGCTTTTCGTGGGCGGCCGCACGTTCACGCGGACCCACGCGGGCGACTGCCGGCCAGGCCGTGATTTTCCGATGTTTATTCAGTGGTACCGAGAGGGCAAGTTGAGATTAGACGACCTGGTCACGAGGCGCTACGCCCTCGACCAGGTGAATGAGGCCGTTACGGATCTTGCCGAGGGGCGAATCATGGGTCGGGGGATCTTTACGTTCTCATAGTCCGTAGTCCGCACCCCGCCGTGCCTGAGAAAAGACTCCCGCTACTATGAGGAGACGTGGTCATGAGAAAATCACGAGGATCATCTGTGCGAGGCAGGCAAACCGCAAGGAAAGGAAAATCTATCAAGAGAAGCAAGATTGATTTCTCAGATATTCCTGAGCTTTCTGATAAACAGCTGTCTAGTATGCGTCGGGTAGGACGGCCTACTTTGGGAAAAGAACCAAGAAAACTCATCGCCACTCGATTGGACCCGAAAGTGCTGGGTTGGTTGCGCAAGACCGCCGAGAAAAAAGGATTGCCCTACCAATCTTTTATACATGACATCTTGGCGAAGGAGATGAGGAAGATAAATTAGAGTTCGTGGAGTCGTGCAAGAGGTCAAGTTGAATGCCAGACACCATGGCTCATGTTGTCACGGTTAACTGCTAGGGCATAAAGGAAGGTCGAAGGGATTGATAAGATTGCAATGTCTGAGCTGACCGTCGATTCCCTCTTCTTATTGATTAAGCCATAATCTTTAACGCGATGTATGGGGCAATGTTTAAGACGATAATTGCAATTTTGTATTGTGCTATGTATTGGAAATATGCTCTTCCCAAGTCTTTCTCATCGAGGCCGAATAAACTGGAATGAATTCTTGAAATCGTTCCGCGCATTGCGATCACGATTATGGTTGTAAAGAGCAGCAGCGCTATGTTTATGACGGACGCCCAGCCAAGAAGCTCTGTAAGTGATGCCGTTGTCATCATTTTAGACCTCCTGATGAAATGATATTAAACAGGTTAAGATTCTTACGCCTAGTTCAACTATAATCACGCTGGTCAGGTTATTACCGGGTCTAAATTTCACTGGATGGCCGGGATTCTGCTGCCTTCTCAAGGACCTGTCAAGTCTCTTGTGCCCAGGACCCGACCTCGACTAAGCCTCTTTCAAGAGCAGATCGCCAGTTCCCACTCTTCGATCGTCTGTTGACTTGACGTCCTGTTGGTAGATATTCTCTCGCGCTAGAACGTAAGAACTATGGAGGAAACGCGTAATGCAACAAATATCCAAGGTGGAAACGCTACGGCCCAGCAAGGCGGTTTATGGCTCTGATCTCATGGTGGAAGTGCTGCGGGAGCTGGGGATTCAGTACATCGCACTGAATCCCGGGGCGAGCTATCGCGGCCTGCACGACTCGCTGGTGAACTTCGGTCCCGGTGAGAAGCCCGAGATGATCCTTTGTACCCATGAAGAGATCGCCGTGGCACTGGCGAACGGCTACGCCAGGGCGACAGGACAGCCTATGGCAACCGGTCTGCACAACATCGTCGGGCTCCAGCACGCCTCCATGGCGATCTTCAACGCCTGGTGCGACCGGACCCCGATTCTTAACCTGGGTGGTGGGGGGCCCCAGGATGTCAACCACCGTCGCAACACTGATTGGGTGCACTCCGCCTTGGTACAGGGAAATCTGGTTCGGGAATTTGTCAAGTACGACGACCAGCCAAGCAGCATCGAGGCGGTTCCCGGAGCGTTGCTTCGGGCCTATCGTGTCGCCACCACGGAACCTAAAGGCCCAGTGTACTTATGCCTGGATACCGATGTCCAAGAAGAACGGGTGGCATCTCCCATGACGGTGCCGGACGCTACCCTGTTCCGGGCCCCGGCCCCCCCCGCGCCGAACCCGGAAGCGCTGCGCTCGGCGGCGGATCTGCTCGCGGAGGCGGAATGGCCCGTCATAGTGGCCGGCGAGATTGGGAGGAACCCCAAGGCGCTGCCGCTACTCCGCGAGCTCGCAGAAATGCTGGCGGCCCCGGTCATCGACACCGATGGACGGTTCGCCTTTCCCAGCACCCATCCGCTCAATCTGACCTCGGTAAGGGCAGAGGCGCTGAGGGAGACGGACGTGGTACTGGCGCTGGACGTACCCAGCCTGGGTACGCCGCTTGGCCCTTCGGTCCGGGAGCGTACGGCGTTTCAGCCGGCAGTAGGACCCGAGGCGAAGGTCATCCACATCACGATGCTCGACCTTGAGCGGCAAAGCTGGGTCAGTGATGCCATGTGGCTGCTGCCGGTGGCGGTCCCCATCGCCGCCGACACGGCATTGGCGCTGCCGCAATTGATCGACCTTTGCGGGGAACGACTCGATTCGAACTCGAAGAAACGGATCGACGCGCGTCGAACCCGGGCTCAATCCATGCGTGCCGAGGCCCGCAAGAAGACGGCATTGTGGATCAAGCAGAGCTGGGATCAGAAACCGATCTCCCTGCCGCGCCTCTACGGCGAGATCAACTCCCGCGTTAAAGGGACATCCTGGGCTCTGGTCCATTCTCACGGTCGGCGTTGGCACGAAGCCATTGAGTTGACCGAAGCCGAGCACGGTCTAGGCGGCGGTCGAGGAGGGGGCGTGGGTTACGGCTTGCCCTCTTCGATAGGGGCGGCGTTGGGGTTCAAGGGGAGCGGGCGTCTCTGTGTCAGCGTTCTGGGGGATGGCGACTTTCTGATGACCTCCAATGCCCTTTGGACGGCCGCTCGTTACCGTATCCCTCTCCTGGCCGTGGTCTTCAACAACCGCTCCTACTACAACGATGAGGAGCACCAAGAGCGGATGGCCGTTCGTCGTGAACGGCCGGTGGAGAACAAGGGCATCGGCATTCACATCACCGATCCGGAGCCGGACCTGGCGGCGATGGCACGCGCATTGAGCGTGGACGGCTTCGGCCCGATCACCGAGCCCGGAGAACTCGGGGCCGCTCTGGACCGAGCCATCGAGGTGGTTCGGGGTGGGAAGCCGGCCGTAGTTGATGTCGTCACCCAATCCCGTTGACGATTGGATATTCAGGGGATAAGTGCCAGACCCTCGCTTGGTTAGCGCAGCGAGCAAGGATTAAGAGGGATCTCATTCGGGACAACCATGTATTCGGTCGATTGGCGCACCTCCCAGCGGGAGTTTGAAGTTCTCAAAAAGTAGTACTAAGAAAAACTCCCGACCCATCTTACCGCGCTGCATGCGTGCCATAATCATCAACTCTTGGCGCGTACGATGTGGTTTTCTTCTATCACGCTTAAACGAACCCCTGAATCACTGTCTGAGACTGGATCAGAATAAAAAAGTCGAGATATCGAAGTCTGCCCCATGCCTCCCTTCCTGTAACCGCACTTTTTACAATAGAGCCGCACTGAAGTTGACATCAAGCCTGATTCTCTCATATTCTCCATTCCAGGTCGGGGCTAGGGGCTGCTCCGTTCTGTCTGAGGCAACGGCAGCTCTGTTTTTGGCAATCCGGGCGTGAGAACTATGGCGGCATCCAACGACAGGGGAGGAGAATGGTAGGGCGCGCCACGCGCTATGGGGTGCCAGACACGCTGACGGCGTTCGACGAGTGCTACCGTCGCGGTTGGACAGATGGCCTACCCGTGGTCCCGCCGACGGCTGATCGCGTCGCTGCTATGCTGGACTATGTTGGGCTAGAACCCGAGCGGCTGCTCGGTGAGGTGCCGGTGCGCCGCCGCGTATTGACTGCCGAGCAAGCGGCTGCAAATGCCGTCATGGCGGGGTGTTTGCCGGAGCATTTCCCTGTCGTCCTGACAACGATGGAGGTCCTCTTTCGTCATGACCCCAACTGCATCCACGAGGTCTCAGCCGTCACCAATTCCGCCGGGCTGCTTATCCTGGTCAATGGTCCCCTCCGCATTCAGATCGGCCTCAACTGCACGGACAATCTCCTGAGTCCGGGGAATCGCGCTAACGCCACCATTGGCCGGGCCATACGGCTCATCCTGATCAATGTCTTCGAGCAACGTCCGGGCATTCTCGACCGCGGTTGCATGGGCTCGCTGACCAAGTACGGCGTCTGTTTCGGCGAGGACGAAGAACGAAGCCCGTGGGAGCCCTTGCATGTCACCCGTGGCTTTACACGAGAGGACTCCACGGTGACGGTGGCGGCCATCCAGGATCCCGAGATGTTGGGCAATCGGTACGGGCAGACCGCGGAAAGTATTATGGAGGCCACCGCCGATGCCATGGCCTCACACGGGCTGGCGGTGCATTTCCACAAAACCGAGTGGCTCTGGATCGTTGGCCACTGGCACGCCGAGATGCTCGGGCGCCAGGGCTGGGACCGCCCCCGCATGCAGCAATACGTGTGGGAACGGGCATGGCGTTCACGCGCCACGCTGAAGCAACTGGGCGCTATCCGGGGCGACGTTACGCCAGGTGACGAAACGGCACGTGTGTATGCGGCACCCCAACCGGAAGATATCTTGATCGTCAAGGCAGGGGGCGACAGCGGTATTTACAGTGAGCTGATCAAGATCTATTATGGTTTTCTGGCCACCACGGCCCCTATTCGCATCCCTCATTAACGATACGGAGGATACCTATGGCGGTTCTCTCTCAAGCAACTGTTCAATTAGTCGACCCCACTGGCGCGGATCCTGGGAAACACTCGCTGTCCCTGGCGCCTCGCCCTGCGGATCTGCGGGGCAAACGCCTCGGTTTGCTGGACAATTCCAAAGCCAACTCTGAAATCATCTTACGGGCCATCGCGCGCCTCCTGGATGAACGGTTCGGCTTTGCCGACATCTTCTACACCAGGAAGCATTCGGCTTCACTGCCGCCTCACCCGGAGGTCATGGCGGACCTGCATCGCCACACTGACGTCGTCATTACCGGCATCGGCGATTGAGGAGGGTGCTCGTCGGGCAGTTTGCACGACGGCGTAACGTTAGAGCGGCAGGGGCTTCCCACGGCGACGATCATTACCAGTGTCTTTGTCAACACGGCCCAGGCCTATACCCGCCTGTTGGGTGTGCCTGCCTTTCCCTACCTGGTCTGTCCCCACCCCATCACTAACGTCAGCCCGGCGGACCTTGAGGCCCGGGCGCAGCTCCTGACCCCCCAGGTCAGTCGCCTCTTGTTGGAGGGAAGTCTCGAGGAGAAGAGGAATACTTCCAGGCCTTGATCCTGATGTGGCAAGTTGGCAAGCGTCAGGCCTGCATAAAGGGTAAACGTCGATTTTCCAACGTGGATGATTGATTCTCTTGACAAGGAAGCATCTCGGCTAGGTGTTACGAGGCAATCTATTATCATGGTATGGTTGTCCGAAAGATTACAAAGGTCTACTTCCAACAAACGGCTCAAGCACGACGCGCAAAAAGCGCGCGCATCTTAGCCGAGCTGTGCTTAAAGAGGTGGGGAGTCTTTTCACGTAACTAGAGGCGGGTCGTCGACCATTACTTTGCCGCAAACCCCTTTCTCTGCCGCCGCTTCCGCACACACTTGTGTATCCGATGCGTTTAAAGCCGGTCTAAATCCTGGAATTCAGCCCAGGTTGGACAATGTTCCGTCAGCCATTGGTTACGGGCCTCAATGCAATCCGGGCACACCATTTGCGGGCGATACTTTTGGGAACGGACACGGCAACTGCCCAACACGACATCATCGGTGTGCGGAAACTGTGTATCCTGCGCATGAAGATAATCGGGTGAGAATTTCTCCGAGTCAAGAATCAAACCGTAAATGACCTTGACACGTTTCTCTTCAAGGACGCAGTGGTGGATCTCACAGTAGATTGGCTTTTTGGAGCGAGTCATACGATTCGATGGAAAGACTGTTGAGCCACAGAACGCCAAGGCTGAACTGCCGAATTCCACTTCTCAGGTTTCGTAGAAGCGGAATCCCTCGACCAGATCCTCCTGGGCTTCGGACAATTCCGTGAAGCGTTGCCACAGTACGTGCTTAGCCCGTGAGACGATATCGTTAGAGCGGGAGCCGGTCGTCGAGTTCTCGTGCTCAATCATGGAATCAACCCTCTGCGGCCTTGCGCAAGGCTGCAAGGACTTTTTTTCGCTCTTTGGGCTTAAACTCGTTGCCGTAGAAGCGCAAAAACAACGCTTGCTTCACCGCAACCGCGTCCTTTTCGGAGATCGATGCGATAACCAGGGCCCGGGCAGCCGAGTGCATGGAGCAACCCATCTTCAGGCGCTCCTCGCCGCGGCGAGCGAGCAACAGGTTACGAAACTTTGTTTCGATTTCATCGGAGGTGTCTTTCACCGCATAACCTCCCGGTAGAGGGATGCGACACGCAACTGCTTCGCCCAGTGGGACAGATAGCTCCGGTTCAATCCTTTGACTGAACGAAGGAGATTTCGGACATCCGTTAGCTGAACTTCCGACCTGGAATCCTTTACCCACACAAGCTTTGAGAGGATCAAATCCTCCGGCGCCACAACATAAATGATCCGATCATCAATGGTGACCTTTCTCCGGCGAGAAAACTCAGTCCGGCGGTAGGAAGTTTTCTTGCGCACGACGAAGTCGATCTTGATGACGTATTCATTCTGAATCAGGTTAAACATTCCTTTGGTCTTAACCGCCCGGTCAACCGTTTCGGGGTCCAAATAATGGTCCTTTGCAAAAAGCGGAATGAACCGGCTGACATCCCGTTCCGACAGCTCTACCACGATATCGATATCGCGGGTCATGCGGGGCACCGTGTAGAAGCTGGCCGCAATGGAGCCCGTCACCATATATGCGATTCCTGCTTGTCCAAGGCGCCGCGCTACCTCAGCCAATACCTCTAGTTCTTCGCTCACGGCCATCCTGTTTTCCTACGTGTTTGTAACCTCTTATCTCCCGGATCGGCCCTCGAATACTGAAACTCCCGTTCCAAAAAAGCCCTCTATACCACACCCCTGTGTCAGCGGAGATCAAGGCGTTTTCACTTTGTTTTTGAATTTCATCGGGGTCGTATCTTTGTTTTCGATCTAACCTGACTTCACGCCGTCAACGGCTACAATAAAGCCTATCCAATA
>JBHHYU010000027.1:0-32862 GCA_046757725.1 Binatia bacterium
GCCAGGAAGGAAAAAGAAGCTGATCCAGAATTAAGTATGGTGTCCCCAGATTAGGCGGCTAGGCGGCTGGGGGCAAATCCAGCGCATAGCGGCACGGAAACTTGAGATGCTTGCAGCGGCTTCTCAGCTCAGTTCCCTAAGGGTTCCTCCGTCGAATCATCTTGAGAAATTGAAAGGGAAGCGAACTGGTCAGCATAGTATACGGATCAATGATCAGTGGCGGCTGTGCTTCGTTTGGGGCAACGGAGACGCCTTTGATGTCGAGATCGTGGGTTACCATTAGAAGGTGGGTGTTATGAGTAAGCGAGATTTTGAACCTATTCATCTTGGCGAGGTCCTACTGGAGGAATTTCTCAATCCTATGCGGATCTCTCAGTACCGCTTGGCGAAGGACATCAGTGTTCCCCAGCGCCGTATAAGCGAGATTGTTCAGGGAAAGCGAGCTATTACGGCAGATACGGCTCTTCGCCTCGGCCGGTTCTTTGGCATGGAGGCTCAGTTCTGGCTGAACCTACAGGCACGCTACGACCTCTTAAGGGCGGAAGATGAATTATCGAACCGGCTAAAAAAAGAGGTTCGGCCGCATGCGGCATGAATTAGAAGAAAATTCTAGCTACCGGATCAGGCCGATGGATAACCGCTTCGCGGCTACCACGGCTTACGCGTAGCGTTAGGTCTACGAATAAATTGATGGTGGAAAATACTACGCATCGTTGTAGCTAGCAATGACTGAAGTCCTTGATAAGGGGCACGGCTTCGAATTGTGCCGTTTCTCATTTCGAGGCTTATCCGTCGGCCCAAATTTTGAGATCAAGTCCGAGTTTTGTCGATGAAGGGTTGAGGAATGGTCTCGCTGATTTCGTAGCGGCAACCAGTATTGTCCGCGATGCTTTGAAGCTGCGCAACGACCTGCTCGGCCTCACCACGGGAGTAAAAGAGACCGACCGTGTTCACTTCGCCGCCGGGGCGAATTTCATGGACGTAAAGTTTTTCCACCGAACCGTTACCAGGATTTCGGCGTCTTGTAGCCGACCTGCCTTCGCTCCTTCATAAAAGTTCTATAAATTTCAGGATGGGCTCTTACGTTGTAGGGGCAGACATCCACACACAGGTGGCAGTATTCATCGCGCAGGCGGGAATATGGGTAGCACTTCTCCAGATCGATGAGCCAGCGCTTGATGCCCAGCGTGATGACATGCTCCTTCGGAATAGCATCGCCGGGACAGTTCCGCATACAGGCGTTGCAGTTCATGCAGAAGTCCTGGATACCGAACTCGCGGGGGGTGTCCTCGGTAAGGGGCAGATCGGTGGTGACGAAGCCGGGACGAAAACTGGCGCCGTATTTCTCATTGATCAGGCTACCGTGGCGCCCGAGCTCCCCGAAACCCACCTGATAAAAAATGGGAATCGCTTGGACCTCGCTCCCACCGTTATGATGTGCCAGTGCCGGATAGCCTAGGTCGCGAATATGGGCGGCAAGCTGTGTGGCGATATCCGAGCACTTAGCGTAAACCCGCATCGCTTCTTCTTCCACTGCATTGGCTCCAAGAAGTACCTTCTCGTAATCTTCCGCTACGCAGGCGACAACGACGTACTCGTGCGGCACATCCTCACCGAGATCGATCATGTGAGGCGCGAGCCTGCAGATCCCCACCATATCGGCTCCCAGATCCATCGATTTCGCCTTGATGCGCCTTGCCATCTCTTGCGGATCTGCAACTCCGACTCGTCGGGAATTGACCGGACCGTTACGAAATTCGGCTAAGTCCGCCCAACGGCGGCGGTACGCTTTGATCTTCGGTGTGGCGGCGGCATAGTGGGGAGCCGGCTCAAGCCCCCTGGCATGCACCATGGATGCCAAGACCGGGTCGGCCATTCCCTGATTACGTCTCGGAGTTGTCCCCCGCATAAAACCACCTTTCGCCAGAAAAGCCACTTGCTCCAATCATGTCAATCCCTACCGACACCATCGCTTCGACCATAGAGCTGGGCGTGAGGGAGATAAGACACAGAAGGACTGGTTAGTCTGTACGATAGCATTTAAAGAAAATTCCACGTTATGAACCATCTTGAAGAGAACCCTCGGCAGCTCCCCTAAGTTCCCGATCCAGCCACCAATGGATTGCCTTTTCCTGCCCTTCTTTTTAATCCAACCCTTGAACACGCGTCAACTGGTTCAGAAACTAAGGCGGACACCGTTGGTAATCACGCTCAAGGGACGGGCTCCGAGGCGGGCTACGCACGTGATCGTGGTTCATAAAGTTAGGACTACCGCTCACATGGTTCGGCTGAGGCAAGCTCGTAATTCACAGATTAAGGTTGTGTCTCCACGCTCATCTGATCTATGTTCTGGTCGGAGTGAGGCTGGAGTTTAAATCGCCTTTCAGTTTAACTCTGAGTTGTAGCTGACACGGAAATTGCCGCGCCGATGAAATTGGAAATGGAGGAAGGCGGCAATTTTTTGGATTGCAGCGAGACCATTTGGCCATTTGGGAGGTGAAGAGATGACGCAAGTTGTTGGAAAACCAACACCAAGAATCGAGGGACGAGCAAAGGTTACGGGAGGTGCGGTCTACAGTGCTGATGTGGCATTGCCAGGAATGCTCTGGGGTAAGGTTCTCAGAAGCCCATTCTCTTTTGGCCGCATCGAGCACATCGACACCGGCAAGGCCTTCCAAGTACCCGGCGTCAAAGCCGTGATCACAGGTCAGGACGTTACGGGAATGAGGATTGGAAGGCGGATCTACGACATGCCGCTTCTGGCCGACGGCGTGGTCCGATTCATCGGAGAGAAAGTAGCGGCGGTAGCAGCGGAGAGCGAAGAGGCCGCTGAGCAGGCGGTGGATTTGATTGAGGTCGAGTATGACGAAATGGAACCTGTCCTTGATCCTTTGGAGGCCTTAAAACCCACAGCACCTGTGCTCCACCCCGACCTTCCGTCCTATAAGGGACTCCCGGCCCCCTTGGAAGCTGCAAGTAATGTTTTTGCGTACTTTTCCTGGGGGAAAGGAGAGCCACAGATAGGCTTTCAACAGGCGGAGGTGATCGTCGAGAATACCTTTGAGACTCAAGTCGTCCATCAATCCTACCTCGAGCCTCATGCCTGCGTAGCCAAGGCCGACCCCTCCGGGGGAGCTGAAATCTGGGCGTGCAGCAAGACCCCTTATGCCGTCCGCCGACAGCTATCCGATGCTGTTGGCATTTCCAAGGAAAAGCTCGTGTTTCATCCGGTCCACATCGGCGGGAATTTTGGGGGAAAAGGGGGCTTCATGAACGTCCCTGTTTGCTACTTTCTCTCATTGAAGAGCCGCCATCCGGTCAAAATGGTCATGGACTATGGCGAAGAGCTGGTTGCCGGAAATCCCAGGCACGCGTCGATCATCAAAATAAAGACAGGCGTTAAAAAAGAAGGAACGATTCTCGCGCACCAAATGGAATTTATCTTCGACAGCGGCGCCTACGGATCGATGAAACCGGCGGGATATATAAGAGGCGCACAGAGCTGCGCCGGGCCATACAGGATTGCTAACTGCCTCATTGAAGAGAAGATGGTCTACACGAATAAGGTCCCGTGCGGCCACATGAGGGCCCCGGGAGAACCCCAGGGGTTTTTCGCCAACGAGAGCCAGCTGGATATCGTGGCCCGGAAGTTGGGGATGGATCCCGCTAAGTTGAAAAGAAAGAACTTGCTTCGTGACGGCGACGTCTCGCCGGTAGGCCAGACCGTAACGCGCATCAAGGCGATTGAGGCCTTGGACAAGGCGATCGTCTTGTCGGGTTATCATAAACCCAAGCCCAAAAACGTTGCGCGCGGGCTGGCGTTTACTGAGTGGAACCCCGGAGGTGGCGAAGGTAACGTATTCGTGAAAATCGATGAACAGGGGGCGATTACCGCATCCTCTCCCGTAATTGACCAGGGGGCAGGCGTCTTTACCGTAATCTGTGAAGTCGTGGGCGAAGAGCTCAAGGCTCCCACCGAGCTAATACGGCTTGAACATCTGGACTCCGGCACTGTTCCAAGCGATGGAGGAGTTGGCGGCAGTCGAGCAACGAGGGTGTACGGTAATGCGGCTTACGAAGCCGGGGTCAAGGCCAAAAAGGAAATCGTCGAGATCGCTGCGGAGCACCTGGAGATCGATCCGGATGAACTTGCCCTAGCCAACGGTTTTGTGACGCATCTGAGGACAAAACGCCGTATGAGCTTTGCCGAGGTGGTTAAAGTTAAAGGATCACCGATTGAGAATAGGGGTTATTATAAGCAGTCGGAGAAATCGCACGAAGCCTCCGTTGCAGCTCAAATTGCGGTGGTTCAAGTGGATCTCGAAACGGGCCAGATCAAGATCAAACAAATCATTTCCGCCCATACCACGGGGAAGGTGATCAATCCGCTCATGCACCAGGGCCAGATCGAGGGCGGCATCGTGTTTGGATTAGGCTATGGGCTGACGGAGCAACTTATGTTTGATGAGGGGAAGGTCACGACAGCCCACTTTGGGGACTACAAAATTCCAAATATCCAGGATATTCCACAGCTAAAAACAGCGGTACTTGAGACGATACCTGAAGGCCCGGGTCCGTACAACAGTCTTCCCATCGGAGAAGTGGCCAACGTGCCGACGGCAGCGGCACTGGCGAATGCGATAGCGGATGCTATCGGAGTGAGAATCAAGTCATTACCTTTAACCGCTGAAAAAGTCTTTGATGCCCTAAAGAGAAGGAACTGAGAGACAGAGACGGCTCCCTCCATCAGTGTTACAAGACTATTATGAGGTTACGTCCTTCCCCCCTAATTCTCCTTACGTATCTTGGGTGCGAAGATCGCTAGGCTGAGAGTTACCAGAGCCACCGTAGTGGCTGCCGCACTAAGCGTAAGAGCATTAACCGCAAAGGCGCTAGCCGTGGTCAATATCACCAATTTGTTGATGATGGCAAAGAAAGGACCGTTGACGGTTCGGAGCCCGAGGCGGCAGAAATTAAAAATACCCATGACCCTTCCCCGCATATCCGACGGGACATTTTCCAGGAGCAGGGCTGTGGAGGATGTATTATAAATAACTTGGAAGAAGCCGATCAGCAGTAAGAAGATCAAGGATAGGACAAAAGACCTTGAAACCGCAAAGATGACTATGCTGATGCAAAAGCCAAAGATCCCTGCAATAAGCATTTTCCCTTTCCATCGAACGTTTCCGACAGCGCCGAGTCCTAGTACACCAATTAAGGAACCGATTCCCATTGCAGTAATCAGATAGGTGTACCCTTCTGCACCCATGCCAAAGACCAAATCAGCGTAGATCACCAAAAATGGATCAAACCCATTTCCGATAAAGATACTAGGCGCGGTAGCAATACCGATGGTAGCCAAAATGGACTTGTCCGCTTTCATGTGCTTCAAGCCTTGTTTGAATTCCTCAAAAGCACGGCGCCGCTGAGGCACTTCCGTCTGCACCACCCGGACTACTGTCATAAGCACCAATATGAGTGGTAGGTAGGCTAAGGCGTTCATAAAATAGCCAAATGCCGCACCGAAAGTGAGTAAAATAAGGCCGCCGATCGGTTTGCCAATAGATTGGGTGGCAAACCGTAATGACGAAGTCAGGGCAACTCCAGACAAAAGATTCTCACGCCCCACCATGTCATGGAGAAAAAGCTGGCGGCTTGGATTACTTATGGAGCCAGATAAACTATGCAGGATAAGCAAACCCGACATCCAGTATTGGTCCATGAGCCCCACATAGGTGGTGACAAACATGGCCACGGCCGCACCACACGCCCCAATTTCAGCCCATAAGATAAGTTGTTGGCGGTTGACTCGGTCTGCGATGCTTCCCGCTGGAATTGAGAAGAGAGCAAATGGGATCCAGTGCATGAACACCATCACCATAAGCCAGAAAACAGAATGGGTCAGCTGCCATATTAACCAGTTTCGGATCACATTTTCGATATGCTCCCCGATAAGGGAAAAAAGGGTAGCGCCCCAATAGTAGCGGAAACTTCGAATCCTAAGGACGGCAAATCTCGAAGATCCTTTTTCGGGTGAGCCAACACCTGAGCTATTTTTAGCCATTTTCGTGTTTGTGGTATGTCCCGGGATTTCCGGCTTTCGGGAATTCTCGAAAGGCCGAAGCATACTGTCCAAGGCGGCTCGTCAGGCTGTAAAATCGCAAAACCCTCATTGGCCGACCAAAAAGATGTAAAACTCTGACCTACAATCGACTGATCTCATAGCAATTCGGATTGAGAGGTAACGCTACCGGCCTTCTTACAAAGGCGGTGCCTTGACCACTACGGTGGAATCGATGCTCCCAATGGTAGGCTTACCGCATTTGGCCATGGTTATCTCCATCTCCTCACGAAGAATGTCCAACACTTGGGTCACTCCTTGCTCACCGTTCACGGCGAGACCCCAGAAGAGAGGACGGCCTATAAAGACTGCCTTGGCCCCTAGAGCCAAGGCCTTCACAACGTCAGCACCACGCCTGATGCCTCCATCCAGTAGAATTTCCACGCGCCCCTTAGCAATAGCCACGGCCTCGGGAAGGACCTCAATCGTCGCTAAGGTGTTGTCGAGATGTCGGCCACCATGGTTGGAGATGATTACGGCGTCTACACCAACTTGTGCACAGTGCTCAACGTCTTCACCGGTCATGATTCCTTTGACAACGAAGGGAAGGTCAGTCTGCGACTTGATCCATTCCAAGTCCTTCCACGTGGCCGCAGGGTCTCCTCCCCCCCGTTGGGGCTGCGGGCTGCTTCCGTGTGGGTCCAACTTCAGAGCCTCCTCTGGCCCTGTGCTCGGGTAGTTGATCGACCTTGTTCTTTTATAGTTGTTCCGGATGTTGCGTTCCCTCTTGGGCGGCCACTGGGAGTCTAGTGTGATGCAAAGTGCCGTATACCCTGCTTTCTTCGCGCGGCTGAGCCAGCTCTTTGTCATTTCGCGGTCGCGGAAGGGGTACAACTGCAACCAGAGTCGGCCTTTAGCCGCCTTGGCCAATTTCTCGAAGGTAACACTCGCGTGGGCGCTAACCGCCATAACGGTCCCGAAAGCTGCTGCTGCGCGGTAAGTCGCCAGCTCTCCCTCAGGATGGGCCTTCTTATGTCCTCCGGAAGGCGCCAGCAAAACTGGAAGGTTTACTTTGTGTCCGAGGACGGTTGTGGACAAGTCAAGGTGGCTCACGTCTGTCAGCACTCTAGGACGCAGGGCGATGGACTCAAAAGCACGGCGGTTCCTTTGCACACTGATCTCATCGGTCGCACCTCCAGCGATATAGTCGTATTCCGTCTTAGGCAACCGGCCTTTGGCGACAGCCTCAAATTCAAAAAGATTGATCGGTCGCGGGGTAGTACTCACAATGCTCTCCTTGGCCCCCAAATAACTATTTACTAATGAACCCCATAGTCATTCCTCGCAAATTCCTTGCTTTCTACCCCGACTGGAGAACCTTCGTCAACCGGTTTGGAAACTTAATTAATGGGGTCCGGGTACTGCGATTAAAAAGCTGTGACGGGCGGTCGCAAGTTTCCCGCTAGCAGCGGCACCGATGGTTTGTCAGGGAGGGTCATGCGGAACTCATCCGGGTCTTGGGTGAACGGACGATGTGCAGGAACAAGATCGTTGACTTTATGCTGGAGTGGATCTCAGGATACCGTATCGACCTCGTCTGTCGGCCACGACGGAATCAGTTTGACCGCAAGCCGCTGGACGGGACCAGAGTTTTTTCACGTAGAAACTCAGCGGCCACCTCTGCTGGGGTTCGTCCGAACTCATCCACTGCGCGATTCATCTTCCGCATCCGATCGACATCGATCATCCCCACCAATCGGTGCAAAGCTTTGACGACACCTGGGTGTCTGCGGGCCAGATACGGACTGACCAAGATGATCGCGTCATAAGGAGGAATGGCGCCACGGCCATCTTCAAGAACCCGCAGATGGAGAGCTGCAATGCGCCCGTCTGTGGAAAAGGCGCTGATTACATCGACATTTCCGTTGGCAACCGCCTGATACATGAGCGACGAATCCATGCTGCGCCTGCTCTTGAACTTGAGATCATATGCGTTTCGTAAGTCTCGCCACTCTGGTCGCCCGAAGAACTCGTAGTCACCGCCGATGGACAGGTCCCGTGCATGTGCTGTCAGATCGCTGATTCGGCTAATCCCCAGGTCGGTGGCTTGGCGATCTCGCATGGCGAGGGCGTAGGCATTTTCGAAGCCCAAGGCTCCGACCTGTTCGATACCGTGCTCATCAGCAAGATATCGCGCCACTGTGCGCAACACCTCGGTACGGTCGTCGGGAACTCGATCGCGCTTCATGATCGTTGCCCAGATGGTTCCCGAGTAATCAACGTACGCGTCAAGGTTCCCGGAGCGAAGGGCATCGAACGCCACCGTCGAACCCAGTGACTGCTTGATGGTCGTACCAAGCCCGGTGGTCTGTTGAATAGTCTGCGCCAGGATTTCGCTGAGGATGTACTGTTCGGTAAATGTCTTTGCCCCGATGACGATCCGGGGCCGACTTGGCGACCAGAAATCGTGCGCCGTAGACGCGCCCGCAAACAGGCAGAGCAGCCCGAAGACACCTAGGGCCGTTACAGCGAGAGTACGATTATGCCTCTGTATCGCCACCTCGAGGGCGCGCACCAGCCCATCGAGAAGTAAGGCCAAGATCGATGCTGCCACGCAGCCGACCATGACGGCGGCAAAATTTCGAGTTTGGAGTCCGGTAAAGATGTAGTTGCCCAGGCTCGTCGCCCCCACAGGTGTCGCTAGGGTGGCGATGCCAACGGTCCACACCGTGGAGGTACGGATACCAGCGACAATCACCGGCATGGCAACCGGCAACTCGACACGGCGCAACTGTTGTGCTGGGGTCATGCCGACGCCCCGTGCGGCCTCGAGGAGCGCGGGGTCTACGGATTCAAGCCCCGCAACCGTGTTGCGTAGAATCGGAAGTATGCTGTACAGGGTAAGACCGATGACAGCCGGAAGGTAACCGATGCTTTGCAGTTTGAGGGCAGCCAGCGTCGGCACCATAATCGCCAACAATGCCAAGCTCGGGATGGTTTGAATGATGCTCGCGCCGCCCATGATCGGCTGCTCGATCCAACGTAACCTCGTGACGAACACACCGAGGGGCACACTGATAGCGATTCCAAGTAGAAGCGCCACAAGCGTGAGCTGGAGATGCGCTGTTAGGTACCCCGGCAACAAGGCTAGTTGTTCGTTCACTCCGGGTCCTCAGCCAACAGCTTCTCGACGAGGTACGCTTGCCGTTTCGGAGTACCCATCAGCTGCTGCACGTAATCGCCGGCAGGCATGACCATGAGCTCATGGGGTGTCCCGAGTTGGATCAGGTGTCCGTTGCGCATGACGGCGATCCGGTCTCCCAGAATCAGCGCCTCCACCATGTCGTGTGTGACAAAGATTGCAGTGAGGTGGTGCTCTCGGCGTATTCTGGAGAAGGACTGCTGCAGGCGGTCACGCGTCAACGGATCAAGAGCACCAAAAGGCTCGTCGAGAAGCATCACTTTGGGTGCCGCTGCGAGAGCACGCGCAACCCCCACTCGCTGCTGTTGCCCACCCGAGAGTTCCGATGGGCGACGTCCCCCCACCGCTACTGGATTCAGTTCCACCATCTCGAGGAGTTCCGCGACCCGCTTTTGTATCCTAACGGCGTCCCAGCCCAGAAGTGACGGGGTGATTCCAATGTTCTCAGCAACCGTCATATGAGGGAATAGCCCAACCTTCTGGAAGACGTATCCGACACGGCGGCGCAGGATGTGCACGGGCACCCCGCGGATGTCCTCTCCATCGAGTCGAATCACCCCGGAAGTGGCATCGATCAGCCGGTTGATCATCTTGAGCGTGGTTGTTTTCCCCGACCCGGACTCGCCCAGGAGGACCAGGAGCTCTCCCTTGGAAACAGACAGGGAAACGGTATCGACTGCGACCGTGTCGCCGTAACGCTTGGTGATGTTCTGCAGGTCAATCATGTGGAAAAAGCTAAGGATTCGCGCCCATAACGGTTAGACCTTTTCAGGGGAACATCAACCTAACCGCTGACCCCAACCCGTCTTGGGTGTGGCAGGCGGAAGGTCTCCATTGTTTGTGCCTGTTATGGGATCAAGGTCCAATCCGTAGTGACTTCAACGTCGGCGCCACGCAAGAGATTCATTACCGGGCAACGGTATTCGACATTTTTCTTGAGCCTCGCAAACCGTTCGGGAGACTCGTTGCTGTATACGTTAAGCTTCAGCTTTACCCAGTTGAAATAGGGACGCACGCCCTGAACTCCCCGAGAGCCACGCTGGTCAACTTCCCCCTCACATTCCATCTCGACAGCGCTGTATTTGAACCTCATAGCCTCGGCGACCCTGTTGATAATAACCCCCTCACATCCAGTGAGTGAGGCCAATACGTTTTCAAGGGGTGAGGGGCCGGTGTTGGATCCGCTGGCCTCGTCGGTCACGACCGTGAAATCTCGGACTGTCGTTACCGTACGGGCGCTGGCTTCGTTACGGGCTTTAACTTTTCGGATGCCGATCTTTTTAACCTTCGGGTCTACGCTCGGTTTGAGAAGTTCCGGCTCAGACATCTTTTCCCTCCCATAACCATTAGAGATTTCTCTTCAAGTGCATCGTAGTATCCGACGAGGGCCCTGAAAAGTCAATCTACACATGGGTTTCCACTCTCGACTGGTGGAGCCCCTAAACCATAGGAATGGGCATAACCATGAGACCAAAAAACTAACTTTCTTAGGGACCACTCATCGAGAGACCGGGGGCAACGGAATCATTCTGCAATCGGGAAGGGCCGATGTTCTTTTCACAGGGATAGTCCGCCATTCGTCCTGGGTGATTCGGTTAACTAACCGGTCCGCGCAATTCCATGAATTGTTTTCTTTCAACAATTTTCCTAACCTGACCAGGTCTCTTTCCAGGTTTCATGGCACCCATCGCGACCACAAAGAGGATTCTCTTTTATTATCGTGTTACGCGGCGCCTGATTTCTGAGGAGCATGCAGTCGCGAGACCAGAAAGGCCGAGACCAAGAGAGCACATATGAACAACGTAAAGGAGATACGGTAACTATCTGTGACGTCAAAAAGGAAGCCAAAAAAAGGAGCCCCTGTGGAAGCGAAGAACTGGCCGATAAGCAGACCCATGCCCCGAACCGTGCCAAGAGAAAACCGCCCGAAGTAGTGAGCCCATAGGAGTTCCCGCAGTACAAAAGTTCCTCCGAGACCAATGCCATAGATGAAAAACCCGGCATAGACTGCAACGAGTTGCGTTGCAATGATAGCCAGGGTTAGCCCCAGGGCCTGGACAAGGAACATGACCGTGGTTGTCTTTCGTATATCGACTCGTTCCGCAAGAAAGCCCACAAGTAGCATAGAGCCGAGTTGGGTAAACGCGATAACGCTCATAACGACTGCGCCCACCATCGTCGGATAACCGAGATCCGTCACGTAAGGGAAGATGTGGAGGTTCAATCCCATAATACCAAAGGAGGCGATTCCAAAGCTAACCACGAGCAGCCAGAATGTACGCGTGTGCAGGGCCTCTGCCCGGGTCCAGAACACGTCAGTCCTTAATGCCTGGTGCTGCGACTCTGATAACTGAGCGTCACTTTGGGATGCTGTACCGGCATCGTAAGGGACCGGGGACCCGTCCGGGTGAAGCCCCATGTCCTCAGGTTGGCGCTGCATGAGAATCAAGGCAGGTGCCACGACCAACGCGATGGTAAGGATGCCAAAAACCGACCAGGCATGCCGCCATCCAACGACCACAAAAAGCCAACCCGCAAGCAGGGGGATGATGATTTTAGCCAAACCTGTACCCGTGTTGGCAATGGCAACGGCGCGTCCGCGCTTGCAGATAAACCAGTTTGATATGGCGACATTGACTATCATGTAGCCAAAGAAAATACTCCCTAAGCCCACCGGTATCCAGCGGATCAGCACGAACTGCCAGAAATTCTGAACCTGGCTGAGTAAGAGGAAGCCTGAGCCCGCCACTAAGGCACCGATAGCCACAAGCCAACGGGCACCGTGGCGGTCTACGAGCCGCCCAAGTGCGGGCGCGATAAAGGCACTAATCAGCGCCTCACCCGTGCGTAGCAGAGAGAAAACACCTCGTGAAACACCCAGCTCTGCCGCAACCGGCTTGAGGAAAATGCTTAATGTGCTTGAAAGGGGGAAAGTTGAGGCAATATGGCATAGAAACCCGACAGCGACAATATACCACCCGTAAAAAATGGGCCTCTTTCCCAGTAATGTTTGCCTGTCATTCACATTTCAGACAACTGCAATGATGCCCCGGTCGTAGACCTTCATAAACTTCATTCCGGATTCGTATCTAGTTCTCTTTCACGTGAGCGATCTGCCATCATCAACTCAGATGCGACGAGTCTCAGGGCTCGCAAGCCACTCAAGTTTTTTGACCAGGTTTTTGGAACGAGTGGTTAGTGTCCTGAACTTAAAATACTTTTGGCTTTTGGGGATGGATTTACCTCTTCAGGACTGCCTTTCGGCTTATCTCTGCGGCGTTTTTTTAGCGTCGTTCTTTCAGTTTTGTCGAGTGGGAAAGGCCGGTGGTACGATTTCTTCGGTTTTCCGTCCGGCCCAATCCCGTTCCGGCCAGTTGTCCCACGCCCGCGTGGCTCCCACGGCGGCCTGGTTCAGGAGGGCGCTTTCGTCGATACGCGTGGAATTACCGTTTTCAATGACGACGTCACCGTCAACGAGAACCGTCTCTACATCTGAACCACTTCCGTATTCCACGAGAGCGGTTACAGGATCTCGCACCGGCCCGTATCGGAGACTACGCAGGTTCACTATCACGACATCCGCCTTCGCACCCTCGGCAAGTCGTCCCAGGTCGTCGCGTCCGAGCGCTTGGGCACCCGAAACAGTGGCGGCATTGAAGACGGCAGTGGGCCGGGCCGCATAATACTTCCGGTCAACCAGACGCGCAATTAAGGATGCGTACCGCATTTCTGAGACGATATCGAGAGGATAAGTGTCCGTTCCGAGGCCGATGTTGATCCCCTGTTCCACATAGCGGTCAAAGGACTCCATGGCCATTGCCATCTTGGCATATTTGTGTGGGCAGTGTCCGACCGAGGCCCCCGAGTCGGCAATCAGCTTGAGCTCGTCTCCGAAAGCATAATCCACCTGGGAATAACCGGTAAAATATACCATGTGTCCGAGAATAGTCCGGGGACCTAAGACACCCGATTCCGCCAGGTACTCTACGATCGGCTTTCGGTGGTTGTAAACGATGTGTAGGAACTCTCTTAGATTCCCTCCTGCATGGATATGAATCCCCACGCCGAGCTCCTTGGCGACGCTAGCTGTCTCGCTTAAGAGCGCGGGCTCACAGGTCTCGGCCTGTGCGGGGTTGAGGATTCCTTGGAAACGCCCATGGTGGGCCCCGTGGTAGGTCCGAATGAAATCAACGCTTTTCTGAAAAGCTCCCCGCCCTCGGTCTGATCGCTCCTCGTAGTAATGGCGCCCCTCACGGTCGGTAAAGATGTCACTGCTCCTGTACGGAGGACTGAAAAAGACCCGGGCACCCAACTCTCCGACGATGGCGACATAGTCATCCGGATCCCCCGGAGGTCCTCCCGGATCCAAAATGGTCGTAGCGCCATTTTTAAGAGCACTCATGAGCGCATACTTTCTGCCCAGTGCTACCGCCACCGGTGGCGGAGGTTTACTCCTCCCCTTTATCGGGGCACCAAAGACAAAGTAGTTGGCGGAGAGATAGTCTTTCTTGGTAATGTCCGTCAGAAGGTAATCACCAACATTGAGCTGCGAATGGACGTGGAGGTTGATAAAGCCGGGGCAGACCAGCCGGCCCGAGGCATCAATAATCCTGTCTGCAGGTTGGTTTCGGTCTGACCCCACATAGTTGATTGTATCTTCGTCTATGACTACTGCGCCATCGGGCACCAGCTCATGGTGACTCCCCGACCAGCCCACTATAGTCCCACCAAGTATTTTCGTTTTCATATTGGTCAGTCCGGGGGGTCTAACACCCTCCATAGCAGCAGATCAGGAGTTGCTTTTAAATCTTTGGCACCGCCTTATTTGATGTCATAGAACTTTTTCGTCTGTCCGGTAAGCTCTTTATACATCACCATAATATGAATCTTGAAGCGCTTTTTATAGTTGCGCCACTTTTTGTACTTTGGAAGTTGGAATTCTTTCTGGATTTTCTTCAGTGGCACTCCTCTGTCGATATAGGCCTGAACACCCTTCCTCAGGTCGGTGTAGTAGTTGATGATTTCCATGACGGTATCGGTCTTAAAGGGCTTCCCGTGCTGGGCGATGTACGTCTTGGCGCCAAGCTTTAGGACCTTGCGCAGTGTGGTTGTCCACTGCTTGGTGTTGGGATAGTCGTAATGGATGGGCTGAACGGATTTATTGATGGCGTCTCCGGTAAAAAGAATTTTCTCTTTCGGAAGCCAGAGAAAGAGGTCTCCCGGCGTCCGGGCGGGCCCAAAATAGAGAAGCTCCACACGATCCTTACCCCGGCCGATGGTCATCTTTTTGTCAAAGGTTAAATCTACGTTATCCACCACCGCATCCTTTAAAATCTCCTTCAGTTCCGGTCTTCTCTTTGAAAATTTCTTGATTCTGTTGGCGATCAGCTTGTGTCCCATCTCCGTTAAAATACGCTGAGTCTCGGAGTGCCCGATCACAACGGTCCCCTGCTTCTTGAACCACGGAATCGCCATAATATGATCATCGTGATAGTGAGTAATGACCAGGTACTTGATGGGCTTGTCGGTGATCTTGCGGAGCTTGTCCACCACGTACTTTCCCGATTCCGGCTCCTGGCCTGCGTCGATCATGATCACGAAATCCTTCATGAGGATGGCGCTGTTGTGACTGGACCGTTTCCGCTTGAACAGGTATACACGCTCAGATAGCTTTTTCCATTTTCCGGTGTAATAAATCTTAGCCATGAGCGGACGTGCATAAAAACACGCCATGAACAGAAAAAAGCCGGCAGCAATCGACGGTAACAAAAGTTTCTTGCGATGTCTTATTTGTAAACAGTCGTCCATGGGTACACCTCCGTTACAGGTTTTCGGTGATGGCTGAAAGTTCAAGGTTCGGAAATCCCGACTTTATTTCCTGTCAAACGTTCTTGTCAAGTCGATGTACCCGGATGTGCCCTCACCGTTAAAAAGAGTGGTTCCTCAGGAGAAAACCTTGCTCGGAACCGGATGCACGGGTGCGCGGTGCAGGGGGTAGGCTCCGAAGAGAGTGAGGCGTCAAACCGTGATCGTGCTCGACGCTCGTGCTCAGTGTCGAAAACGAAGCACGAACACAAACCACGAAATGGGCTCCCACTGAGGAGTGGACCCCCTGCGTCTAACTGGAACACCACTCTTTTTAGGGTAGAACCATCAAGGTACCGGGTCTCACCCCCAAAAAGGGAATCGCATGAGCTCCTTGCGTCCATGGCACAGTCCAGATATAAATCGTTGGGTCGGACGATAGACCGTACTGAAAGCGGTTTGTAGAAACTGCTGGGCGTTCTTTGTAAATCGCCACGTAGGCTACAAACCGAAGGAGGTGTGAACTCATGGCAGGTCCCCTAGGACAGATCAAAGTCTTGGAAATGGCCAATGTCATTAGCGGGCCCTACGCTGGTATGTTGTTGGCGGATCTTGGCGCGGAAGTTATCAAAGTAGAGATGCCGGGTACCGGCGATTATTTCCGCCTATGGGATGGGAAACAGGGCGCTGTTCGACCGTCCTTCGCGGGATATAACCGCGGAAAGAAGAGTGTCACACTCAACGTTCAAACCAAGAGTGGCCGGGAAGTCTATCTTCGGTTGGCTTCGAAGGTCGACGTGGTGCTGGAAAATTTTCGGCCTGGAACACTTGACCGTTTTGGCGTCGGCTATGAAGTCATTCAGCGTGCAAATCCGAGCGTGATCTACTGTGCGATTTCTGGTATGGGGTCGAGCGGCCCCTACTGCAATCGCCCGACCTATGATGCCATCGCCCAAGCGATGAGCGGCCTGTGGAGCCAGTTGACCGACATTCGCCAACCTGAACCGGTTGGTCCTCCGATGTGCGATCAACTGTCGGGTATCTACGCCGCATACGGTGTTCTGGCAGCGCTTTTGTCCCGTTCCTCCACCGGCCACGGCCAGAAATTGGAGGTCAATATGCTAGCCGCAGGGTTAGCGTTCCAGCCTACCCCGATTGCCGACTATGCGATGACAGGCGAGATCGCCGACAAGGTATCTCGGGCACATCGTTCGCAATCGTATGCGTTTGTAGCCTCTGACGGATTACCCTTCGCAATCCACCTATCCACCCCACCCAAGTTCTGGCGCGGGCTTGTAAAAGTAGCTGGACTTCCTGATTTGTTAAGGGATCCCCGCTTTGCAACCAAAGCCGGCCGCATAAAGAGCTACGACATCATTCGCGATCGGCTGGGAGAGGTCTTCCGGACCCGCCCTCGCGCCGAATGGCTCGCTAAATTGGAGGAGCAGGATGTCCCTGCAGGCCCGATCTACAATGTAGCCGAGGCCATCGGGGACAAACAGGTCCGACACATAGGAATGGTCAAGACCTTTGGCCAAGGGGACCGAGCTCTACAACTCGTGGGTTTTCCGGTAGCTTATAGTAGAACTCCCTGTGAGCCGGACCTTCCGGTTCCTGATGTGGGTGAACACAATGAGGCGATCTTTCACGAACTCGGGTATACTGAAAAGGATCTTGCCGGGATGAAGGATGAGGGAGCCATATGACGTTTCAGGATTCCTTCCATCCTGGGAACGCCCGGTATTTCACCCCAAACCCTTTATACTGAAAGTGCTGTTACGGCATTACTTCGCCTAGAGGAATCAGACAACCAGAAAAGCAACTGCCCGCCTTTGGAGAGAAGAGACTATGGATCTGACTGAAAGCGATGTGCTTGCGATACTTAACCTGATTGAAAAATCCAGCTTCGATTTCTTCCAACTAGAGCAAGGAGACTTGAAGCTAACGGTCAGTAAAGGAGGATACGCACGGGAGGCATCGGATCAGAGTCCCGGGATCACGCAACAGAGTGATGTTTCACCACCAGAGGACCCGGCAATGTTTTTAGAGACTCCGGTGGGGCAGTCGGAACGAAAACAGCCGCCTGACGGGCAGGGAGTTTCGGTCGCGATAAAGGGGCTTGTGCCTATCGCGGCACCCATGGTGGGAATATTCTATGCGGCCTCCGAACCGGAAGCGCCTCCCTTCGTAGAGAGAGGGACAACGGTAGATGAGGGGACCAATGTCGGGCTTATAGAGGTGATGAAGGTCTATACAGGCATCAGCGCTGGAGTCCGGGGGGTGATCAGTGAGATTCTTGTTTCCAATGGCCAGTTTGTCGAGTATGGACAGAGCCTCTTCCTCGTAAAACCGGAAGGTTCTCCTGACGGCGAAGGGGATCAGGGATGACTATCTCGCGGGTGCTCGTTGCCAACCGGGGCGAGATTGCAGTCCGCATCATCAAGGCCTGTCACGCGTTGGGGTTTGAGTCCGTAGCCGCGGTTTCGGAGGAGGATCGCAATGGCCTACCGGCAAAGATGGCGGATCGGGCGGTATGCATCGGTCCTGCCCGCTCTGCGGACAGCTACCTGCGGGTAGACGCGATCGTGGCGGCGGCACTAGGGACCGGCGCCGACGCAGTCCACCCTGGATACGGGTTCCTTGCAGAGGATCCGGAGTTGGCCGCCGCCTGCATAAAGTACGATTTAAAATTCATAGGCCCGCAACCTGAGACGATTCGCAAGATGGGGAATAAGCTCAAGGCGCGGGCCCTGGTCAAGCAGAGTGGAATCTCGGTCGTACCCGGCTCAGAGAAGGTAAAGAACCTCCAAGAGGCCATGACGGTGGCAGAAGATATAGGATTTCCTATCCTGCTTAAGGCGGCGGCCGGTGGGGGAGGGCGTGGTATAAAGATCGTAACGGAAGGTAAGGAATTATCCCTGGCATTTGGGACAGCTGCTGCGGAGGCACGTGCAGCGTTTGGCGATGAGACGCTGTACATGGAACGATACATTCCTAATGCGAGGCATATCGAGGTCCAGCTTCTCGGTGACCGATACGGGAACGTGGTTCATCTTGGTGAGCGTGACTGCTCCTTGCAGCGTCGCTACCAAAAGGTATTGGAAGAGGCTCCGGCTTCATTGATACCGGAATCCCTGCGGGAGGAGCTACGAAAGGCTGCTGTCGCCGTGGCTAAGGAAATCCATTACGAGAATGCCGGCACCGTGGAGTTTATTACAGATCAGGATAATGGGAAATTCTACTTTTTAGAAATGAACACAAGGATACAGGTGGAACATCCGGTGACGGAGATGGTCACGGGCCGTGACCTGGTTAAAGAACAGATCCGTATTGCTGATGGGCAGTCCCTCACCTTTTCTCAGTCCGATATCCGAGTCTCAGGGCATGCCATCGAATGCCGCATCAACGCCGAGTCGCCGACACATGGATTTCGGCCTTGTCCAGGCTTGATCGCCAGGTGGCAATCGCCTCAGGGACCAGGCATACGGGTGGACAGCCATTGCACCCCAGGTTATTCAGTTTCCCCTTACTATGATTCTTTACTCGCCAAGTTAATCGTTCACGAGGAAAATCGAGTCAAAGCAGCGGGACGGATGCAAGAGGCCCTAGCAGCTTTCGTCGTAACCGGTGTTAAGACAACAATCCCGTTCCTCCGGTTATTGGTCTGTCAGCTGGATTACCTCCAGGGAAAGGTAAACACCTGCTGGCTCGAGAAAAGGCTCAAGGACTTTGCCCTTTAAAGTTGCGGGAGAGAACATGAGTGAGATCCGGTTTGTTGACACCACTCTTCGGGACGGGCATCAGAGCCTTTGGGCTGAGGGTATGAGAACGGGCATGATGCTTCCCATCGCAGAGCAGATGGACCGGGCAGGATTTGATGCGATAGAGCTTATATCCGCATCGCATCTCAAAAAATGTGTTCGGGAACTCAAAGAAGATCCGTGGGAACGGGTACGGTTGGTTGCACGGCGAATCAAAAAGACTCCGCTGCGGCTTATTGCGGGGAGAGTCAACGCCTTTGAGATCACGCCGATATCCGTCTACCGACTCTTTATTGAGCGCATGGCCGCAAACGGGATGAGGCAGGCTCGCATATCAGATGAATGGAATGATCCATCGAGCTGGCAACGCAAAATCGAGATTGCACGAGAGGTAGGGCTAGAGCCCGTGGTCAACCTGATCTATTCCGTTTCACCCAAGCACACGGATGATTACTATGCGCAGAAAACTCGGGAAGCGGCATCCCTGCCCGCAGCCCGGTTATGCTTGAAGGATCCCGGAGGATTGTTGACACCAGACCGCACACGGACCCTCGTTCCCTTGATCTTTAGGTATAGCCGGGGCTTGCCGCTTGAGCTTCACACTCACTGCACAACGGGTCTTGGTCCTCTGTGCTGTCTGGAGGCCATAAAACTCGGGGTCAAGACGGTCAACACGGCCATTCCGCCGTTGGCCAACGGCTCTTCGAACCCTTCTGTTTTCGGTGTCGCAAGCAACGCTCGTGCTCTGGGTTATACTACGGCCATAGATGAGGAGGCGCTTAAACCAGTAGCAGAACATCTCGCCTCCATCGCAAAACGAGAGGGTTTCCCCATAGGGACACCTGTGGAATATGAGTACGCCCAATACCTTCATCAGGTACCCGGGGGAATGATCTCTAACCTCCGCCATCAGCTTCGTCTCGTAAGGATGGAAGACCGGTTGGTCAGGGCTCTAGATGAAGCCGCGCGGGTCCGGGCCGACTTTGGTTACCCTATTATGGTGACGCCACTTTCACAATTTGTAGGGAGTCAGGCAGTCATCAACGTCATTGTGGGTGAGCGGTATAAAGAGGTAACCGATCAGGTTATCCACTACGCACTAGGACGGTGGGGGAAAGAGGGTGGCTCATCGATGGATCCAAACGTCAAGGACAAGGTCCTGAACCGGCCCCGGGCCAGGGAACTTGCGAGCCGGGGACCTTCTGAGCTGTCCCTCCGGGAGGTACGGCGTAAGCTAGGAGGCCGTGGCGTTTCTGACGAGGAGTTACTGCTCCGTTGGCTATTGAGTAAAGAGGAGATCGATACCATGCGGGCTGCCGGTCCACCCAAGGAATACCTAAGCGCTACGCAACCTCTGGTTACCCTGATCGAAGAGTTGACCAAGCGGACAGACTGTAACCGAATCCAGGTTCAAAAACCCGGGCTGTCCCTAACCCTTGAGAGAAGAGGCGGATCGAGATAATGGTTCTGGTGCAAGACGATCCATACCGAAATAAAACGATGCAGATGAGTTCGACCACGGGGTATAAAAGTCCATAGTCGACCCAAGGGAAGAGCTGGCGCGTTCTCCCCGTGGAAAACCTCGTTGGTAGCATGCCAGCGGCATGCGGGTGGAAATCTTAACAATTATGGAGGTTACAATCCTATGGAGATCATAGCAATTGACGTACACGTTCACCTCTGCGACGAATTGACCCTAAAGTCCAAGGGCCCCAGGGTTCAACAGATGGCTCGCTACTTTGGAAGGGAACGACGGCCCGTTTCCTTTGACGAGATGGCGGATCAGTACCGTCAGCGGAAGATGATGGCCGTAATTATGAACACGACCGACGAAACGATCACCGGCTTGACTCCCGTGCCAAACGACCATATTGCCGAGGGCGTGCACAAACATCCCGACGTGTTCTTGGGTTTTGGGGTAGTGGACCCATGGCAAGGCAAAGTGGCGCTTAGAGAAATCCGACGTTGCAAGGAAGAATTGGGCTTACACGGCATGGGAGAGTTTAACCCCGCTAGACAACACTTTTTTCCCAACGACACGCGCTTCTACCCCTTGTGGGAGGAGATGCAACGACTAGGCCTGCCGGTCTTGTTCCATAGCGGCATGGCCGCCGCTGGGGCGGGTACCCCCGGTGGCATGGGAACAAAACTCAAATACACCCAACCCATCTATCTTGACGACGTAGCAGCGGATTTCCCTGAACTGAAAATTATCAGCGCTCACCCCTCCTGGCCGTGGCAGGGGGAGAGCCTTGCCATAGCCAGACACAAGAGTAACTTCTACATCGATCTCTCCGGGTGGGCGCCCAAGTACTTTCCCGCCGAGTTGGTGCATCAGGTAAATTCATTGCTCCAGAATAAGGCACTGTTCGGGTCCGACTGGCCTGCTATCGGCGTCGAACGGTGGATGGAGGAATTTGGGCAGCTAAAAATAAAACCCGAGGTGCGCCAAAAGATACTCCTAGACAATGCAAAGAAACTGTTTGGACTAGACCTTGGATAAAACCTTCCGCGCTTCTTTTCTAAATGGCACCGTGAGCAGCATGGGTTCCTTGAATCATTACAAAGGATTTCATTAGGAAGGTATCGTTTGGCGGCCGAGGGGTTGTCCTGAAGAGCCCAGGCACGGGAGCGTAAGGTTGCGTTTCGGAGCGCGAACTTATGAACGCCTTAGCATGTCCCATGAGTTTGGCGAGGATATCGAGACCAACTTCCGCCCTAATGTCAGCCTTGTGAATACTCCTGGATTATCGACTTTTCCGGCACCAAGTTCTTAAAATAGAGAATCCTGAGCCCACTTTGTCTTCGGCCGCTCTACCGGTTTACCGTCTACACAGATTGAAGCTGCACGTTCCTGGAAAAAACAGACGAGCCTCTTGATCTTGGGGCATTCGAGGGTGGTTTCTTCGTAACTCCAGGCATTATCCTTAAAGATTCTATCCCCGATTCGTACCGAACGGTAGGACGCAATTCCTTTATAGGGACACCTTGTTGAAGTGGGGCTCGGCTCCAGGAGTTGCATCCGGACATCTTCCCTCGGGATGTAGTAGCGGACAGGGTGCCCGGTCTCAAAAACGAGACAGGGCCGGTGCGTGTCCGCAACGGTTTCACCCCCGATGCGGACACGTACATGGCGTGAGCTATGAACGGCATCGATACGCTTATAGGGATCCCGGGGATGGACAAAAATCTCCTCCTCTTCCTCATACCACGCATCCATCTTGCTCCATTCAAAGGCCAGGCAACCTCTGACTTCGGAGCATTCAGGTGCAGGATTCAGATAACTCCATGCCGCATTTTCGGCCTCTTTCTTGCCTACCCGAATCGTCCAGTAAGAAGCCTCACCCTTATAAGGACAAGAGATCCGGTGACGATTTGAGATCATGAGGTCCATTCGGACATCTTCTCGCGGGAAGTAATAAGCTGGCAAACTGCCGGCTTCCCGAAGCAGGATCGGCCGCTTGCTATCGGCGATGGTTTCACCGTTGAAAGCTACACGCACCCATTTCGGGTTTTCCTCTGCATGGACCCAGTGACCAGTAATACCTTTACCCATCGGATCCTTGAGTCGGACAATCATAAAAGTCATGTCCCTGCTAGGTTTATTCGAGCGCGGTTTTTTGGTTCCTCGTCGCCTTGGCTTCAAAAAGCCCAGAAAAATGCCTTCTTTGAACTACCTCGATCCAGAATTTTTCCACAGAGCCCGGAACTCTTTAGAATACGGGTATCGAATCCCATTATCATTTAATATTTCCTCTGTAGCCGCAAGAATTTCCCCACGGTTGAATACCAACGTCTCCTGCCCTCGGGCAACATTCATCGCAAATTTAAAGGTAATCTGTGTTTCGGTTGTGTCGCGAAGGATCTTTACTAAGTGCCTTAAATTTTTGACTCGTATACCATTCACCTCGGCGAGGACCGACGTGTACGGGTCGTCGTACCCCTTAGCAATACGGTGCGAGAACATCGGCGAACAGACCACGACCAGTTCTTCCCCATCGTATGCTGGTTTATCGAAACGTCGTAACATCATTGGGTTAGATTGCTTTGTAAGGAATAACTTCCACCTTCTACCCAACTTCCTAATATAATCCTGAGTAGCCTGGGAGAAGACCAACGGTCCGTATATGAAGTATCGTGGGTTCCGGTTCATCAGAAAGGGGACCACCAACTTCCGGTGTAGCCGCACCGGCATGGCAATTCTTCTCGACTCCCCGTTGCGGTATACCGTCAGGTCTACCGTCCCGCCTTTCGCAAGTTTTTGAACCAGATATAGGGCGAAGACACGCAAGTCGTAACGTATATCAACCTTACCCTCGCTGTCGATGGGATGGTTGCCAATCTGCGCAATCACATCCCACTCCTTTAGTGGATACCCCTTATCGTCTTGGTACGGCTCTGTGACCATTAATCCCGCGACGCCTTTCGGTAAATGCAGTTTCTTGTGTAAAGCACTATTTTCAACGGTCTGCAGATAGTCCAGGATCTCGGGTTTGCCGTCGTACGTGCCATCAGCTACATCAGCAAGAAACAATCGAATCTCCTCAACAGGTATCAGGTAGCCGATATTCTGAGCACTGGGGATATTGCTGAACACCAAGCCAACAAGCTTGCCGTCAGCCATGGCAGGACCGCCGCTATTGCCGGGGTTTAGTGCCGCGTCAACTTGGATTCGCAGGCCCGATGTGCGGTAGTAGTATCGAGCAAACTCGATCCGCGACACAATCCCGGCGGTGACGGATAGCTCCGTACCGCCAGTGGAATAACCGTAGACATTAACGGTATCCTTAACCCGCGGCAGCGTTTCAGCGAATGGCAGAGGAGCGAGATGCTTGAAGAACGAGACGTTCTCAAGCTGGAGGAGGGCCAAGTCAATGGACGGTGCAATGGCCACCACATGGGCCGGAAGTTTTTCAGCCGACTGGTTTGGTTGGACGTAGATCTCGCTTGCATACTGAATGACGTGGGCATTGGTGAGGATAAGCTTGCCGTCAAACACGACACCCGTGCCACTAATTTTCTCCGGGCTAAGCATCGCCCATGGCTTTAACACGTTCGGCACACGGCGTGTGGTATGGATTTTTACGACGAAATTACGCACCTGGTCTTGCCCGTAAAGCCAGGACGGCATCATCAAAAAACAAGCAGTAACGGACAACCAGAAAACCATTCGAATCCAATCACATCGACCACCAGGTTTCACACCTCGTAGTCGACCAGAAATGAAAACTACCGTTTCTCCTCTCTGTAAGCCCCACCGGTAATATGCTCCCGGCAGGTTGCAGGGTAGCCTAATAATCATAAGCAGAATCTTTTGATTTAATCAAAAAAACGCTTTTTTATGAAGCTGTTTCCGGTTGTTTTTACCTCCCTTAAGATATAGGGCGGAGCGGAACTATGCAAATTTCCCGTTTTTTTAAAGCCCTAGTCCAGTTACACGATCATTACCCGGCCAATTTTTCAAACTAACGCATTCGCTTTCAGGCGCCTCTTGCAAGTCAAAACGAAACTTCTATCCGCTCAAGTTCTTGGAACTACCTCGGCAGCAGCCCCCAGTGCCTGGCACCAGTCAGGGTGTGTTACGTGGATTTCATACTGGCAAGGGGAGGGATCGTTTGTTTCTGTGCAAACTAAAGCCGGACCAAAAGGGGAGGCATCGTAGCCATTGTCCGGGGCCGGAAGGTTTTCTCCTGAGGGGCCACTCTCTTGAACGGAGAGTCATGTTGTAATTGACATTACGAGAAGTTTTAGATACGGTCCGCCCAGGCCTATGATCAGAAGGAAAATTGGCGATTTTTTATGTGTGTAAGGATCTTTTTCGTCATCGTGATCTCACGTAATCCGAAAAGAGGGGGGAAAAGGTTGTGGCTACATTAATTACGGGAATAGGACTTGTGGGCACTTCCTTTGCTCAGAGGGCACTCCATCGGGGGGAACGTTTGGTGTTCTACGACGTTCTGCCGCGGCGGGAGTTCTTGAACAAAAAGTTAGGATCCGCTGAGGTTGCTGTTGTCCAGAACGACATTCGGGATTTGCCGGCCCTGATTCATGCCATGCAGGAACACAGGATTGACACGGTAGTCCACACCGTAGGTCTTATTGGTGGGCGCGTAGCCCAAGCCCTGTTTACGGGGATGCAGATCAATGTGATGGGCACCATCAACGTGGCAGAGGCCGTTCGCCTGACTGGAGTTAAACGACTGATCCACATCAGTACCATGGGGGTCTACGATCGCCGGCGAGAAGGTGCCACTCCAATCCCAGAGGACTTTCCCCGAGGAGAGGGCTCTCCCTACGGCAATTCAAAGGTGGCGAAGGAACTCATGCTCGAGACCTATCAACGCGTATATGGGTTTGAGCTCATCGTTCTTCGCCTCGCCAACGTGTACGGGTTTGGCCATTTCTCTGGAGGTTCTTCCGGGGGAGAGACCATTCAGAGACTCCTCCAGACAGGCATTCGTGGAGGTTTGGTTCGGATACCGCAGGCGCAAGCCAGAGACTTTGAGTATATTTATTATAAAGACGTTGGCCGGGCTATTGATCTCGCAGCAACGGTCTCCATCCCGCCTGAAATGTTTTTTAACATTGGGACCGGCGTGATTATCAAATCTGAGGAGCTCGTTGGTCTGGCAAAACGTTTTTTACCGAAGCTGCAGGTGGAAATTCTCCCTGGAAAGCCTCCCCGGTCGTCCAAGCAACCGATGGTTATAGCCCGGGCTAAGGAGCATCTGGGCTGGGAGCCCGAGTATAACTTGGAGTCGGGTTTCCAAGCTTATATCGAGGACCTCAAGTCCACGTTTTGAACGGACATGGATAGTGTTCCTGCGACAAAGGGTTTTTCTTTTTCGGTTCCTAACCCAATCGGCTCATGATCTCTTGGTCTACAGTCCACATGGCAAGGCAGTCATCCTCATTGTAACAGACCACTCTCTGGATTGAGCCTTCATCTTTTCCATCGAGATAGTCCCAGTAGCAAACCATGGACTCGAACGCACCAAAGCCTTCCTGTCTCCACCTAAACCCTAGGATAGGGGCCACCGATTTGATGGAAAAGGTAGGGACGGGCAAGTAGACCGCTGACTGAATGGCCTGTTTAAGATCGGCGCAGCGGGAGATCAATTGACCCAAGGGTCCCCTAAGGGCAGGCCAGCGGCCCATGACCTTTCGCATCTGGCGAATCTCAAAGTTAGTCCAATGGTACAGCCGCGTATCTTTTACGTCACCCACATAGTCAAGAAATTCGCTAAAGATCCGACCTTCATCCTCCGCTCCACGGGCCAGGAACTTAACAAACTGATCCCGCATCGCATCCCAGCAGCCGACGAGATAGACATGGGGAGCTTCAGTCGGATGTAGTTGATCCGACGTTTCAAAGTCAAAATATAACAGCCTTTTCCCGCGGGGAATGTTCAGCCGGCGCCCAGGTTTCAGGATCGGCCCCCTGATTTTGTACGCCTGTGCGACGAAATAGGCTGTGGCCCCAGTTCGCTCACCCAGTATTTCGTAGATTTCCTCCAAGCGGAGATTCCAGAGTTGATCGATTCTCGGAATCCCCGCCCTGCGAAGCTTTTCCCTTTCCCTCTTTTGTATACCAGCCAGGAGAACTAAGTCCTTCTCGGCCTGAATCCTTCTGTTTCCATAAACTCTCCAGGGTGAGCCCGTGGTATCCGGTGGTCTTCCGGGCTCTGGAATGAAATCTCCATTACGCAGTGCCTTCCATGTATCGATGATCTTCTCAAGTCCCTTCTCTCTCCTGATGTAGGGTACGACCTGGTCCGACATATTTAAGACAACGGTCAACGTTTCCGGGACATATCCTTGAAGCATTCCCACGGTGCGGTTATAAAAGGCCGCTTGCATGATATGGTTTTCTTGTAAAGAGCTGGATCTCTTAATCTCGAGAACACGGTAGTGAAACGGACCAAGGTCAGATCCCCGGCTATCGTCGCGGATCAAAAGATCTCCCTTACCGTAGGTTTCCCGCCCGAGATCCCAGAGCTGGGGTTGATATAAGGCGGGCGTTCCCTTCATCATCGCCTGAAGCGTATGCTTCAGTGCTGCAAAGCCGAATTCCGGCTTAATCTTAACTGCATCCGGGTAATGTTTCTGAACCCACTCTTGTTCGAATTCGAGTCCCCGTTGAAATCGCATTTTGTCATAGCGGTTGGTCTCGTCTACAGCCTCCTTTTTGGGCGCGTTGTAGGCACACCAAACCCAGAAGGGATCCTTTAAAACCTTGTAAACCAGGGATGGACGAAAAAGGAGATGGCGGTTGAACTTCCGCCCTCTTTTTGCCCGGTGAATCAGCCCTTCAAGTGTGATTTTCCTACGACGTTCTGCCATGAACAATAGTCTTATAGGTTGGTAAGCATTTTGAGCAAGATTTTATGTCGCGTCCCCGGCAAGGTCCATCGTAATCTCAGTCTCCTTGCAGTATGCCACCCAATAGGCCACCACCGACGCCGCCCACCCCTCTACTTTCACCTCTATTTTGATACCTCGCTGCCGCCATGATACGATCTGCAAGTCGAGAGAAAGGTAGACTCTGCAGATAGATAGTTCCTGGTCCTGTCATTTTTGCAAGAAATAATCCTTCGCCCCCAAACAGCGCATTCTTAAAACCGCCGATAAATTCTATCTGGTAGCTTACACTCCTGGCGAAAGCGACAAGACACCCGGTATCAACTCGTAAGGTTTCGTTTGCCGATAGGTCCTTCTTTATGATCATACCCCCGGCATGGACAAATGCCGTACCATCTCCGACAAGGCGTTGTAGAATAAAGCCTTCGCCTCCAAATATCCCTGCACCGATTTTCCTCGTGAAGGCCACCTCTATTTCCACGCCCCTGGCCGCACATAGGAAAGCATCCTTCTGACACAGAAATTCTCCTCCTAGCTTACCCAGTTCAAGAGGAACGATCTTTCCGGGATAGGGCGCGCCAAAAGAAACATGTTGTTTACCTGATCCATTATTAAGAAAAGTCGTGATAAAAAAACTTTCACCCGTTATCATCCTTTTAAAACCGCTGAATAGACCCCCACCGGTCGATGTTTGCATCTCGATTCTATCCTCCATAAACATCATAGCGCCGGCTTCGGCCCTAATGCCCTCTCCCGGATCAAGCTCAATCTCCACTAGCTGCATATCATCGCCAAGAATCTTATAATCAATTACGTCTGCCATTCTTTCCTCCTTTGTTCCGTTTCGAGTGAAGTCTATAGTGTCTTAGACAAATCCCACCGCAAGTGAGATTATTAAAAAATTGGGACTTCGGCAAAGTGCCCTCGCTCGAGATTTTTTTTGTCGCGCTAAACGGGACCTGCCCATTATTATATGTTATTGCTCGCGCATAAGTATATGTGTCTTAACCCATTGTCGCATTCTCGTCGGTCGTCACCCGACATTACCTTGCCGGCAAAAAAAGCGTTGCAAAGTCTTGGCCATAGAGTAAGGTCGGGTGACTAGTAGGGGGTATCAGCATTGACTTGTGGCAGTCCATTGCTATTGATCGCCGCTATTCGTACGAGCTGTGCAACGGGGACCTGCAGGGTCTTTTGGATAAGGTAAGCGATGGTTCCCTGGACGTGGCAGCAGGTGCTTAGCCACTATCTGAGAACGCAGAAATAGAAGACCTCACAGGACTTGTTGAAGACATTTCCCCAGAGAACAGAGAAATTTCATGTCCGTGTAAGCATGCGTTTTCCCTCACCGCTCATCCCCGGAAATCTCATCCTTCGCTATAAGCGGTTCCTTGCAGACGTTCGCCTTCGTAAGGGCCGGGTGGTTACGGCCCATTGTGCCAACACGGGAAGGATGACGGGGTGCAAGGCGCCTGGGAGCCGAGTCTATCTCTCACACCAAGGTGGCCAACACAGACGCCTTGCTTATACTTGGGAAATGGTCCAGGTCGCCGAAACCTGGGTTGGGATCAATACGCTTTATCCCAATCGTTTGGTGGCCGAAGGGATCGAGGCGGGTGTGATCAGGGAGCTGCAAGGCTACCGGCGTATCCGTCATGAAGTGCGTATCACACCCGATACCCGACTGGATCTCTGCTTGGAGGGTCCGGAAACTCTTTGTTTTGTGGAAGTCAAGAACGTGACCCTGAAGGTGGGAGGCGCAGCGGCCTTTCCGGATGCCGTTACGGAACGTGGAAGAAAACATTTAAGAGAGCTATTCCGGCTCCGAAAAAAAGGCCATCGGGCAGTTTTGATCTTTGTAATTCAGAGAGATGACTGCACGCAGTTTCGGCCTGCCGATGAGATCGACCCGGAGTACGGTCGCTGGTTGCGCAAGGCAGCCCAAGCTGGAGTAGAGATCCTGCCTTATGCGGCAAAGGTGAACCCCCGCGAGATTACCCTCACAGAACCTCTTCTCATGAAACTCTAGATCAGTGATGTGCTGAGACGAGGACCTGTGCAACGGGTTTGCCGGCGGTTGCCATAGTTTCATCCTTATAATAAACCTAACCTGAAAATGTTTACGGATTTTATCGAAACCGAATTGAAACAGGTAAAGGATCAGGGGCTTTATCGCAGACTCCGCCAGGTAGGAGGAGAACAGGGACCAACGCTGACCCTCGATGGTCAGAAGGTGCTCAATTTTTCCTCCAACAACTACCTGGGCCTAGCCAATCATCCAAGTTTGCGCGAAGCCGCCAAAACGGCTATCGATCGTTACGGCTGCGGCTCCGGTGCCTCCCGACTGATTTCTGGGAACATGACGCTCCATACGGAACTGGAAAATAAAATCGCCGAACTCAAAGGAACTGAGGCAGCGTTAGTTTTTAACTCGGGCTTTCAAGCCAACGTAGGCATTCTTTCCACCCTCGTCGGGGAAGGGGATGTAATCTTTAGCGATGCGCTCAACCACGCGAGTCTTATTGACGGTTGCCGTCTCTCAAGGGCAAAAATTGTGATTTTTCCCCACCGTGATCTGGATCGGCTAGAGTATGAGCTCAAAGAATCATCTCCAAGTGGTAAAAAGCTGATCGTTTCCGAAACGCTCTTCAGTATGGATGGAGATGAGGCCCCTCTTGGAGAGATTGTTGATCTAGCGGAACGATATGGAGCGGCAGTCATGGTCGATGAGGCCCATGCAACGGGCGTCTTTGGTCCCCATGGGGCAGGAGTCGTAGCAAAGTTGGGTTTAGGAGAGCGTATCTTGGTTCAAATGGGAACGCTGGGTAAGGCCATCGGGGCATTTGGGGCGTACGTGGCAGGGGATCAAAGATTGCGCGAGTTGCTCATCAACCGCTGTCGTAGTTTTATCTTTACCACGTCTCTACCTCCCGCTGTCTTGGCGATGGCGATGGCAGCTATTGACCTTTTATATAAAGAGCCGCAGCGACGGCTTGCGCTGTGGCATAACTGCCGGACCTTGAAAGATGGACTCAGAAGGCTCGGCTTCTTTCTCGGGGAGAGTCAAAGCCAAATTTTACCGCTCATGATCGGCGATACGCGAAGATGTATGGCCTTTTCCGAGATGCTGCTACAAAAGGGGATCTTCGCTCAGGGAATTCGTCCGCCCTCGGTCTCTCCGGGCACATCGCGTCTCCGGATCACGCTGATGGCGACACATACCCATGGGCAGCTCCATCGGGCGCTCACCGCCTTCCAGAAAGTTAAAGAGGAAATGAGTTGATAGGTCATAAGCTCAAAAGGGATTAAGGAGTAACACAAAAACGGCCGGAGGGCTGAGCGAGCTCTCTGAGGGGAACATGAACGGAGCAGCCGGGCACACGCTGAGGGCTTGCACGAGATGAAATCCGGAACTGACCGGAGGGAATTCGAGAAGGTTCATCCAAGCAAGTCTCGAAACCGTCTCTACGGGAAGCCGTGGAGCGAAGGGAGCTGTGAAAATCCGTAGAGACGTTGGTAGCTACAGTGCCTTCAAACTACGAAAAGCTTAAACGACTGGACCACACCTACCTCTGGCATCCCTTTACACAGATGCAGGAATGGATGGACGAAGAGCCGTGTATCATTGCGAGGGGAGAAGGACATTATCTCATTGATGTTCAGGGGCGGAGATATCTCGACGGGGTTGCCTCACTTTGGTGCAACGTTCACGGTCACCAGAGACAAGAGTTGGATAAAGCATTGAAAGATCAGGTTGGCCGGATCGCCCATTCTACTTTTCTAGGCCTCAGTCACGTTCCCGGCGTTGAACTTGCGCAAAAACTAATTGAGATTGTCCCATCAGGACTCCAGCGGGTCTTTTATTCCGACGATGGGGCTACGGCAGTAGAGGTGGCCCTCAAGATGGCTGTCCAGTACTGGCAGCTTAAAGGGGAGGAAAAGCGCACGACGTTTGTCTCCCTGGCGGAATCCTATCATGGGGACACAGTAGGTGCCATGAGCGTGGGCTACTCCGACACCTTTCACCGTTTTCACCGCTCTCTTCTCTTTCCCACGCTGCGAGTCAACCCCCCGCATGTCTATCGTTACGTTCGAGGCATGAGCGAGGGCGAAGCGCTCGCAAGCGCCATTCGAGAAGCGGAAGAAGCGATCACTAGAGAGCAAAATACCCTGGCTGCCCTCATCATGGAGCCCCTAATGCAGGGGGCGGCGGGGATGTGGTCGCAGCCTCTGGGTTACGTAAAGGCACTAAGTAAAATCTGCAAGCAGAACCAAATTCTTTTCATCCTCGATGAGGTGGCAACGGGCTTTGGCCGTACAGGGAAAATGTTCGCCTGTGAGTACGAAGGGGTAACTCCCGATATTCTCTGTCTGGCCAAAGGCATTACCGGCGGTTATCTTCCTCTCTCCGCGACTCTGGCCACGGAAGAGATCTTTTCCGCTTTTCTGGGAGAGTACCGGGATTTCAAAAGTTTCTTCCATGGACACACCTACACCGGAAACCCGCTGGGATGTGCGGTGGCTCTGGCCAACCTGCGGATTTTTGAAAAAGAGAAAGTCATCGATCAACTTCAGCCCAAAATTGCCTACCTGAAACACAGGCTGGAAGAGGATTTCATGCCCCTTTCCCACGTGGACGATATCCGCCAATGGGGCTTTATGATAGGAATCGAACTGGTAGAGGATAAAACGAAGCGCAAGGGGTTCGCTTCTCAGAAAAGAATGGGACACAAGGTCGCTCTTGAAGCTCGGAAGAGAGGTGTGATGGTTCGTCCCCTCGGAGACGTAATCATCTTGATGCCGCCTCTGACCTTCACAGACAGTGAACTCAAGACACTCGTCGATGTCGTTTATAAATCCATAAAGGTCGTGACGGAGAACTAATGGGAAACGGAATATTTATCACCGGGACGGATACCGGTGTAGGTAAAACGGTAGTCGCTTGCGGTCTGGCAGCCCTTCTGAGAGATTCGGGCTATCGGGTTGGTGTGATGAAGCCGGCCGAGAGCGGCTGCACGGAAAGAGAGGGAAAACTTTTGCCTCACGACGCGGTTGCTCTCAAAGAGGCGTCAGGCTGTAAAGAGCCTCTGGAAACGATCTGTCCCTACCCTCTGCCGGGGCTGCTTGCTCCCAGCAGGGCTGCCGAGAGAGCAGGTTTAAAAATCGATATTGCCTACCTTCATTCTCTCTACGAGGAGATCAGCTCGGCACATGATGTAACCATCGTGGAAGGTGCAGGCGGTCTTCTCGTCCCGCTTTTACCTCATTACACTTATACGGACTTAAGTGGCCTTTTGAAACTTCCGATTTTCGTGGTGGCAGGCAACCGCCTCGGAGTCATCAATCATTTACTTCTAACACTGGAACACGCAACTTACCGCGGACTGCACGTGTTGGGCTACGTCCTGAACCGGTTGGAAAGTCCATCTTCTCTCGCTGCCCAAACCAATGCGGAGGCTTTACTCTCTCTCACCGCCGTTCCGTGCCTGGGAAAAATTCCTTACATGGAGGGGTTGGGTACTGATTGGTCCACTGTGGCCGAATTGTTTGAGGAGCAACTTGATCTCAGACTGTTGGACAAAGTTTTGCCGCGCGGATAGATAATAAACTACCCCGTAGCAAGCTGCGGGGAATTAACCCGTAGCGATTAAATTTTTATAGGCCATGCTTGA
>JBHHYU010000028.1:0-32014 GCA_046757725.1 Binatia bacterium
TTTAAACCTGACCCCAAACAAACCTGAATAACCCATACCGCAGACGGTGGCGATAGTTAGGCGGTGATTATCCCTGTGGCGTCGGGGGCAGGTGGAAGCTCAGGGCGTCGAGGCTGAATTATAAAACCCATTCCGGACGCCACCAAGGTCATCATTCCGCCGATCAGGAAGGCCAACTGATAATCGCCATAGTATGCGAAGATGGCGCCGGCCCCGATCGCGGAAAGGGCACTACCAGTCTGGTGAGAGAGAAAGATCCAACCATAGATTCGACCGATGGCTTGCTTGCCGAAGGTGTCTCCCGTTAGCGTAATGACCGGAGGAACAGTAGCAAACCAATCCAAACCATAAATCAAAGCAAAAACGAAGAGACCCCGAGAGTCCTCAACATACGGCAGAATAAAAAGCGCAACGCCCCGCAAAGCAAAGACAAACGAGAGAATCTTACGAGGATCAATACGATCGCTTAGATACCCCGACATTAACGTTCCGACAAAGTTCATACCGCCCATGACACCCACCGCTGCTGCGGCTGTCATCTCAGGAATTCCCCTGTCGATCGCATAAGGAATCAGGTGGGTGCCGATAAGGCCACTCGAGGTGCCCCCGCAAACAAAATAACTTCCGCAGAGGAGCCAGAAGTTGGATTTCTTGAAAGCCTTGCGGAGTGAGATGTCAGCGCCCCCATCGTTGGCCGGCGCTTTATGGCTCCCGGTACCGGCCTCCCGCTCTCTTTCGCTCCCAGGCGAAAGAGTCTTTTTTTCTGAACCCAAAGCCTCAAGGCCTACCTCTAATGGGTCATCACGCATCCACAGTCCAATAAGTAGCATGAGGCTAACGGTGACTATGACAAGGAGCACTAAACTCGAGCGCCAGCCGGCCATTACGATCAGAGACATCAGGAGAGGTAGAAAGATAAGCTGGCCCGTAGAGCTGGCGCTGTTCAAAATGCCCAGAGCCAGGCCACGGCGAGCGACGAACCAGCGGTGAACAACCGTTGCTGCCAGGACGGAAGCTGTGCCTCCCGCCCCCAGACCAACGACGATTCCCCAGAGCAAGACAAAATGCCAGAGCTCCTGCATAAAGGTTGTCCCAGTGACGCCAATGACCAGCAGACTTAAAGCTCCAAGTATCACGCGGCGTGGCCCAAAGCGGTCAAGTAACCAGCCACTCACGGGGGCAGCCGCACCGTACAGTAAGAGGGTAATGCCAGCTGCCGAGGCGATGGCCGCACGGCTCCAGCCGAACTCGGCCTGCAGTGGATAGATCAGGACGGTCAGCGCGGAGCGCACCCCCGCACCGTTCAAACTAACCGCAAACGTTAGAGCCACCACTACCCAGCCGTAAAAAAACGGTACTGCCAGCGGCAAGCTTGTCCGCCCGTCTATTTTATGGCCTGACTCCATTGCCTTTTTGCTTAGTCGTCAGAATAGCGTCTTGTTGTCCCGCTGTAGATCTAGTCGAGGGTAAACGAGAGACTTTAGAAAAGTTCTTCTTTTGTGTAAGGGATAGTTAGCCGGCTGTCAAGCAGTGGCTGACCAAGTTAAAGGATTGATGGACACGCCCGCACCCTGAAAGTTGCCCACCGCTGGCACCACCGACCTATTAGGCTTTGATCCGCTTCACCGCCGCCGGCAAAGGCTCGTCCTAGCCTTAAATTAAAAAGGACCGTCGAGTCCGTATCGACGACGCAGTGAAGAAACGCGGTTGCAGAAACTCCCAACTTCTTCTCTGGACTTATCCCTTGTTTTCCGCTATATCACGCACATTGTTATTAAGAAAAGGAGGACGTTCACATGGCAGAAGCAATACCGTATATTGTTGCACCGGATGACCCGGGTTTGACCTCGGCGATGGTAGAATATCCGGGGGGTGCGGGCAATATCAAAGGATACCTCTCCCGCCCCAAGGATGGCGGAAAACTTGGATCCGTAATCGTAATTCATGAGAACAAGGGGCTAGTAGAGCATATCAAGGATGTTGCTCGCAGGCTTGCTAAGGAGGGGTTTGCAGCCCTGGCGGTGGATCTCCTCTCCCGTCAGGGGGGTACGGAACAATACAAAACCGAACAGGACGCGATTGCCGCGATCAAAAACGTCACCCAGGATATTGCGGTAGAGGACCTACGCGGTACGGTCGCGTATTTAAACAAGCAAGACTTCTTTAATGGACGAATCGGCGTGGTCGGGTTTTGTTGGGGTGGCGGTCAATCGCTCAATTTTGCCACTAAGTGTAAGGAACTCAATGCTGCAATCGTCTTTTACGGGAGAAATCCCAGTCCTCTGGACCAAGTTCAGAACATCCCGTGTCCCTTGCTGGGTAACTATGGCGGGGATGATCCCAATATCATGCCGGGAGTAGAACCGCTGAAGGAAGCCTTGACGAAGTTCGGGAAGATCTTTGACATCAAGGTTTACCCGGGGGCTAAGCATGCCTTTAACAACAACACCAATGCCGATCGCTATAATCCGGAAGCGGCAAAGGGCGCATGGGAAAGAACAGTCAGTTTTTACAAGAAAAACTTAGCTGCCTAGGAAAGAAAAACACACGCCTGTGGCATCGGGCTTCGTCAAATACTATCAAGCGTCCTATGCCACAGGCTAGTCGTCCGGTAACGACAACTCCGGCCTCTCTCCGACAGCCATTTGGGCCACATGCGGGGTGATAAAGTAAGGACCGTCGGTGGTATTTTCCCAGATCTGGCGAGTCAGTTCCGTATTGCCGCCTGATAAGACAAATGAAAGCACCCCTTCAGTGAGTCCCAAAATGAATGTGGTGCTCTTAACCGGCACAAAGATCCAGTTGCCTGCCGTGAGACCAACGCCGATACCGGCATTTTCCTCGAGGTCGTTTGCGTAAAGCGGATGTGAAAATAGTAAAGCTATCACGATGAGTGTGATGCCAAGCGAGCTGGTTTTCATCCAACTGGACATAAGCCGCCTCCTAGCCTTTCAAAGAGAAAATACTGGATCGTAGCCTGTTGACGCCACGGGAAGGATTCCAATAACGCCGGATGCCGAAATAGTGACAGCACCCCTCACTGTCCATGTCGTTGTTAAAAACTCGTAGCTGCCCATCCTGAAACCGGATCCGTACCAAGCAGGTCCCTCCCGGTACTACGGAAGTCATGACCTCCATCACGACACCGATACCCCAGTGCTGATAACCATTGTGGCAAACCTCGTCACCGACACGCAGAAAGAGTCTTTTTCTCTCAACCTCTCTTATCATTTTTACCCAAGGTTCTTGAGCGATTTTCTTCGACCATAACAGGCTTTGTGGTACAGATCAACGATTTAAAAACTGCACTACGGCCTTAGCTAGCCCCTCCGGGTTATCGTGGTGCACCATGTGACCGGCATCTTTAACTTCTACCAAGGTACGATCAGTCAAAGCCTCAAGCCGCTTGTCCAAATCAGGTCGGGCCGCCTGCCGGCTATCCTTTCCCCGGATGAGGAGAACCGGGCATTCAATACAGCGAAGAAATTCCACAGCCTGACCGGTATAGAAGGGTTGCGGGGCGATTGTTCGATGAAGGGGATCAAACTTCCATGCCCACTTTCCGTTGTCAGTTCGTTTCATCCCCCACTGCGCCAGATGACGCGCCGACTCCCAACTCAGGTTGGGATCTTTTCGACGCAGTCGTTGAGCTGCCTGCTCGGGAGTCGAATACACCGTGGACCTTCTTTTTCTCAATGCCTTGACGTCTAAAATCCACTTTTCCATTCGTAGAGGAGCTTCGGAGAAACTCAGACCTTGCGGACCTATTCCCTCCACTAAAATCAGTCTCCTCACGCGCTTTGGAAAAGTCCCCGCGTAGAGGAAGGAGATGGTCCCACCCATGGAGTGCCCCATGAGAGTAACGGAATCGCACCCAAGGACATGAATGAGGGCATCCAGATCCAATACGTAGTCCGAAAAATGGTAATATCCCCCCGCACCAATCCATCCGCTGTCCCCATGTCCACGGCAATCCGGTGCAACGATCCAGCCAGGCTTTTGAGATCTCTTTTTTACGGAAGCGACGAAAGGTTCCCAGCTGCGCGCATGATCCAAAAAACCATGAACCAGAACCATCGGCTCCCTTTCGCGATTTCCCCATTCCAAATAGTGGAGTTCTAAGCCGCGAACATCGATGTTGTGATCGGTAGGGACCATCCCGTCTAGACTTTCATGAGAGTGATCTCGACAAAATCCTTTGTTGCCTGGTTCCAGGCATAAGCGGCGATCCGTCTTACTATCCGGTCATAAATGGAGACGACGATCTGCACGCTTTCGGAAAACGTCGGCTCTCCAAATGGGGTCGCAAAGGCTTTGTCCTCTTGAGAGAAGTAGGCCTCGTGGTCAGGATGGGAGTGGTAAAAGGCTTTAATTTTGGCCCCGGTAGTCTCGGCTTCATGGATGATAGATTCCAGTTCTTTTAGGTCCATGGTATATGCAATGGTCGCATCGCGTGGGTAGGTTTCTGGATCAATAGTATGGAGTTGGTTTTGTATGTTTCTCAGACATCGTACGTCATCAATTTCTCCATCAAACAGGACAATCCCACAGCACTCTTCCGGAAAGCTCTCCACTGCGTGATGAGAAATCTCTTCCCAAGCTTTTTCTGTGAGCGTCAGTGTCATCGGCCTCGCTAGAATCTGGAAGTTTTTAACCTGTTTTTATTATCACAGGCTGACGTCCTTTTGCCACGGGTCTATGTATTTCTCGACGCTTCACGGCAAGGCTTATCTGTCTATGGGTCCTGGCTGGTGTACCGTGAAACGACCCGATTCAATGTCTTTGGACTCGTTCGTTTTCCGCTTAAGGATCCGACCTCGCAGAGCCAGGCGGTTCTGATCTCCGCTCCCTCCCCCGCACTAATCGGGTCATCACTTCGTTGAAAGGGGTTGGGAATTTGAGCTCCTCGCCGTATCTCCAAAGCTGCCCATTCAAAGCATTGATTTCGGTGGGTCGTCCACGTTCCAGATCTTGGAGCATAGAGCTTTTATGATCGTACGTCGCCGGCAATAGTTTGCCATAGAAGTGAGCTCTGTATTCATCTGCCGAGTTCCACAGGAGCTTTATCCCCTTTTTACCAGCCACTTCGAAGGCTTCATAGATTATCCGATCCATGATCAATCTAAGCCCGGGCTGTTCACCCAGGGCACCGTAGTGGACCTGGAGCAGTGCCGCCAGCGCATTGAGTGGGGCATTGTAAAAGACTTTAGCCCAGATATGGGAGAGCAGCTGATCTGTCGCTTCACAGGGAATACCAGCTCGGTTAAACATAGCCACCAGCAGACGACCCCTTCCCATAGAGCCGGGGAAGGTTGAGTCGAGAGGGCCGATGACAATCGGAGCAGCCTGAACCGTGACGGTAACCTTTCCCGGTTCCGGGATTCTCGCTCCCACAAGGAGTTTTGCCCCTAAAACTCTTACTGCACTCCATGTCTCCGCGAGAGTTTCAATGTTGCCTAGCCCGTTTTGCAGAGAAATGGAGAGCCCTTCGGGTTTTAAGTGTTTTGCAACTGCTTGGACTACCGTTTTCGTGTCATAGGCCTTTACCGCGACCAGGATGAGGTCATACAGTTCTGAAAGATTACTGACTCGGGTTACAAGTTTGAAACCCTCGGCGAAGTGGCGGCCCCAGATACCGTCCAGTCGAAGTCCCTTGGACCGGATCGCATCCAAGTGCCAATCCCGCCCGAGCAGTGTAATGTCGTGACCGGCCTTTCTGAGTAAACCACCGAAAACCGAGCCGATAGCCCCGCATCCGGCGACGAGAATTTTTCCCTTCGAAGGTTCCATGATGAATGCTGAAATCAGACGCCTTAAAAAACAGATTTTAGCTTGGAACCCTGCTGGATGCTAGGGTAACTTATTTGAGATTCTACAGTAATCCTTGCTGTAGATGACGGTAGGTGGCGAGGACTTTCGTCGCATAGCCTATGGGGAGAGCTTCGTTCCGTTCGATTCTGGCTTGAACCTCAGTTGGCCCCCAGTTGTAAGCAGTGAGAGCAAGCCTTAAGTCACGGAAGCTATTTTTCAGGTGGTATAGATAGAAGACACCGAGTTTTATATTAAGAACTGGATCATCAAGACTCTTGATCCCCTCCCATTTTCGGAGATTTACTTTCTCGGCCAACGCGTTGGCAACAAACGGGCGGATCTGCATGAAACCCCGTGCCCCCTTGCTGGAGACGACCGCACGACGGAAACTACTTTCCACGCTGATGACTGCTAGGACCAATGCGGGATCGATAGAGTGTCTCTTGCTCTCTTTCAAGAGGGTTTCCGAGATGGCCCAGAGTGAGGCCTCTTCTAGGTCCACCCGACGGGATTTAAACACCGAATAAATCCTGAGCAATTCACCATCCCCGTTGCCCTCCACGACATTGATGCGCTCTTTCCAATGGCTACTCCCTCCTCTCAAAGGATCAATCGGGTAGGACAGAAGAAAGAGAAGAGAAAGGATAGCCGCTAGGGTAGTCGAGGCAAGATATCTAGCGAATCGGCGATACATATTTTTTATCTTTAGGCATATAAAAAAATACCCCGGATTTAAATCTCTGGGGTAACGGGACAGCATCCTATTTTCCAGGATTCACCGAAGTCACTATTCTTTATAACAGGCATACAAAGGCTTGTCAATCGACCTAACCTCTAGTAAATACAACCACAAAAATCCGCCTGAGGGAAACGGGGGAAGAATGGAAAAATTGGCTGTACCGAAATTACTTCATGCTTCATTCCCCGCGTATGAGTCCGAACTTGCTGAAATGGCTACTTCCAAACAGAAACGCTATTCATAGGATTCAAAAACCGAAGAACTTCTCGAGCACAAAACCAGGATACAGGCGAATCTCAAATAGACGAACGAATAAAAGATCAACAAAAAGCCAGGTCCCGGCACCGTAAAGAGCCGACTTGAACCAGCCCATCTGTGCTCGAAACCGAAGATAAAAGAGAATGTAAAATGGAATGGATACGAGAAACCCGAAGAGCAGAAGGCTGCCTAGTAACCCAGCAAGCCAGAGATAAGCCGTCATCTCCAACTGGAGCACCGTGTTGTCACCCCCCCTTGCTCCTCTCACCTGCCCCTCAACACTAAAGGGTTCTTCCCTTTTTACCTTGCGGAAAAGGCTTTCCAGACCGGGAAAACTGTCCAGAGCAAATTGAAAGGCCAGGCAAATCAGGGAGAAGATGGCGATTACCTGAGGAACGTATCGCGCCCTCGGCGGGTAGCCGGTGGAAAGCCAGAGGATGAGCGCTACGAACACAAATGCAGTTAACGTGAAGACGCTACCGGGTGTCAAATGAAAACGGTGCTCAGTCGGTACTTTCAATGTTACATTTTCCCTGCCAACCGCCGATTTATCGGCCCCGCCGCCCCTCCCCTCCATGCTCTATAAAACGGGTAAAACAAGCTAAGGACGGTTAAAGCAACCAGCCCTAGGAAAATGGGATGTTCAAAGAAGTTGAGGCGACCGAATTCATAAAGCCTCATCGCCTGGCGAAAATTGACTTCAAACAACTCTCCCAGAATGAGTGCGATGACCAGAGAGACCCGCGGGTACTCATTCTTTTTCATCAGGTAACCTAACACCCCGAAGATAAATGTGAGGAGCACGTCGCCTATAGCCTTGCGTTCGGCATAGGCCCCGATAACCGCCAGGACAAAGATAAAGGGAACCAAGAGCTGAGCACGGATGACCGTGGCACGGACCACTTGATTAATGATCATCACGCCAAGGATAGAGGTAAGCTGGTTCGATATGAAAAGGGCCCAGATCAGGAGAAAAGCCAGATGGAGATTCTGAGTCATTAGCTCTCTGCCCGGTATCAGCCCATGGAGAATCATGGCGACCATGACCAGGGCCGCGCCCTCGCTTCCCGGGATACCAAAGGCTAAAACCGGGACAAGGGAGCCGCCGTCCTTAGCATCATTGCATGCCTCCGGTGCAATCACTCCACGGATATCCCCCTTACCGAACTGGCTCGAATCCTTTGAACTCTGTACTGCATGGCCATAGGCAACGAAGCTTGCTACGGTTCCCCCAATTCCCGGGATCATGCCAATAATCGTCCCTAAAATAGAGCTGCGGATAAAGAGGCCGAAATGGCGAAAAATCGAAAAAATTCCTTCCCAGAGGTTTCCTGTGAGCTGTTCCACACGCTCCATCCCGGATATGGTTTTCCGGCTGCTGGCGGCAAGGCTGATCATTTCGGTCACGGCAAAAATTCCAAGGAACAAGGGGATCAAGCGGATCCCATCGTGGAGGTAAAGAGTCCCGAAGGTAAAGCGCAGCGTCCCTGTGACGGGATCACGGCCGAAAAAGGCAAGGAGAAGGCCGATACCGCCGGCAGCGAGTCCCTTAATCATATTCCCCTCGGACACAACGGCGATGACGGCAAGCCCGAGGACCGCGAGCATAAAAAACTCTGCAGGACCGAAAGCGAGAACCGTCGCCCGCATTACGGGAAGCATGACGATTAGCACAAAGACCCCGAACGCTGCGCCGACAGCGGAAGCCGATGCCGAGGCCCCAAGGGCGGTCTTTGCCTCACCCTTCTGCGCCATGGGATAGCCATCGAGACATGTGGCCGCATTGGGCGCTGTCCCTGGGATATTCACGAGGATCGCGGTAATGGAACCGCAGTAGGTCCCCCCACCGTAGATCGAGCCGAAAAGCAGAATGGTTGGAATGAGATCCCAACTAAAGGTGAACGGGATCAGAAGAGCCATCCCGGTAATGCCGCTCACACCGGGTAGAATCCCAAATAACATCCCAATGATAGTACCAAGAATAGGAATGAGAAAATTGGGTAGCGAGAACAGGGCAAAAGAAGATTGGCCCAAAAAAAGAATTCTGGTGCTTTCCAGGAAGGACTCGAACAAAGTTACACTTCCAATCTAAAAATCCGCAGTTCCAAACGCCAGCTGCTAAAAAAAGGGTGGTAGCTTTATGAAACCAAAAACTATAGACCACGGCGCTTCAAACCCTGCGGAGGACCCCAGGAAAGAGCTGCCGCTTCTCCCCTTTGGAAACCCTATCGGTTTTGTAGCCGCGTCAAGCCACGGGGTTTCCTGATAATCCAAAGGTAAAGGACCTGCTATACCCCCAACTCTTTAACTGCCTTCTTCCAAACAGGCTTGAACTTTCTCGCGGCGTTAGAGGCCTGCTTCATAGCTTTTCGGGCCTCATCGGCATTGATCGGATCGATAGGCCGCCGGGCGCCTTTCGCTATGGATCTAAACCCGGGTCGAGTCATGGCTCGATACAGCCCATCTCCCAAGCATTTAGCCAGACCTGGGGGGATCCCGGGAGGGCCTGCTAAAACCCTACCCGCCGCTGTGACTTGGGCTGCCCCGAGGGCGTCATCCGGATTCGCCCCGACCATTTTAGCAATTTCCATCACCGTGGGTATTTTCTTCTCTTTAAAGATCGGATGATTCGGGACCTTGGGCCCGACAAGCGCGATCGGAATAACATCTCCTGCCTCTACCGCGCCGGTCACAGACGAAAAAGTAAACTCGATTATATCCACCTCACCTTTGGTCGCTCCCAGAATGGTTTCCGCACTTCCCGGATAACCGGAAAGAAACTTGCGCTTGATCCCGAGGACATGCGAAAGCACTGCAGCACCGAAGAACCCATTGCTTGCCGGACCGGTAACGCCCCAGATAAGAGGTTTTTTGACCTTCAGGACATCCTCAATCGTCCTGATTCCCCTTTGGTAAGTCGGCTTGCCCACAAAGATTACTTGCCGGGTATCCACTAAGCGCCCCAAAATGGTGTACTGATCTACCGTAAAATCCACCTCGCCTGCTACCCCTGCCATCACCATGCCGCCGGCATTCAGAATACCCAGGGTCCTGCCGTTAGCCCTGGACTTAAAGGTCTTCGTCATCCCGATAGCGCCACCAGCGCCGGGGTGGTTCTCCACGACAATCTCCGCTCCGAGTTCCTCTTCGGCAAAGGGCTCCAGCATGCGGGAATAAACATTGTAGCCGCCACCCGGGGAGTAGGGTACGATCCACCTAACTGTGGTCCTGCTGGGATAGCAGGCTTTGGCAGCGAGAGCCCTTCCCGCTAGCTGTTCCAGGAATACGGCACCGACCGCAGCTCCCCCCATACCCTTCAAAAAAGTGCGCCTAGTTATATGCCTCTGTGCCATGGCTTCACCTCCCTTTGGTTTACCTTGCGGTCTTATGCGTCACTCGCGTTAACTATAAGCGTCTTAAAAACATCCACTTTTCCCTTAGGCTTAGCTGCGCAGTTTTTTAACCAGCGGTTTTTGGTCAAGCGTTTGGCCAGAGAACTAGCGTCCGAGTCCTTGTCCACCGTAGCGAGCTTGGCCCCTTTGTAGGCTTTTTTGATCCGTTTGGGCGATAGCGTTTTAGTAAGAAACTTCTTCAAGAAAGGTCTACACTTCTTCACCGGTCCGGATGTGAGTGTGAGAATTTTACCCTTAGAAATAGCGCTGGGACGGACCAAAAAAACAACATCAAATCTTTTTCCCCGGTTTCTTCCCGAGGGGATTTTGTCTACAACCTTTACTTCCGCCGTGGTCTGATTCCGTTTAACCTTACGAGAGCGGTCAATGATCACCCCGGCAAAGGTATAGGCCTTGTTCATTTTTATGGCCTTCCGGCGCGGCCCTGTCACAGCCGGGACACATCCAAGGACGCTTAGAACAAAGGCACTTAGCAGGAAGACGGCCAAGACTAAAAAGCTTGCTCGGGACAGTTTTGTCGCTCGCGCTGCTTCAAACATAGCGCACCTCCTTATAATACATGATACCTACTGCCTCCTGAAAATCCATAAACTTCCATGGAGTAGTCTCATTGCTTCTCTAAGTCTAAGCGGCTCATAACAGGGTTTCTGCTATTTTTCAAGCACATTGCGACTGGTTTTAAAACAACACGTACCCTTTCATCAGCTACCGCACAGTAGACCTCAGCGCGCATAGGGAATCACCCAAATAAGCATGCCCAGCAAATAGCAGATGGTGCTGGTGGCGATGGTAAAAGGTACGCTCCAACTCAAAAGCTCCCGGAGTGAGATCTTGCGCTTTTCCTCCCGCTCACAGAGATTTAAGGCCACGTACAAGGCTGGGGCTCCAGCCACGGTCAGGTTGCTCCCGAGCGTCCCTAACCAGGCTAACATCCACCACAGCGGCCAAATCTGCACGCCCTGCTGCCTCAGGTCACGAATCGTGTAAAGGAACGTCAGAATGTAGGCATCATGTTCCACTACACTCACAATGGGAACTGTCACCCAGTATAGAAGGGAAGCGCCTAGGATCAGGTTCTGTGCAAACAAGGGAGCCAACTTTGCGGCTAATTTCTCCAGAAGTGCGGCCTTCTCCAACCCCCCCACAAGTGCGAACAGAGCGATATAAAAGATCATCGCCCGCCAGTCGAGTTCTTTAAGAATCTCCTCAAAATTGGGCTTCCGGAGACGGCGACCAAGGATTCCCAAGGTCAGGATCAGAATCAGAGCCCCGCTCAAGGCAATGAACTCCAATTTAACACTCAGGACCTGCCGAAACACCATGGCTACGATTGTGGCGAGGAATCCTCCGACTACAATAAACGCGAATAATCGATCGGGCAGTGGAGCTTCGATGGAAAACTGTTCGGCGAGGTCGACTTTCGGGAGCCAATATCAAGATCACAACCACAATGGTCGCTGAAAAAATTACTAGAGTCAGCCACGCTGTCATTTCCATTGCGGCATTCCCTTCTGCACTCGTAACTGGAATTTCTCTGCTAGCGCATAGCGACAGGTAACCGGGTCCCGAGGCACTCGATATATGTTAAAGGCAACGTCCCCCAGCTCGACGAGGTGAGGGCCAGTTCCAAGTTTCCGTCTGCCTTAACTATCGGCAAGCTATAGTGGCGAAGAAAACACGAAAGAAAGTCACGGAAAAATGGTCCTAGTCGTTGTAGTACGGGACTAGTCGATGACTCCATCAGTAACCAGTTCATCGTAGTCTTTTTCAGACAGCCCTAAAAGCTCTCGGTAGAAATAGCTGTTATGCTCGCCGAGCAGTGGGTCCCGCTTCGTATGATCGGAGCGGGTGCTACTGAGAATAAAAGGTGGGCGCTGATAGTGCATTCTGCCGATCTCCGGGTGTTCCAGCTCGACCCATTGACCGCGGTGCTTTAGCTGCGGATCCGTATAGAGGTCTCTCATCCTATTGACGATCCCGGAGCGGACACCAACGTTCTGGAGCTTTTCTGTGATTTCTTTGCCTGTAAACCCTACCGTCCACCTGCCGATTTTCTGGTTGAGTTCCTCTTCATTCTCCTTACGCACCTGAAGGGTGGCGAAGCGCGTTTCCCGCGTCCAGGCGGGGTTACCCATCACCTGGCAGAGAGACTTCCATTCCGGCTCCGAAAAAACACTGATCACACACCAGCGATCCTCTCCCTTGCAAGGAAAAGCCGCATGTGGCGCCGCAGAGGGATCACGGTTCGCCTCACGGCCGGCCACTTTGTGGTTAACTTTATAATCTAGAAGAATCGGCGAAAGAAACTGAAGGCCGGTTTCGTATTGGGCTGTATCGATATAGTTCCCTTCTCCGGTTCTTTCTCGATGGTCCAAAGCAGCAAGTATGGCAATCGCCCCATAAGCCACCGCAATGTAATCAATATAAGGCCCGTAGAGTATTTCCGGAGGCCCATCAAGGTAACCCGTAAGGTTAGTGAACCCCGCCAGCGAGGAGAGCTGGGAGCCGAATCCTGCATGGTGTGCATGCGGCCCGCTTTGCCCCATATTGGAGCTGCTCAGCATGATGATGCCAGGGTTAACCTTTTTTAAAGCTTCATAATCCAATCCCAGCCGCTTTATCGTCCCCGGACTGAAATTTTCGATTACGACGTCGGACCAAGCCACAATCTTTTTGGCCAGGTCAGTCGCCTTGGGTGCCTTTTTGAGGTTGAGAGTGATATCTAGCTTATTGTTATTGCACAAGGCAAAGAGCCCGGACCGGTTGAGACCATGAATATTATCCTTGTAAGGAGGGTAGTGGGTCCGGAAACCATCCGGGCGAGCATTTGATTCGATGTGGATAACTGTAGCACCCTGATCGGCTAAATGCTTACCAACCACGGGCCCGGCTGCATACGCTGCGAACTCCACAACCTTGATTCCCTTCAGTGCCTGCACAACTATTTCTCTTCCAATAAATTCAGCAGTTAAAAACCTTTTTTGCATCTTGACTGATGACTCTCGATCTTTCCTTATACATTACATGATTTAATTTATCGGCTGGACCTTGCGCCTTTCTAAATGACCCCTTGTCTTGTTAGATCTTCCAACTCTTTCTTCGACAACCCTACTTCTTCGCAATAAATCTCTTCATTATGCTCCCCGATCATCGGAGCATGTCGCGAAACTTTCCCTGAAGCAGTGGAAAACTTCGCAAAGCCCCCAGGATACGTTAAGGAAGTCCCCAATTCAGGATGGTCAATACTCTGCCAGAAATTTCGCGCCTCGAGCTGACTATCCTCAAAAACCTCCTCTACGGTCGCTACCGGATAGCCAAGCATTTGTTTTTCTATCACTGCTTCTAAAAATTCCTTTTTTGTGATCCCTTGGAAGAAGCGACCGACCGGCTCTTCGATCTCGTTGATCTCCTCCTGGGTCACTTCGGCGATATTAAAAGTTCGCCAGTCCTTCTTCTTGAGAAACTCAGGGGCCATCTCCCTACTGTCCATCCACTCCACCAAGGCCTGATTGGTTCTCCTCCCGGCTTCACCTCCATAAATAATGAAGTTGAGATAGCCGTCCCGACAGGGCCAAAAGACACGCATCTTGGCTCCGGTAATGCTTCGGCCCGTCATAAACGAACCTGCTCTTTTCTCCAGCTGCCGGTTCAGATCCCAGAAAGTATGGGCATGGGAAAACGCCCATAGGAGACATGCCTGCGCTGAGACATCCACTTGTTGACCCACCCCGGTCTGCCGTCGGTGGTGGTGGGCCACAAGCGCACCCATGGCCGCGTAAGAGCCCGTCCAATGGTAGGACTGAGGAAACGTGACGCGCAAAGGAGGCTTCCCCGGATCTCCTGTTAACGACATGCATCCACTCATGGCCATGATTTCGATGTCCGATGCCCTAAACCCACTGTAAGGACCGGTTTGGCCGAAGGGGGTAATGGAGGTCAGAACCAAACGGGGGTTGATGTGGCTCAAGACAGGGTAGCCTAAATTGAACCGCTCCAGGGTTCCCGGAAGGAAAGACTCGATAACGAAGTCCGCTTTTACCGCAAGTTGCCTAAAGATCTCCTGCCCTCGGGGGTGTTCCAGATCAAGGGTGATCCCCCGCTTGTTGTTGTTAAAAGCAAACCAGTACAGACTCTTCTCCGGGTGAGGTTTTTCGTGGACGAAAGGGCCGATTTTTCTACTCGGGTCTCCGCCCGGCCTCTCGACCTTGACGACATCAGCTCCAAGGTCTCCCAATATTTTACCGCAGAGGAATCCTAATTCATCCGTTAAGTCTAGAACCCGGTAAGGAGATAGTAAACTCTCGCGATGACCTCTGTTTGCCATTTCTCTTTTAAAAAAAAGGGCGGGGAATGTTCACCCCCGCCCTTCTGCTTCTTAAACGTGCGAAATTACCGTCCGGTCCGAGCCAGAGAAAGCACCCAACCCTTCATGCGGGCCTTGGCGTTCTTGATATCGGCATCCTTAAAGAAGTTCTTAAGGTTCACCTTTTCTACCGCATAGACCGGCCGCATGAAGTCATTCTCGTAGCCGAAGGGTACGGTGGCATCGATACACATGCCCCCCTCGAAACGAGTGTTCGAAGCTGTCCATTCCCTCCCCCCAGCGGTCATTCGCTCGGCCGGCATGAAAGTCTGCCCTCTTCCTCCCGGAATCGGGTTGAGAATATCGGCATGTGGGTCAACACGGGTAGTCAAACACCACATGATATCATCCATATCATAGGGGTCGGTATCCTCGCTGACTGCAATGCACATCCGCATGCCCTGGGAGGTTGATGTCAGGGCCGACAAAAAATTGCGTTGCCAGCCCTCATCAATCCTATTGCGTTTCTTGACCTGTATAATAGCGCCACCCCAGTCCGTCATACAGTAAGGAATGACAACGTCCTGGATAATCCCCGGCTGTATGCGTTCACATAGCTCATACATCGCCGCCTCACGCACCGTGGTGTCAATGTTATGGTCATCAAGGGTATGGACACCGAGAGCAAATATGATCGGCTTAGACTCAGGCTTGCGCATCGTAACCGCTGTCACATGGAAGGTAGGAGCTTTATAGGCCTTGCCCATATAACCTGCCCATTCCGGGTGAAAGTGAAAGCGGCCTTGAACACCGGCTTTCTCGGATTCGGCCGTCTCATAGCGACGATCTCTCGGATTAACGTAACCTTCCAGGACCACTTCACAATCCGCCAGTGCCAGTGCGTTTACGGTGCGGGCTTTGACAAGACGAACCGGCGCACCTTGAACGGCGCCTGCAACGGCGATTTCATCACAACCCTCCGGCAAGATAACGTAATCGAAACCCGCACCGGCAAGAAGGGTACAGGACGGCGGCACGCCGAAGCACATGGTGATAGGCACAGGCTTATCATCTCGGTAATGCCTCGAGACGACCTGCCACATATGCGATCCGGGTGAGATCTGAAACGTGCCTACATTGCCCCACCGAAAGTTCATGCGATTATATCCGAGGTCGGTTCCACCGCTGAAATACTCCCCTGAGATCAAGCGGTTGCCGGAACCGACGGTGAGTTCCGGTTCATACTCGGTATGGCGAATGGGCACCAGATATTCGTTCACTTCAGATGGCTTTTCAATCACCACCTCTTGGACCGGAGCCTTTTTCTGGTTGATCACGACAGGGGGGATCTGGTGTAAAATGGCCTGAGCCAGCTTGGCGGTTCGCTCTCGGTCGTCCTTCCAGCCAAACATCTTGTTAATGACGCTCATATCGCCGAAAAGATTGGTTACCACCCGATGGTTCGGCTTACCCTTCACATTGTTGAACAGGATAGGGCAGCCTCCGTCCAATTGTTTCTGTATTGAAGTGATCTCCAGGTCAGGGTCGACTTCCTTATCGGTCTCGATGAGGTCGCCCTGGGATTTAAACCATGCCAGCGCGCTACGAAGGTCCCCAATGGCCTCAGCGGGTGCCCCGCTGATTTTTTCAACAGCCTTACTCATAAACCCCCTCCAGAGTAAAAAAATTCGTCTCCTCACACCCACCGGCGATCAATCGGCAGCCGTGATAGAACCCGTTGCAACCCATCTCCAACCTAAGAAATTCATTCTTACCCGTAGCGGCGAATCGGAGCGAACATGGGAGAATGAAGGCTGACTTTAGGGTATTGGAACGGAAAAATACCCTATCCGACAAAGAGCGTAAAGTCAATCTCTGTGGTTGCAAATGCAACTTGCCTTTCGGATTTTTTCGTGGGATTGTTTCTGAGCAGAAGACGGCCCGTGGATCGCTCTCTTGAGGATATGGATCCCCTGATGATGACGGGGCCACCGGTGTTCTTATCAAAACTCGCCTCATCGCAGAAATGGGGTAGGGAGGTCAGCCGATGCTAAACGCAAAAATTGGAGTGATCGGAGCGGGGAAGATAGGTTCTGCCATCCTGCGAAGTGTGATTCGAGCAGGTCTGGTACGTAGAGAGCAGATCATTGCCAGTACCCCGCGGGATACCATGCGCCGACTCTTGTCTAAGGAGATCGGAGTGAAACTAACTCACGACAATGGGGAGGTATGTGATTTTGCAGATCTTGTGATCCTTGCTGTCAAACCCCCGGTAGTCCAATTCGTGTTGCGAGATCTGGCACCGAAGGTTGGTAAGACGAAACTGCTTGTTTCCGTTGCAGCGGGAATCCCCACGAGAAAAATTGAAACCTGGTTGGAGAACGGCGCCCGTGTAGTTCGGGTCATGACCAATACCCCATGCACTGTAGGGGTCGCCGCATCCGGTTATGCCGCGGGGAGCTATGCTACCCAAGCTGACCTTGACCAAGTGGAAGCGATTTTGAAAAGCGTCGGGTTGGCGTTTCCCTTGCCCGAGGATCGCCTTGATGCGGTGACCGGTTTAAGCGGCAGCGGGCCTGCATACGTTTTCCTCTTTATCGAATCGTTGGCCGACGGTGGGGTTCAGGTCGGTCTGAGCCGAGAAGTGGCACTCCAGTTAGCCCTTCAGACCGTTTATGGCGCTGCCAAGATGGCACTCGAAAGCGGCAAGCATCTGGGACAGCTGAGAGATGAGATCACCTCTCCGGGAGGGACTACGATTGCGGGTCTTTACGCCCTAGAGAAGGGAGGTATGCGAGGCACAGTCATGGAAGCCGTATTGCGGGCTACCCTTCGTTCGGTGGCATTAGGAAAGGGAGAGGCATGAAGATCTAGGAGCCCATGAGAGTTGAAAAACAAATTTCAGCCACGTGCGTGGCGAACTAGACATCTCAAGTCTGTTACCGTATGCTGGTACCGTAAGTGCGTTGGAGTTGTGCCTTCGAGGGTTTTTCGAAAAACCAAAGTTGTGGATTTGGAGAGGAGCTTGCGGGAAAAGGCTGAACTGCCCCACTAAACCCCGCGAGCACAGCTGGTCATGATCCATGTGAGGGATCAATTGAACCTGCGTATTTTGCGAATGGATCTGAAGCGCAGATATGGAGTAAGACTCCAGTGCGCTGATCTCATTTGACAGAAGCCCGACATTTTTCTAGAGTTTTAAAGGAAACTTCGCAGAATTCCTTGTTTAGCCGACATTGCGAGACGAGGGGCATCGAGTACCCCATCGGCCGTCTGTTTCAACGAGTGAAAAGGCAGGGTACTACGGAGGAGATTCTCCATAATCCGCTCGCCCCGGTGATTCCTTTACACAGGCCCTGTGGTTTTCGGGGTTGTCCAGGTTGTCGGGTAGAGTGCCCGTAATGTCTTAAAGACATCGGATCGATCTGAGCGATTACTACACCATGACACTCCAGAAAACCGGTGGCCTCACGCTTCGTTTTCTTCTCTTGTATGCGACGTGGCTTGTCCTTTCGGGGCGGTTCCAGCTCAAATATTTATTGCTCGGCGTCCTATCGGCGGGCTGGGTGACCTTCCTAACGGCAGACCTTCTGCACTTCGAGCACAAGGTTAAAAAGAGAGAGAAGTCCGGTCTGTCCCTTCTTTTGCGATCCGGGTGGCGTCTGGTTCTCTACTTCAGTTGGCTGATCTTCGCTATTATCAAAGCCAACCTTCAGGTTGCCTATCTGGTTTGCCACCCGAAGCTGCCGATTCGACCGGGTCTGCTCCGGTTTAAAACCCAGATGCAGAGTGGGGTGGGCCATATTGTGCTGGCCAATTCAATTACGTTGACTCCGGGTACGATCACGGTGGATTTCAAAGAAGGAACCTATCTGGTGCATGCGCTCGTTCCTGAAGCAGCCCAGAGTCTCGTGGACGCCGAAATGCAAAATAAGCTTGAAGCCATTTTCGAGGGGAGGGAGGATACGAACACCGAAATCAAGTGGGTCCGTCCGGATAAAGGTTTAACTTAATGAATACTCTTTTTTTCCTTATCGTTATCTGTATTGCTTTACTGATCGTTGCGACCTTGTACCGGATCGCTAGGGGCCCCACGGTATTCGACCGAATGATCGGGGCCGGATTGATCGGCACCAACGCGGTGAATATGCTGGTATTGATCGGCTTTCTTTACGGCCGAATTGATATGTTTGTGGACTTGGCCCTTGCCTATGCATTGCTGAACTTCATCGGGACAGTGGCCCTCGCGAAATATTTTGAGGATAGGCAGGCGAGGACCGCATGAAGATCTTGGAGGCGGTCTTTCTGGTGGCCGGTTTGATCTTTCTGTGCGTGAGTTGTATCGGCATTCTTCGTCTACCTGATTTCTACAGTCGGGCTCACGCCGTCGGAAAAGCGGAGACGCTGGGTAGCATGCTTATGCTGGTGGGCCTGGCCCTGTACAATGGATGGTCCTTGAACAGTTTGAAACTCTTGCTGATTTTGCTGATCGTCGCAGTGACCAACCCCACTGCTACGCACTTACTTTCTCGAGCCGCTATCCGTTCCGGCCTAAAGATATGGAGATCACAGGGGGCGGGTCCTAACCGTGATGTGGCAAATTGATTTTTGGTTACTGGTCAGCCTGATCATTCTGGCCGTCATCGCGCTCGGTATCCGCGACTTGCTGGCGGCGGTGGCGGTGCTCAGTGGGTACAGCTTCGCTATGGCGCTTCTGTTCGTCTCGATGGGAGCGGTAGACGTAGCCTTCACTGAGGCCACGCTGGGAGCGGGAGTGACCGGAGTTTTCTTTGTTGTCGCCCTGTTTGCGATGGAGAGGAATTCGGACGATTGAAGTGGTTCGTGCTTCCCTTGCTGGGTGTATTTTCGGCCTTGCTGATCTACGCAGAAGGTGACCTGCCGGATCATGGCAAACTTCAGAGCCCGGCTAATATTCATGTGTCGGATCAATACATAGAACGATCGCTCCGGGAAACGCACACGCCGAATATCGTAACCTCCGTATTGGCCGACTACCGAGGCTATGACACGCTGGGAGAGACGGTGGTCATCTTGACGGCGGGCCTCGCCGTCATCCTGATTTTGCCTATGGGGAACGTCCCAAGGATACGTTCCATGCGACGGCGCTTTGAAAATACTATTGTCGATGGAGTCTCTCGTCTGATGGTCCCCTTCATTCAGATTTTTGCCCTTTATGTCATCACGCATGGCCACTACGGGCCCGGGGGTGGATTTGAGGGGGGAGTTGTTCTCGCGGCCGGCGTGATGCTTCTACGGTTGACCCTTGGAGAAGAATACGAGCACCACAGGTTTCCCCCGCAGCTGGCGGTAGCCTTAGGAACCGTCGGGATACTGATCTTCGCCGTGACCGGTCTTATCCCGCTGGCCACAGGAGGAGAATTTCTCGACTATGCTCATCTCCCCATTCCCGGACTCCATGGGCCTGAGCTGAGAGCCACAGGGACTCTGATCGTGGAAATGGGGATCGGCCTGGCTGTAGGGGGGAGCCTCGTAACCTTGTTCGATCACCTTATGCAGAGGGGAGGATAAGGGTGGAGATCTTCGTGGGCCGCTACGCATACTTTATGACTGCCACGCTCCTCGTGATTGGTTTGTATGGAATGCTGAGTAAGCGCAACCTCCTCAAGAAATTGATCGGGATGAATATCTTCCAAACCGCCATCTTCCAATTTTATATCGGAGGGGCAACCAAGATCGGAGCAACGGTACCGATTATCGATCCGCGGTTGGGATCCGTCGCGGGTCATTACATAAACCCCCTCCCGCACGTGTTGATCCTAACGGCTATTGTTGTGAGCGTCGCTACCACCGGGGTGGCCCTTGCCATGCTGCTCACTATCTATCATCGTTATCACAGTCTGGATGAAAAAATCATTCTAGAGCGCATGCAGCAACCATCGTGAACCATCTTCCCGTACTGATTCCAGTTTCTCTGCTATTCTCCACGCTACTGGTCCCGTTGGCCGGCTTCCGGAACAGAGATCTCGTCCATCCGCTCGCATGCTTGGGCACGGGCCTCTCATTCGCTTTCGCCACCTTGGGACTATTTACGGTCCTTTCGCACGGTAAGATACACTACCACCTGGGCGGATGGCTCCCTCCCTTCGGGATTGAGTACGTCTTGGACCCTCTGTCGGCGTTTATGGCTACACTGATCACCTGCATCGGTTTCATTGTCATGATCTATTCACGCCGGTCTGTTTTGAAGGAGATCCCGGATCGGGTTGTCCCCTTCACTACTCTCGCTCTGCTATTGCTTACCGGATTAACCGGCATGGTGGTTACCGGGGACCTGTTCAACCTCTACGTCTTCCTGGAAATCTCCTCACTCTCGGCTTATGCACTCATGGCGGTCGGGAATGAACGAGCGCCGATGGCGGCCTTTCGTTATCTCATTTTAGGAAGCATCGGTGGGAGCTTCTACCTCTTGGGAGTGGGTTTTATTTACTTTTCCACAGGGACGCTGAACATGGCCGATGTCGCTCAGCGCCTCCCTGCTCTATACGCATCGCGAAGCATCATCGCCGCAGTCACTTTCATGGTCATCGGTCTTGGCCTCAAGATGGCCCTCTTCCCCCTGCACCTGTGGCTGCCGGACGCCTATACCTATGCACCGTCAGCAGCCAGCGGGCTGATCGCTCCCGTCATGACCAAAGTGGCTGCCTATGCAATCATCCGCTTGTTTCTCACGGTATTCCAGCCTCCCTACCTGCGGGACATGCTTCCGGTCACGTCCATCATCGGGTGGCTGGCCGCCGCCGGGATTATCCTGGGCTCCATTATGGCCATTGCCCAGACAGATTTTAAGCGCATGCTCGCCTATAGTAGTATTAGCCAAATCGGCTATGTGGGGTTAGGCATAGGACTTGCCAATCCTCTGGGCCTTATCGGCGGCTTGCTTCACATCCTCAACCATGCCTTTATGAAGGCCTGTCTCTTTCTTATCGCCGGTGGCATCAGTTACCGTACGGACATAAAGGAAATACCCCGCTTTACCGGTCTGGGTAGGCGAATGCCGTGGACCATGGCGGCATTCACCGTCGCTGCACTCTCTATGGTGGGTATTCCACCCACAGCAGGCTTTTTCAGTAAATGGTATCTTGTCTTGGGCGGCATCGATGCAAAAAACTGGGGTTTTGTTGTCGTCATTCTGTTGAGCAGCCTCCTCAACGCAGTGTACTTTTTTCGAGTGCTGGAGATGGCTTATGCAGCCCCACCGAGCGGTGACGAGGCAGTCCCCAGCTGTTCAGAGCCACCCGCAGGGATGCTTCTGCCGATCCTGGTACTGGCGGCAGGCATACTCATCCTGGGGATACTCAATACCGTCATTGTAAAGCAAATCCTCGAGCTTGCCGTGGCTCCTCTCTAGGGGGTTTGAACTGAAGGAAAGGGTCGCAGCCTAGATGGAAAGTGTTCCGTCACTTCAACCGCTGCTGGCCATACTGGTCTCGTTGCTGGCAGCCGCCTTTATTGTCCTCTCAGGCCGAAGGCCTAATGTGCGAGAGACGTGGACAATATTGGCTGCGCTGGTCAAGTTCGCCTTAATTCTGTCCCTGCTCCCTGCAGTTCTAGCGGGCAGATATCCAGGGATTACCTTGTTTGACATCTCTCCCGGGATCTCGCTGGCGTTACGGGTAGATCCTTTGGGTCTCAGCTTTGCCCTGTCCGCCTCGTTGCTCTGGATTGTTACATCTTTCTACTCCATAGGTTACATGCGGAGCTTGGCCGAGCACAATCAAACCCGATACTTTGCCAGCTTTGCCGTTTGCCTTTCGGCCACCATAGGAATCGCACTGGCCGCAAATCTTCTAACCTTCTTTGTTTTTTATGAACTCCTCACCATCGCTACCTACCCCCTCGTCATTCATAAGCAAACCCCGGCTGCTATCGCTGCCGGACGCAAATATCTGGTTTATCTGCTCACTGCCGGGGCCGCGCTTCTCTTAGCTGTGGCCTTAACCCAGGTGATGGCGGGGTCATCAGATTTTTCACCGGGTGGGTTTCTCTCCGAAGCCATGGGAAAACAGAAACTGTTCGTACTCTTTGTCCTGTTCGCCCTGGGTGTGGGCGTCAAGTCGGCATTGATGCCGTTCCATAGTTGGCTTCCCTCAGCCATGATTGCCCCGACACCGGTCAGTGCCCTGCTGCATGCTGTAGCGGTCGTTGTAGCAGGTGTTTTCGGTTTCGCCCGGATCATCGGCTTTGTCTTTGGCCCGCATCTACTCGCCTGGATAGGAGCGGCAGACCCGCTGGCTGCAATCGCAGCCGCCACTATTATTATTGCGTCCCTGCTTGCTCTGGCGCAGGACAATCTGAAGCTCCGTCTGGCCTACTCGACGGTCGGTCACCTATCCTATATCATCCTGGGAACCTCACTCTTGGCGCCCGGAGCCTGGGTAGGAGGTCTATTCCATGTCACAACGCATGCGGCCATGAAAATCACCTTGTTCTTCTGCGCGGGGGCGATCTATGCGAAAACGGGTCGGGAGACCATCAGCGAACTGGACGGGGTCGGGAAACAAATGCCCCTTACCATGAGCGCCTTTGCTGTGGCGTCCCTGGGACTGGCCGGTGTACCCCCCGTCGGCGGTTTTATCAGCAAGTGGTACCTGGCGCTGGGAACAGTGCGATCAGGAGAACTCATTTTCCTGGCTGTTTTACTGTTGAGTGGACTGCTTAACGCGGCCTATCTTTTTCCTATCGTCCACCGTGCCTTTTTTAGGTCATCAGATCGTTTCACCAAGTTTGATGAGGCGTCACTCCTCATGCTGGTTCCGGTGCTATTTTCGGCAGCTCTATCGCTCATGCTGGGGTTATTTCCGAACGGGATCTTTTACTTCTACCGCCTCGCCCTTAAAGCGGCCATGAGCGTGATCGCCGGAGGTTCGATATGATCGGACGGAGACCTATGATCCTGATTGCTGCCGGATTGATCCTCTCGGTTGCAAGCGATTTCGCGTTTCTGAGCGGAGCGACGCATGGCACGTTCTGGTGGTCCCGGCTTCCAGGATTTTTCGCCTTCTTTGGATTTCTCGCTTGTGTGGCTCTTATCACCATTTCCAAGATGCTGGGAGGTCATTGGCTGCAACGAAGAGAGGGCTACTATAAAAAACGGCATGAACGTGATGCATAATTTTCCGCCCGGTGCAGTTCTTATTGTCGGGGCCCTCTGTTTACCGCTCCTCCCCAAGCGCAGTCGCGCCACGGCATTTCTGATCTTTCCTGTGCTGGCCTTCGCTCTGCTTTTGGTCTTAGAAACAGGGACAAGCTTTGCTGTTTCATTTCTCAACTATAAGCTGGTCCTTACCCGGGTAGACCGATTGAGCCTGGCCTTTGGGTATGTCTTCACCATCGTAACCTGCCTGGGGGGTATTTACGCTTTTCACCTAAAGGAAACTGGGCAGCAGGTGGCTGCCTTATGGTACGCCGGCAGCGCTTTGGGGGTGGTCTTCGCCGGTGATCTGTTTACCCTGTACGTCTTTTGGGAAATGATGGCGATCTCATCCGTCTATCTCATTTGGGCTCGCCGAAGTCACGAATCCAGCAAGGCCGGCACACGCTACATCCTTGTCCACATTTTCGGCGGCAGTATGCTTCTAGCGGGGATTCTGTGGCACCTCGGAGATACGGGTTCCCTCGCTTTCAACCGATTGGAGGCCGGCCCGGCTGTCTATTTCATTCTTTTCGGATTTGCCCTAAACGCTGCCGTTCCTCCGCTGCACGCCTGGTTGCCCGACGCCTACCCCGAGGGCACGGTTACAGGGAGCGTTTTTCTCAGTGCCTTCACTACCAAGGCCGCCGTTTATGTCCTTGCTCGGGGATTCGCAGGGTGGGAGATTTTGATGTGGGCAGGCGTTTTCATGGCTGTCTACGGTGTGGTTTTTGCGTTTCTTGAAAACGATATCCGGCGCATCCTCGGCTATCATATCATCAGCCAGGTGGGCTATATGGTTACGGGTGTAGGGCTTGGAACCGAAGCAGCCATCAACGGCGCGACCGCTCATGCCTTTGCCCATATTCTTTACAAAGGATTGCTGTTCATGGGTGCCGGCACGGTACTGTACACGACGGGCCGGAGCAAGTTGACAGAGTTAGGTGGACTGTCACGGGCCATGCCTCTGGTTCTCTTGCTCTATATGGTGGGGGCCTTATCGATATCCGGATTTCCTCTATCCAGCGGCTTCGTGAGCAAATCCCTGGTGATCCACGCGGCGGAACTCAGTCATCAGGATGCAGTGTTTTTACTGCTCACCGTAGCCTCTGTGGGAACGTTTTTGAGTATAGGACTCAAGCTACCTTATTTTACGTGGTTTGGCCCGAACCGCTCGCTCGAGCCAACGCCTGTTCCGTGGGGCATGTATGTCGGCATGATATTAGCAGGGGCCATCAACGTGGCGATCGGGGTCTATCCGGAACTTCTCTACGCGGTGATGCCATTCCCGGTGCACTACCGACCCTACAACCCATCCCATCTCATGGAGACGATCCAGCTTTTAACGTTCACCGGATTGGCTTTCTGGCTCCTGATCGGCAAGATTCAATGCAAATCTACCATCACATTAGATTTTGACTGGTTCTATCGCAAACCGGCCGGCATGGTTTACGATGTGGCGGTTGGTTCCGTGAACCGGATCTTTGACGTTACGGAGTCACTGGGTCTTCGGTTTGTCCGGACCCTGGCCCGGCTGAGCATCGATCCGGTAGGACATTTTCTTCCCCCAGTCAACCTCCTGGGATCCCGCGGATGGGAATCTCATCAGGAGGGTTCTCGACCTCGCCTCTATGATCCGGACTATTACCGGCTTCCGGTGGGAGTCATTATTCTGGTATTGTTGCTATCCTTCGTTGTTTTGCTTGCCTGGGACCTCTCCAGCTCGTAGGGGTGATAAACAGGCGTCACTAGGGAAGTCTATTTCCGCCTCCATTTTCCTTCGATGTCCTGAATCCACCAACCGCCTTTTGCCCGTTTGATCCAGCTTCCAGCAAAGATCCTCTTGATATCCCTAACCCGTTCTTTGGGAAAGTTATTAGCCCTGGCGATCTCCCGATAGAGCGCCTCGCGATCACGGTTTTCCGCCTCTACCAGCTGCTTGACGTGCGCCCGATTTCTCAGGCTCAGCCCCTGAGTCGTACGAATCTCCAGGAGACCGTGCTTTGTGATACCGACGTTACCCTTGTCCAGAAAAGGCTTGATCAAGCCGCTTCGCTTTTTGATGGAACCTTTCAAGGCCCGAATGGCAGGGTTGGAGACATTGATATCCGCAGTCTGGGCAAATACCGGTTTGCCAAAGCTCCAGAAAGCATAAAGCCTCGGGGTGTTAAATTTCCGGCTCCTCGGCGCCTCTTTTTCTTTTTCACCATCGGTTTGGCCCCCCCAGGTTTCCTCAACAATCTTATCTGCCGCCTGGCGCACTGCAGCTGCAGGAAAATAGATGTTAACGGTAACGCAGGCACTCAGGAAAAAAACTATAAAAAAAATGATCTTTTTCTTCACGGACCCTCCTCATCTTTTGTGTTGTTCAGCCGCTCCGGCTTTTTTGACCCGTTCAACTCTCCGCATCAGCTCGCTAAAACCGATCTCTTGAGTATGACTGACGATATTCACCGTCGGTGGAAAGAAACTACCGACAACGAGATAGTCCTGGCCATCCTTAGTTTCAACCCCGCGCAAGGTGAGTTTGTCGTTTTTCAACGACGCCTTAAATCCAAGCTTGCTGTAACGAAAATAGTCGAAGAAGGCTGCGAGCCCACCGTACAGAGACACGGCTCCACTTCCTGAGCTTAGGATAGTGATCTTGTTCAGGGCCTCTACACTGATCCATTGCCCTACACCGTCCCTCGGTATCGAATAGACCTCGGCTTTGAATTCGGCCGGTTGTCTGTGTGTAATCACGAGATCTGTGACGGACCCTTGCAGGATACCGGAAAGCCTGCCGAATTCAAAGGTCTCTGAGGCACGCTCTAGATTGATTTCTTCCAGCCGAACGTTCATCTTGATGGACGGGACAGAAGAGAAAGGATGAACAATCTCCATTTCCTGCATTGCGACTCGACCGCCAAAAACGGTTAGTTGTACCTCGCCTTTGCTGCGCACGGAATCCCGCATCCACTCCACTCGGGGGATAGTCCCTGAAAGGGCACCTCGAAAACGGACCCAGCCCAGCGCCTCGGTCAGTTCACCCATGCGGATATTGGTTAGCTCTAAGGAGAATGAAGCCTCCTGAGGGGTTTCAACTATGTCCCTCCAGGTAAGATCCTTAATGGTAACGGACCCGCTATAGATGGGGATCCGGATAGGCTCCAGAACTTTTACCGCGTTATTCCACAAGGTAAGTGTCACTTTCACGGGCGGGATCGTGGTGGAACCAAGCTGAACGCCGTTAATGATTAGGCTCCCGGTTCGGGGTCTATCACTAGGGACATCTTTTGCGGCACGAGGATAACGCAGTCTGAAGGGAAGGGTCCATTCCACCGGACCCAGTCGCCACTTGTCCGATTTCTCCCGGATCTCACCTTGCATCAAGCGGATTACTCCCTCCGCATTGAGTTCTCTGCGCGATCCATCAAGCCGGAGAACCGTGCTACTTTTTCCTGCCACCGAGAGGCGGTCTAACATCGGGGTGTTAAGTTTGAACGTATCGCGGAGGAAAAAGTCATAAAAACCTCCGAGACTAAGTTCCTTCGTCCAAAGTCTCAAACGAAACAGAGGCTCTCCCAAGAGCCTTTGGACAACACCCTTAAGCTCAATGTTTCCCAGGGAGCGGAACACGAGATTCATTTTTTGAAGTTTGACTTCATCCTTCTCCACCAGGTAATCACCCGCTATCTCAACGGTGGGCCTCTGCCTCTTGAAGGCACCAAAAAACTTATTCCACAGAAGTTCAAGATCCTCTATCTCCGCTTTTCCTTTAAACTGGGTTTTGCGAGCTTGCAGATCATGAGTTAGATCCCAGTGGCCACTAGCATTTAAACGCTCACCGATTTTGGATCCGTCCCGTGTTGAAAAACCTCCTTGAGCTAATCGGAATCGACCAGCGGTTCTCAGAAATTCCTTTCCGTCCGTTCCGACATCGCCATAAAGACTCATCCTTCCCAACTGAAATTTCACCTGGCCATTTTGATCTACAGTCAGTCCTCGCCCTTGGATACGTACCCCCTTTGCATGAAAGGATGCTTTGGCAAACTCGAAAGGTAATCTGAAGGAAAACCGAGAAAGGGCCAAACTTTTACCTTTCACCCCCGCCTCGTTGCACCAAACCACACCTCGTAGTTTGGGGTAATGGAAAGGCCCGTCCAGATGAAGATCGGCCCGTGCCATTCCACTGATAGCGAGTGCATTGATTGCCTTGGGAAAGACGGATCTGATCAAATTGAGAGGAACTTCTCTGATCCGGAAGGTGCTATGGAACGTCATCGGTTGGTCGGCCAATACGAGGGTTCCCTTACCCTCCATAGAGCCGAGGGGTGAATTCATTTTTATTTCTCTCACGGTAACGAGCTGCTTCGGGACCGAGTATCGCCCTCCTAAGGTCAGAACCACAGGACCTACAGGCAAGGGGAGTTCCAACCGGCCGATTTTTTTGGGAAGCTTCGGCATGCTCCATTGTAGGGAGGCCTCTCCCTCTCTCGATTTCAAGTCCAGATCCAAACCGGACTTGAAATGCCCACCAATGCTTGTGTCCCCCAGACGAAATTCTTTAAGAGATCCCGAGGCAACCACTTGATAACGATCTCCATTTTCCTGCTGTCTAACTGTGAAAAACGCCTTCAGGATACCTTTCGCTTGGTTACGATCCGGTACGCTTTGGGGAAGGGAATGCTTCTCGCGCTGACGGACAAAAACCTCTATTTCTTTTCGCTTCCATGGTCCCCGGAACCTAACATCGGCGTCCCCTTCGATCATCGGAAGATAGGCGCGAAATAGAAGACCTGTTTCTTTCCCTACGCTCAAGTTTTTGGCGCTCAAATGAATAGAGCGGAATACCAGGTCTTTTCTATCCACGGCCTTTAAGATGAACTGGCCCTCGCTGACACTCAAGGTGCGAACGGATGGTATGACAAGCTTCACCGATTTGTCCTTTGAGGGCCCAAAAAGATCTTTCGCTTGGATCGTAACGATGGGTTTTTCCAAGGATAGACGGGATATCTGCATGGAAAAAATATCGATGGGAGTCACGGTAAGCAGTGCCCTATCAGTTTGAAAAAACACCTCGCCGGATTTCGATAACGCAATCGCAGAGGCCGATAGTTGGAACCATGGGCGGAGGCTAAGAGTTCCAATCTTGATGTCGTACCCGGTCCGTTCTCTGAGTTCTGCCTGGGCCCATGTTCGAAAGGGGGCTGACCGAACCAGAAGGAAAAAAAGGATATAAGGAAGGGCCATCAGCGCGATGAGGAATAATCCCGTGATGGCAACTTTTCGGATAGGACGATGCACTCGAACCACGATACACCGGCATGCCTCACGGAGCAAGAATAGTTTATCGCGGATCTAAAAGTATCTTTCCCTGCACGAACAGACCCCATAATCTCTTGAGTCGAGAAGGTATCGGTGCTAGATACGGGCTCTGGCCTCATACCATCGACTTTTGCATTGCTTTCAATCCGCAGGGCACTGTGGGTTTAGAAAGAAGGAACCCGACCCCGGAGAGATGACTAACTTGCGAGGTAGGTTCAAATGAAAAAAGCGATAAAAATTATTCTCGGTGTCGTGGGTGTTTTAATCGTTATCATAGTGGCAGCGGCCATTTTTATTGTGTCGTGGGTTGATCCCAACGACTACAAAGATGAAATCGCCGCGGTGGTGAAAGATAACACCGGGCGTGATCTTGCCATTGAAGGCAAAATCGGTCTCTCTCTATTCCCCTGGCTGGGGTTGGAACTCGGTCCTACCCGGCTTAGTAACGCGCGGGGTTTCGGCCGAGAACCCTTCGCCAAGATATCCACCGCCACCATCCGGGTAAAGTTACTGCCTCTGCTGCAAAAACGGCTGGAGATGGACAAATTGATCGTTAAAGGACTGGCACTGAATCTCATCAAGGATAAGGCAGGCCGCACGAATTGGCAGGATCTGGCTCGGCCGTCTCGCCCATCTCTGAAGGTCCCTAAAGCGAAAAAACGAGAACCAGCGACGGGGGCCCTGGCGGGATTGGCCGTGGGAGGACTGAGAATCCGCGATTCCCGCATTCACTGGTCGGACCAAAAGAGTGGTGTGCGGTACGCACTTGACAACCTGGCCCTGACCACGGGGCGGATCCGCCCTGGGAAGCCCTTTGAACTGGAATTGGGTTTTGACCTTAAAGACCAAAACGGGCTGGAGGGACAAGTCAGCCTGGTGAGTAAGATCTCCTTGGGTTCAGCGCTCAAACGTATCCGCCTGGATGGCACCGACTTTAAGATCCGCGTGAAAGGCAAGAAATTGCCACCGAAGGGCATAGAGGCGCGCCTGAGGTCAACAGTTGCTCTGGATCTAGCCAAGCAGACCTTGGAACTCCCAAATGTTAATCTGGAGTCCTTGGGCATGACGCTCGCAGGCCGATTCAAAGGGCTTAAGATTGTCGACACACCCCAGCTTACAGGCCGTCTCAAGGTGAGCCCGTTCAGCCCCCGTAAGGTACTCGATGCGCTTGGCCAAACGGCCCCGAGGACGGCGGACAGCTCGGCCCTAACCAAGGCGTCCTTTAACCTTTTGCTCAGAACTTCGGCAAAGAGTGTGACAGTAGACAAGCTCGCCCTTCGACTGGACGACAGCACAGTAAATGGCAGGCTCAGCCTAAGGAACTTCCGACGACCGGGAATCCGCTTCGACATACGGTTGGATGGCATCAACCTGGACCGATATCTGCCTCCCCCCACGAAAAAACAAAAACAAAGAACCACAACCAAACGAACGGCGGCAAGCAGAAATGCTGCCGGACTACCATTGCAGGCACTCGGGGCTTTGAATTTGAAGGGGACCCTGCGGATTGGTAAGTTGAAGGCACAAAAATTGAAACTCAGCGATATCCGTTTTGCCGTAAATGCACAGAACGGTCGATTACGGATCGAACCTGCTACAGCTAAACTTTACAACGGCGGTTACAATGGCAATGTACGGTTACAGGCCGCCGGGTCCACACCTCGGCTTTCCACGGATCAGAAACTCAAAGGGGTTCAGGCAGGACCACTGGTCAAAGACCTCCTGGGGGCAAAAAAAATAAGCGGTACCACAAACCTGAGCGCGAGGATTTCGGCCCTTGGCGCTGATGCCGAGTCCATGCGCCGATCCATGAGCGGGAACGTCGAGTTTGCGCTCTCTGATGGGGCTTTGGAGGGCATTAACGTGGTCCACGTGGTGTGCAAGGCCTGGGCCACCTACAAGCAACAACCCCCACCCTCAGAACAGGTTGGCAACAGAACGACATTTGCCAGCCTTGGGGGAACAGCGAAAATTACTAATGGAGTGATGAAAAGTGACGACCTGTTACTGACATCGTCTCTCCTCAAGAGCAAGGGGAAGGGCACCGTCGACCTTGTTGGCGAAAAGATCGACTACTTGATCCAAACGGTATTCAAGAATCCCGTTCAGTGTGAGGGGGGCAAAACGATTAAAGAACTCCAAGGGGTGACCCTTCCGATCCGCATCACGGGCGCCCTGTCAAAACCGAAATATAGCCTCGACATTGAAACTCTTTTAAAGGCCCAGCTCAAATCCAGAGTTGGAGAGAAAATCCGCAAGAAACTGGGCGGGAAGATACCTGAGTCGTTACGTAAAGGGTTGGAGAGGTTTTTCAAGTAAGACGTTGTTCCTAAGAACTTAATGCCAATAAAGAATAGTAGGGAGGAACCAAGTCAGTTCGCCCAAGGCGTTTGAATTCCTATCGGTTTCGTGACGGCGGTAAGCGGCGGGGTATGCTAATAGTTGAAAAATAAAAATGAAGGAGGAAAAAAGATGTCTTTTTTTAATAAAGGCTTGCTAGTGTTTTGTTCATTCGCGCTTGTCTTGGGGCTTACGAGCTGTAAAGAGAAGGGGGCAGGCGAAAAACTCGGGAAAAAGCTGGATAAGGCGGTAGAACAAGCAGGGCAGGCAGCCCAGGACGCCGGCAAACAACTTGAAAAAAGTACTTCGAAGTAATCTCGCCTGATCCTGCAAGATCCAGTCTGGGTAGCCTTTGCAAGGCAAGGTAGGGGTAGGTTTGTCTTTTGAAGGGATTATGACGCCTGTGGGAAAAACCGGCGTCAAACCACCATCCTAATCTGTATGGGGATGGGCCTGCCCTCGTATAGCCGTCGCTGCCGGCAGGGCATGTCGGTTTCCTTTTTGACCTATCCGGGAGCCGACCCAGAATCAAAATAAATGGCCTCCTTCGGGAAATCAGCTCGGAACTTTTTTCAAGATGAACGGGAACCACCACGCGCCCCAAAAAGATCCCCTAGAGGCAAGATCCGAAACCCCTTGGGATCGGTAGCCTTAGGAAGGTAATTCTCGGG
>JBHHYU010000029.1:0-31816 GCA_046757725.1 Binatia bacterium
AGCTGTTTTTACCCAGCAAGCTGCCAGGAATTAACCCGTAGGGATTAAATCATCATCAGAAGGCGACCAACGCAGGAGGAGAAACCTATGGCAACGAAATATGATGCACTGGTCATCGGCACCGGGCAGTCCGGGCCATCTCTGGCCACGCGCTTGGCGGGCGCCGGGATGAAGGTCGCCATACTGGAACGCAAATTATTCGGTGGCACGTGCGTCAATGACGGCTGCATCCCTACCAAGACTCTGGTTGCTAGCGCTCGCGCCGCTTACATGGCCAAGCGAGGCGCAGATTTTGGCGTCACGATTGACGGTGCCGTCTCCGTCGCCATGAAAAAGATCAAGGCACGTAAGGACGCCGTGGTCCAACGATCTAATCGAGGCGTCGAGAACTGGCTTAAGAAAACTGAGAACTTAACGGTCTACGAAGGCCATGGAACCTTCCAGGACGCCCGTACCGTTAGTATTAATGGTGAGTTGCTGAAGGCCGACAAAATATTTATCAACGTAGGGGCGCGGGCCGCCGTGCCTCCCGGATTTGAAAAGGTCAATATCCTCACCAACACGAGCATCATGGACATGGATTATCTCCCGGAGCACTTGATCGTCATCGGCGGTAGCTACATCGGCCTGGAGTTTGGCCAGATGTATCGCCGCTTTGGGAGCGAGGTGACAATCGTCCAGAGGGGGCCCCGCTTGATTGATCGTGAGGATGAAGACATCTCGGAGGCGATCAAAACCATCCTCGAAAAGGAAGGCATCAACATTCGCCTCAATGCCGAATGCGTGAGCGGGGAACAACAAAGTGATCGAGTGGTGGCCAAGTTAGACTGCGGCAGCGGCCCCAGAGAAGTGACCGGCTCGCATATGCTGCTCGCCGTCGGACGCCGGCCCAATACCGATGACCTAGGCCTGGAAAAGGCAGGTATCGAAGTCGACCAACGAGGGTTCATTCAGGTGGACGATCAACTGCGGACCAATGTGGCTGGAGTCTGGGCTCTGGGTGACTGCAACGGCAAAGGAGCGTTTACTCACACCTCCTATAACGACTACGAGATCGTTGCCGCTAATCTATTGGATAACGACCCGCGCCGTGTCAGCGACCGCATTCTTGCCTACAACCTTTACATCGACCCTCCGTTGGGCCGAGCTGGGATGACAGAGGCCCAGGTCAGAAGTTCACATCGGAAGGCGCTGATTGGAACGAGACCCATGACGCGCGTCGGCCGGGCGGTGGAAAAGGGCGAAACTCAAGGCTTCATGAAGATCTTGGTGGACGCGGATAGCAAAGAGATCTTGGGGGCAGCTATTCTCGGTGTCGGTGGCGATGAGGTGATTCATTCCATCCTGGATGTCATGTACGCAAAAGCACCCTATACGGTAATCCAACGGGCCATGCATATCCATCCCACGGTTACGGAACTGATCCCCACCATGCTGGGCGATCTCAAGCCGCTCGAATAACACCTGTTTATGAGAGCAACAAGCAAGAAAGGACAACGCCTATGGCTCCGAAACCCATAATTTTTCTCCTCGATGTCGACAACACTCTTCTCGACAACGATCGTGTGATCACCGACTTGATGCGCCATCTTGAGCACCAGATCGGGCGTGAGTGTCAACAGCAGTATTGGGTGATCTTTGAGAAGCTACGGGTGGAGCTGGGGTATGCGGACTATTTGGGCGCCCTTCAGCGCTATCGCATCGAATACCCACGTAATCCGAATCTTCTCGCTGTATCCTCCTTTCTTATTAACTACCCTTTTGCCAACCGCCTTTTCCCTGGTTCGCTGGATGTCGTGGATCACCTCAAGGCTTGGGGGCCGGCGGTCATCCTTACGGACGGCGATGTTGTATTTCAACCGCGCAAAGTCGAGCGCTCCGGGCTCCTTGACGTAGTCGATAGGAATGTCCTGATTTACATTCACAAGGAGCTTGAAATCGAGGACATTGAAAACCGCTACCCGGCCGATCACTACGTTCTGGTCGACGACAAGCTGCGAATTTTAGCAACCATAAAAGAGGCCTGGCGCAAAAAAGTAACAACCGTTTTCCCCCAACAAGGTCATTACGCGACTGACCCAGCGGTTCTTAAAAAGTATCCGCCCGCCGACATCAGCATTCGGCGGATCGGCGAGATGCTCGATTACGATCTACCAACCCTGCTCGCTGCGGCTCAAAAGCACTAACTCAAATGTTTCAAGTGCTAAAAAAACATTGGCCTGAGTACTTGATGGAGGCCGCTGGGCTCGGCATCTTTATGGTTTCAGCCTGTACCTTTGGCACGATCCTGGAATACCCCGCCTCACCCATCCACCAGGCTATTGCTGATCCATTCCTACGGCGGATTCTGATGGGACTAGCAATGGGGTTGACCGCTGTCGGTATCATCTACTCGCCGTGGGGCAAACAATCGGGGGCCCACATCAATCCAGCGATAACGCTAACCTTTTTCAGGCTTTGAAAAATTGAGGCCTGGGACATGTTTTTTTATGTCCTTGCGCAATTTTTGGGGGCTTTAATAGGAGTGCTCCTTACCGCGGCCGTGCTTGGGGCTACGTTAGCAGACCCCGCCGTGAACTAGATAGCCACTGTTCCAGGTCCACCGGGGATTGGCATCGCGTTTCTCGCTGAGCTGGTTATTTCATTCATCCTTATGTTTGTGGTGCTAGCTGTCACAAACAGTCGTAACATGGCACGTTTTACAGGGCTGTTCGCAGGTACTCTGATCGCAATCTACGTCATCGTAGAAGCACCCTTTTCAGGAACGAGTATGAACCCGGCACGGACCTTAGGTTCAGCTCTGCCGCCTCAAATATGGACAGCGCTCTGGGTTTACTTTACGGCACCACCGCTCGGAATGCTTTTGGCGGCAGAGCTTTACCTGAGGTTGAAAGGGGCTCATCAGGTCTTCTGCGCTAAGCTCCACCACCAGAACAACAAACGCTGCATCTTCCGGTGTAGGTATAGGGATCAGCATGGTTAGGCGGAAATAGGGTGTTAAAAGAGGATTCAACGCCTGAACTTCAAAGACACGCACCAACTATCTCTCTATATCCCATCCTTGCCGTTAACTTCATCGGGACTCTGGGATACAGCATTATCCTTCCCTTCTTGGTGTTTTTAGTCACCAGATTAGGTGGGAATGCGCTGGTTTACGGAATCATGGGAGCAACCTATCCCGCTTTTCAGTTGATCGGAGCACCCATTCTGGGTCGATGGTCCGACATCTACGGACGGAGGAAAGTGCTCCTTTTAAGCCAAATCGGCACATTAATTTCGTGGGTTATATTTCTTCTGGCACTATTCCTTCCTGTCAGTTCCTTATTGGACATTGATTCTACCGTTTTCGGGAAATTCACTTTAACATTGCCCATCACTGTTTTGTTTATTGCGAGAGCCTTGGATGGTATCACGGGTGGAAATGTATCGGTCGCCAACGCTTACCTTGCAGACATTACCGAAGAAGAACAGAGAAACGAAAACTTTGGAAAAATGGCCATATCTGCCAATCTCGGCTTTATCCTGGGCCCAGCTCTAGCCGGGGTATTAGGAGCGACGGTTTTGGGCGAGATATTGCCGGTTCTGGCTGCGCTTATCATTTCCCTTGGCGCTACTGTGCTCATTGCATTCAAACTACCGGAATCCAAACCATGCATTCTCAAAAGGGACCCTGAAACAGTAAATGTTAGAAAAGTATTTGGTCAGGAACATAAAGAATGTTTTGATATAAAATGCGATGACAAGTTATCAACAAACGATATTCTTAGGATTAAGAACATCCCACAAATTATGATCCTTTATTTTCTCATCTTTCTTGCGTTCAACCTTTTTTATACTGCGTTCCCCATCTATGCCGTGAAAAGTTTAGATTGGTCTATTACAGATACCGGTATGTTTTTTTCAATACTGAGCCTCATGATGGTGATTGTTCAGGGTCCTATATTGAGCCAAGCAGCGAAAAAATATACCGATGGTTTGTTGGTGGTTGTTGGGAGCCTAATTTTAGGGACAAATTTTCTCTTTCTCACCTCAAAAAGTCTATTGATGATTTATTTGGCTGCCCTTCTGTTTGCTCTCGGTAACGGACTGATGTGGCCTTCGGTTCTATCAATCCTTTCGAAGGCGGCGGGAGAAAAAAATCAGGGTTCTGTGCAGGGCTTTGCCAGCAGCTTTGGAAGTGTTGCTAGTATCATCGGTTTGATCATGGGCGGCATATTTTACGGAATATTTGATGCCGGGATATTTCTGGTGCCGGCAGGAATTATATATATCGTCTCTTTCATGTCGGTTGGGTTTGTCTACTTGAGAAAGAGTAGTTCAGAAATACAGAGCCCGTAAATTCTATGCAAAACTCGACTGAAACTGCCACAGAGAGAGTTGAGAGAACCTCCGAGCGAGAGAGTCTCAAATATGCAAACTTAATTTTGGCGATCATTCTGGCGGCCCTTGCTGCGCCAATTGTCAAGTGGTTGATAATACACGGCGGCAAAGTTGGAATATCGAATCCAAACGCGATTTCTTTCTGCAACCTCCTTTTTGTAGGTAACCTTTGTTCAGCCCTTGTTGTCTTGGTCACCGTTGGTTGGGCGGATATTTGGAATTATAGCAGTCAGCTAAACGCCAGGACGAGCGTCCTGTTATTGGGCAATCTTCTAATCGGCACAGTCATGGCTCCCGTCTTCTTGTACGTTGCATTGGAAAGCACAATGGTTACAAATCTGGTTCTACTGACTAGAATCGAGGCGGTAGCCTACTCTATTCTTGGGGTCCGTTTATTCAATGATCAGATCGTTAAGAGGGAATGGACGGGGTTAGTCTTTATTACCGTGGGGGTATTTTTCCTAGCCCTCTTCCATGGTGGCGGGAAACTCACAACCGGTGATGCGTTGGGAATCCTTGCTGGCATTCTGTACGCTATCGGCTCTGCTATAGGGAGGTCCATCCTGAAAAATTCCAGCATCGCCGGTTTTATATTCACTCGCAATCTGCTCGGCAGTATCATATTTTTCTGGCTTGCCATTATTCTTTACGGGGCCCATCACTTTGCCGAAGCTTTTTCTGCGGATCTTTGGGCAGTCATGACGGTGTATGCTTCTCTGGTTGTAGTCCTGGGCCAGCTTACCTGGTTCAGAGCCGTCTCTACGCTTTCGGCAGCAATGGTCTCCGCCTGGTCAACCTTGACTCCTGTTTTAGGTGTCTTGATTGCATACCTTCTTCTTCATGAGGTTCCTGATATGTCCCAATGGGTCGGAGCGGCTATCATTCTCAGTGGATTGTCCATATCACAGATACGGCTTGGGCAACCGGTGACGGCTATCAAGATCGTCGAAAAAGGTCTGGCGGGGGGATGAAATCCTTCAGTCACAATGGCGGAAGGGAGGAACCATGATGGCAACGAATTCGAAGGGCTATCAATTGGCTGCAGGTCTCCTGAGGCGTCTACGCGAACTTGAATGGATTCCGATCTTGCTGGTTAGGCTTTCGGTCGGTCTGCTTTTCTTTGAATCCGGGAGAGGCAAGCTCTTTTATAAGTTTGAGGAGCTTGGCGAGTTTTTTGTCGAGTTGGGCATCCCTTTCCCTCACCTGAACGCCTTGGTCACTGCTACGACAGAGTTCGTTGGCGGATTTTGCCTGATTCTCGGGTTGGCCACCCGAATTTTTTCAGTCCCGTTAGCGGTAATCATGTTCGTGGCAATACTGACGTCTGAAATCAAGAAAGCGAGCACATTGGGTGACTTCCTATACTTGCCTGAAGTGTCGCTATTGGTCATATGCGTTTGGCTGGTATTTTCGGGACCGGGAAAAATCAGCCTAGATCAACTCATAGCTCGTAAGATGGGAGACGAGGAGGAAAGAACGTGAAGAAGACAGGAGGGAAGCGACATGTCACTCAACCACTATGATGTGATCATCATCGGAACGGGAGCCGGAGGCGGGACACTTGCCCACCATCTGGCTCCCTCCGGAAAACGCATCCTCTTGCTCGAACGCGGTGATTATCTTCCTCGGGGAAAAGAGAACTGGGATGTTAAAGAGGTCTTTGTCAACGGCCGCTACACTTCTAAAGACACCTGGTATGACAAAAAAGGTAAACCGTTTCAACCGGGTGTCCACTACTTTGTCGGCGGCGCAACTAAGCTCTACGGCGCAGCTCTATTCCGTCTGCGCAAAGAAGACTTCTGGGAACTGAAGCACCACGGCGGAATCTCCCCTGCCTGGCCGATCTCGTACGAGGAATTGGAACCCTATTACACGAAGGCGGAACAGCTCTATCAGGTTCACGGGGAAAGGGACGTTGACCCAACGGATCCTCCAGCCAGCGAGCCTTACCCCTTCCCGCCCGTGTCCCATGAGCACTGTATCCAGCTCCTGGCCGACAACTTGCTCAAGATGGGCTATCACCCCTATCATGCTCCGACCGCCATCATGCTGGACGAGCAGAATCGAAACAGGAGCACGTGCATCAAATGCGACACCTGCGACGGCTACCCCTGCCTGGTCCATGCCAAGGCGGACGCAGAGGTGGTTTGCGTCCGCCCCGCGCTGCAGCATCCAAATGTAACCCTGGTGACCAACACCGAAGTCACCCAGCTTAAGACAAGCGCTTCAGGGCGCGAAGTAACGGAAGTGATTGCACGGCGTAATGGTTCGACGGATAGCTATTCGGGGAGCATGGTCGTGGTCGCCGCCGGTGCGGCCAATTCAGCTCGTATCTTACTCATGTCGGCAAATGACAAGCATCCCACAGGCCTTGCCAACGGATCGGACCAAGTGGGTCGCAATTACATGTTCCACAATAGTCAAGCGATGGTAGCTATCTCGCTACATGAGAACACAACCCGGTTTCAGAAGACACTCAGCCTGAATGATTTCTACTTCAAGGTGGATGACTTTGACTATCCTGTGGGAAATATCCAAATGATTGGCAAGTCGATGGGAGCGATGTTCAAAGAGAACGCGCCCCGTATCGTCCCTGGGTTTACGCTCGACCAGATGGCGAAACATGCCATCGATTACTGGCTCACCACAGAGGATCTGCCCGATCCAAACAACCGGGTTACCCTCAATTCAACGAGGGAGATCATCCTCAATTATACCTTTAATAACCAGGAGCCGACGCGGCGGCTGCTAAACAAGTTGAAATCGATGCTGAAACGCCTTGGCTGTCATGAACAGCTCATGCCGAACAGTTTGTACCTGGGCAAGGTCATTCCCATTGCCGGTGTCGGACACCAGGCCGGAACCTGCCGCTTTGGCACCGACCCGAAAACATCGGTTCTCGATACCAACTGCAAGACCCACGAGGTCGACAATTTGTACGTGGTGGACACCAGCTTTTTTCCGAGTATCGGTGCGGTCAATCCGTCGTTGACAGCTATGGCCAATGCCATGCGAGTGGGCAACCACCTGATTCAACAGATGAAGTAGGGAGAAGGGATTTTTAGTGCCCGACCCTGACGGACACGCACTTCTGATCGTGGAGAAGTAAAAAGACAGGAAAAACATGAAGCACTCCATTACCGAACCAGAGATTGAGGGTTATCCGGGGTACCGGCTGGAATCAGAAGACGCCCAGGTCACGGCAACGTTTGTGCCTGGCGCCGGTATGGTCGGGACGTCCCTTACGCACAAGGGTGAGGAATTGCTGGTTCAAGAGAACGGCCTCAAAGACTACGTGGAAAGAGGCGCAACCTTCGGCATACCCCTGCTGCACCCTTGGGGTAACCGGTTAGAAAGCGAAACTTACAAAGTCGAGGGGAAGGAGGTCGATCTCAAGCTGGTTGCACCCCTCGTCGCTCGTGATCCCAATGGCTTACCGATTCACGGGTTGGGAGCAGGTCGCAAGGAGTGGACCGTGACGGAAGTTGCTCCAGGCATGACTTGCGCACGCCTTACCGCTATCCTGGATATAGATGCTGGTTCGTCTATCTTCCCAGGTTTTCCGTTTCCACATCGTCTGCAGCACGTGATTACCCTGGCAGGGGCGACACCAGGGGCCTGCCTATCGATTGAGACAAAGTTAACCGCGACTGGGAAACCAAGCGTTCCTGTCGTTTTTGGTTGGCACCCCTATTTTCACCTCCCAGGCGTGAAACGTAAAGATTGGATTGTCGACCTGCCGGTCCGCAGACACTACCGGCTCAACACCCAGAACCTTCCCACAAAAGAGCGGGAACCTGTCGTCGTAGAAAAGGAGCAGTTAGGCAATCGCATCTATGACGATTTGTTTGATAAACCGGTTGCCGGTAACGGTAATCAGAGCACGTTTACGCTTGAAGGGGGTAATAGAAAGCTGGCGGTATGCTTTGAGTTTGGCTATCCCTATGCGATTGTCTGGGCTCCAGCCGACCGAGACCTCATCTGTTTTGAACCTATGACAGCAGCGACCAACGCGCTGGCCACCGGTTGGCCCGAATTGATCACTGTGGCCCCAGATGAGTCTTATATCGCTCGTTTCTCCATTTTTGTAAGTTGAGGTAGACCTGTGTTTAATTCAAAAACAGTGCCATCTTTATTGTTGAGCCAAAGCTTAGTATAAAACAATAATAAAAGTATTACTTAAAGAAGCGTTCCGCGGTAGAAAAATTTATATGGAGGGTTGATTATGAGTGCTTCCGTCCGTGAGGAAAAGCTGCCGGAGGTGATTATGCCGGCGTCTCAAATCGAGAAAACATTAAAAGGGCAAAAGGCGCTAGTTACCGGAGCCAACTCGGGGATCGGGAAAAGTGTCGCGAGAGCCCTGGGAAAGGCGGGCGCCGACGTGGTGGTCAATTATTTTTCCGGTGAAGGGGCGGCAAAAGAGGTGGTCGAGGAGATCACACGGGGCGGCAGTAGGGCCATAGCTCACCAGGCGGATGTTTCTAAAGAGGATCAAGTGGTGGGGATGTTTCAGCGAATGCTGAAGGAGTTCGGAACCATTGATATCCTTATCAACAATGCAGGCTTGCAAATGGACGCCCCATTGGAAGAGATGACGTTGGATCAGTGGAATAAAGTCCTCAGCGTTAATCTTACCGGTCAATTCCTCTGCGCTCGGGAAGCGGTCCGCGAGTTCAAGCGACGTGGCGTAGTCAAAGAGGTGTCTTGCTCAGCGGGTAAAGTCATCTGTATCAGTTCGGTTCATGAGATCATCCCCTGGGCAGGCCACGTCAACTACGCCGCCTCCAAGGGCGGCGTTATGCTCATGATGAAGAGTATTGCGCAGGAGGTCGCTCCGTACCGCATCCGCGTAAACAGCATCGCACCAGGGGCGATCCGTACCCCAATCAACACAACCGCCTGGAACACTCCAGAGGCCTACCGTGACCTCATGCGATTAGTGCCTTATAATCGTATCGGCGAGGCTGAGGACATCGGGCAGGCTGCAGTCTGGCTTGCTTCGGATCATGCGGACTATGTAACCGGCATCAGCCTTTTCGTCGATGGCGGCATGACCCTCTACCCCGGTTTTCAAGAAGGTGGTTGATGGTTGCGGAAGTTAAAAATCGAGTAGCACGAACTTTAGGAGCTCCGACTTAGGAGGAACTACATGGCATATCAACCCATAGAAAATTACGGAATCATTGGAGACATGCACACCGCGGCCCTTGTGGGAATGAACGGGTCCATCGACTGGCTGTGTTTTCCTCACTTCGATTCGCCGAGCGTCTTTGCCGCCATTCTCGACGACAAAAAAGGTGGGCGCTTCAAGATTGCCCCCGCACCGGAAGAGATTACCTACAAACAATTCTACTGGCCAGGGACCAACGTCCTGATTACGCGCTTCCTTTCACCGGACGGAATCGGAGAAATCACCGATTACATGCCTGTGGGATCTCTTGCAAAAGACCATGGACATCACGAGGTGGTCCGCAGGGTGGGCGTGGTCCGAGGTACGATGCCTTTCCGGTTGGAGTGCTATCCCGCATTCAACTATGCCCGCGATAAACATCAAACCGACTTGACCCCGAAAGGCGCCTGTTTCAGTTCACCGAAGCTTTCCCTCGGACTGGCCACGCGCATCCCCGTGAAGCAGAGTAGCAGGGGGATCACCGCTGAGTTCACCCTACAAGAAGGGCAGACGGCAACTTTTGTTCTTCGAGACGTAGAGGCTGAGGCGGATTGTGGTCTCGCAATCTCTGAAGGAGAATCGGCTGACCTATTCAAACAGACCGTGGATTACTGGCGTAGCTGGCTCTCGAGCTGTACCTACAGGGGCCGATGGCGCGAGATGGTGCAGCGGTCCGCGCTCGCGTTAAAGCTGATGACATTCGAGCCCACAGGCGCCATCGTTGCAGCACCTACATGCAGCCTCCCGGAGGGGGTGGGTGGTGTACGTAATTGGGATTACCGGTACACCTGGATCCGAGACGCCGCCTTCACTTTATACGGTTTGATGCGGATCGGTTTCACCGAAGGGGCAGCCCAGTTTATGCACTGGCTCGAAGCCCGCTGTCACGATCTCAATCCTGACGGGTCTCTCCAGATTATGTACGGAATCGACGGTCGCCACATAGAGACGGAGGAGACTCTGGATCACCTGGAGGGTTACAAGTGCTCTCGCCCGGTTCGGATCGGAAACGGTGCTGCGGGCCAGCGACAGCTGGACATTTACGGTGAGCTGATGGATTCGGTGTACCTCTACAACAAATACGGCAGCCCCATCTCCTATGATCTGTGGAGCGGGCTTCGCAGGCTGATCAACTGGGTATGTGACAACTGGCAGCGCAAGGATGAAGGGATATGGGAAGTACGCGGCGGGCAGCAGCAATTCATCTATTCGAAGCTGATGTGCTGGGTGGCACTGGACCGGGGCCTGCGTCTGGCCGATAAACGCTCGTTTCCTGCGGACCGTGAGAGGTGGCTAAAGGTTCGGGACCAGATTTACGAGGCGATCATGAATCACGGGTGGAATCCAAAACGTGAGGCTTTCGTACAACATTACGGAAGTGAGTCTCTGGACGCCGCCAACCTGATGATGCCACTCGTCTTCTTCGTTTCCCCGACGGACCCGCGGATGCTGAAGACCCTGGATGCGACCATGCAGTCCCCCACAAAGGGAGGACTCGTATCCAATAGTCTAGTTTATCGCTACAACGTAGAAGAGACTATAGATGGGTTGGTTGGCGAGGAGGGTACGTTCAACATATGCACCTTCTGGCTTGTGGAGGCCCTGACCCGGGCGGGGCGGGTGGATGAAGCTCGCCTCATGTTTGAACAGATGCTGGGGCATGCCAACCACTTAGGATTTTATGCTGAGGAAACGGGTCGAAGAGGAGAGGCGCTGGGCAATTTTCCCCAGGCCTTTACCCACCTGGCTCTAATCAGCTCTGCTTTCAATTTGGATAGGATCTTAGGGAGCAAGGGTTAACAGGAACAGCAACGTGACTTTTTGAAGGTCGCGTGGGACCGAGTGAGATATAAGGGTTGGGAGACTTGACGACTCTGCAAAGGCGCCTCTGAGTTTGGTCTTAGTGCTCCAGGTAGACAGGCGCATTGGGGAGCTTTGAGATTCAGGAGCGGTAGGCTTTATGTGAAACATCCCACCTGCCACGGAGCGAACAGGACGCCTCCCAAGTTTTAAGCCTTGGCCGATAAGGCAACCTAGCGCACTGTCTCACGCTGTTGGTACTTTATCCGAAGTACACCACCACGAAGGACATGAAGAGCACGAATGGAGGCAAAAGCCTCTTGAAACCTGGTCGCTTTTCTAATCCGGTTGTCCGTTCTTCGTGTCCTTCGTGCTCTTCGTGGTGAATAGAGAAACATGGGTCGAGCACCGTGGCGGCGGGATGATAACCTGCAGTGATGTCTTGGGATACTAGGGTCTTTCGCACGAGATTTCATTCCCGGATTCTAAACTGTTACGTCGGAGAATAAGTGCCTTCATTTAAAAGGCACTACACGAGACGGATTCCGTGTTTCGGGGAACCGCTCGTACTTTTTTCCGGACTAGCGAAACCTTCGTTTTTAGGTTAATCATACAGCTATGCGCAGCCGTTCTTTCTTCCCTAGCTCCGTAGCGGTCGCTTTAACCATGTTGCTACGTGGTTTTGTGGTACGCTTCACCCATGCTTTTTATTCGCTTCCAGGAACATAGCGGAGGTCTACTTAATCGCCATGCTGCTCCGGCTGCTTCTCATCTTTACAACCGTTCCCCTGCTGGAACTTTACATCCTGATCAAGATCGGGAGCTCCATAGGGGCTCTGAATACCATTATCCTCGTATTCGGCACCGCATTCCTCGGGTCAGCCCTAGTCCGGTTGGAAGGGCTCAAAACTTTCCAGCAAATTACGAATAATCTTTCTCAAGGCATCGTCCCAGCGGAGGAGATGGTAGACGGTCTACTCATCTTTGCCGGTGGCATCCTGCTTATCACCCCGGGAGTCCTAACGGACATCTTCGCACTCCTGCTTGTCATTCCTTTGAGCCGGGCACTGTTTAAGCGCTGGCTGAGAAAGAAATTCGGCCGGATGGTTGCCTCGGGCGATATCCAACTGCACTTCCGTGGTGGGAGTTGGGGCCCTTAGCGACCTATTGCCCATTTTTCCGGGGTGACGGATTCCTGAGTCTCCTTAGCCTGCTCTTCGCTGAACTTTGGAAAATCGGTTGGGTCCTCTGCCGGTCTTGAGATCCGGGATGAGTTTGTGCTTGTAAGGCATGAATCTTTTGGGATAAGGTTTGTGTTATGCCAGGAGTGGTTATCGTTACCGGAGGCGCGGGTGGTATCGGCTCGTACATCTGCCGTGGACTTGCTGCCGACGGGTTCCGTGTAGTAATCGCGGATTTCCTTGGGGAGGCGGCTACAAATCTGGCTAACGAAATTCGTGCGCAGGGAGCAAAAGCCGTAGGTATCCAGGTGGATGTGGGGAATAGTGCCAGCGTGAGTCGCCTGGTGCAAAAGAGCCTGAAGAACCACAAACAGATCGATTTTTTGATCAACGGCGCAGGTGTCATATCCCGGGTCCCTGTTCAAGAGATGGCCGAAGAAGAGTGGGACCGGGTGCTAAGGATCAATCTTAAAGGGACCTTCCTCTGTTCTCAGGCCATCGCGCGTCACATGGCGCAAAGGAAACAAGGGCGCATTCTATGCATTGCATCGGGTCGTGGCGTCGCGGGACAGGCCCGTGCCGCTCATTACGCCGCCTCCAAGGCGGGGGTTATCGGCTTTATGAAGTCACTGGCAATGGAATTGGCACCTTATAATATCCTCGTCAACGCGATTGCGCCTGGAGCCACCGATACCTCGATGGCAAGGGGACGCTCCACAGCGGAGGAATGGAGAGAGAGGGAGGCCGTTCCACCCCTCATGGGTGGACTAACAAAAAAGGAAGAAATCGTCGGGTTGATCCGCTATCTCCTGTCCGAACCTACGCGGTACATTACCGGACAGACTTTCTTTCTCAGGACCCCCAGATAGAGGAGGAATACCATGTTACAGTTAGGTTTAACCGGGACAAACTCTGTGGTGCGTGCAGCGCTTTCTTTTATTACTTTCGTTTCTCTGGTCACCCCTGTCTACGCTCAAGGTCGTATAGATCAGGCCAAAAAGGAGGGAAAGATCGGTTATTACACGACAATGAACATGTCGGAGACCTCCAAGTTGATAAAACCATTCAGAAAAAAATATCCCTTTCTCAAAGTCAACATCTTTCGGACCGGCGATGAAGCAATGCTGACTAAGATTGAAACCGAGGCCCGCCTGGGACGACATCTATGGGACGTTCTCGCGATAACCGGATTTACCGGCTATTACCTCTATTCCAAGGGATTTTTTGCCAAATACAACTCGCCCGAAAGAAAATTCTTTCCGTCGGGATCAAAGGATAAAGAGGGTTACTGGACATCGAGTTATTCGAACTCACACATCGTCGTCTATAACACAAACCTGGTGCCGAAAAACCAAGCGCCCAAGAGTTGGCAAGATCTCCTCGACCCAAAATGGAAAGGAAAACTGGCGTTGGACGCCAAGGACTATGAATGGTTTGCCAATATGCTTGCCTTTATGGGTAAAGAGAAGGGGCTGGCCTACATGAAGAGGCTCGCGGCCCAAGACCTTCGGATTCAAAGGGGCCACACGCTCCTTACACAACTCGTGGCCGCAGGAGAAATGTCCGTAGGGATCGCCATGTATGGGCACCGAGTGGAGCAGATGAAAAAACGGGGTGCCCCGCTGGAATGGGCGGGGTTAAATCCCGTGGTTCTCAATCTCCACCCACTGGCGCTCTCGGCTCACGCACCCCACCGGAACGCGGGAACACTTTTGATCGACTATCTCCTGTCCAAAGAGGCGGCGAAAGTTATCCAGAGCGTAAGCCGCATACCTGACAGGGTGGACGTACCGCCGGACCCTCCCTCGCTGGTCAAAGGGGTCCCTATTTTAGCCAGCGATCTGAGTCTGGTAAAAGATTACAATCGCTATGTAAAACTCTATCGGAAAATATTCAATGTCCACTAATAGTTAAAAAGGAAAGAGGGCCTTTTCGAAGACCGGCTCACTCCGGATTAGCTTACAAATCTTGTCACGGAGAAGGGTTCCTCCCGACTTCCAGCGGGGTCAAGAATGAGGCACGCCGCCAAGGCCCCAACAGATGAGCTTGTTGTAACTCCATGGCCACCAAGGCCTGCCACCCAAAAGAGACCCCGGACGCTCGGGTCCCATCCGATTGCGAAGCGGTTATCCGGGGAAAGGGTCCTGAGTCCTGCCCACCATTTTTTAACGGGTACACTGGGAAACCCTGGCAGGTGTTGTTTGACTTTTTCAGCTAATAGCTCCAGCACGGAACCATCTGTAGGAGGATCGCCAGGGGCCATCTCCGCTTGATCGCACGGGCACATGAGTAACCCTCCAGATTCGGGTCGGAAATAAAGATCGTTCGTGATGTCCCAGACAAACGGCCAGCCCTGCTCCGCCCAGGCAAGCGGACCCGTGACAAACAGGTGCCGCCGGCAGGGAACAAGTGGTAGCTCTGCGGCGCCCGCAAGCTTCCCTATGGTCATGGCCCAGGCACCAGCAGCATTAATGACTGTTTCCGTCCTGATGAGCCCTTCACTCGTTAGGACTCCCCTCACTCTACCTTCCTGGATATCGATACCACGCACGGACAGACCATAGCGGATCTGTGTTCCTAAGGCAGCCGCCGCTTTAATATAACCTGAAAGAAGGGCGTGAATATCCACTACACCGTCGGTGGGGCACCAAACTGCCCCGTCAAAATCCGCGTTTGCAAGCACCTTAACATGTCTCATTGCTTTCCCTGATGACCAGCGCTCCACTTCTATGCCGACCTTTTGAGCCATCTCTGCATCACGGCACAACTTTTTCCACCCCACCCCTTTCCCCAGAAGGAGCGACCCGTTTTGCTGAAAAGCTACAGGGATAGGCCAGTCCGCAGGGAGTTGACGGAGAAATTCCGCCCCCTCTCGCGCGAGCGCGGCCACGGCCGGCTCCGATACAACTTGGCGGACCATGGAGGCGTTTCGCCCAGAAGAATGGAATCCAGCCACCTTCTCCTGTTCTAAAATAAGGATATCCTTAACACCACGGTGGGACAGATGATAGGCGGTAGCTGCTCCGGCAAACCCGGCGCCGATAATCACATATTGAAACGGCCTCATGGTGAGATCTTTTCTGAGATTAGGGAAATAGTTTTTTCCCGGTTTCCTTTTCCTCTAGACTAATCGCCTTGGTAGGGCAAACCTTGGCCGCAAGCAGGATCTTTTCGTCCGTGTCGCCATCCGAGTTTAGCACCACCGAAATAAATTTCTCGTCCAGCTTAAAAACCTTGGGTGTCGCTTGAACGCATTTGCCATAGCCCTCGCATTTGGCTCTATCCACCGTAATCTTCATGAATCGCCCCTCTTTCCGTTTTACCCGACGCCTAGGTCTCTCTACCCATAACTCATTCTTGGAATTTCGGCTACCTTCTCCTCTTCTTCTCTCTGTTTTACTATTTGCTTCTGTTCCGATCTAGGCTATAGTAGCCCTCTCATGCGAATCCATCGTTACACCCAATGGGACGGCACGCAGCAGGTGCGCTTCCCTACCCCCGACGATATTCTAAAACATCTATCCGACAGTCTCTTAGACGAAGAAGGCGTGCGCAGGGCCTTGAGGGATCTGATGCATCGTGGTCTGCTTTCCGACGATGGGCTCCGTTCTGTTAAAGGAATGAGGGATTTTTTAAAGGAGGCAAACGAGAAAAAGAGAGAACTATTAGAAAAATTTTCCCCCGATTCCTTCAAGCTCAGCCAAGAGGAAGCTCAGGCCTTACGCGACAAGCTTAATAGCCTCGCAGAAAAGCTCGAGGCCTATCACGAAAAGATGCGCAATTTCATGGAGCGTCTGTCAGGACGTTACGCCAACGATATGGAGGAAATGGCCCGCAGAATGCAGCAGGCCCGGGAACGCTATCAGGAGCTCAGGGACAGGCTAAGGGATCAAGTATCGAGACGCAGCATGGTCCATTCCCAAGATCTCTCGGGCCAGGACTATCAAGGGCTCTCCGAAATGTTGGACCGATTGAATGGCCTCCTGGAGGACGAAAACTTCCTTAAACAACTGCCCGATATGTTAGACACGACGGTTGAGGACCTGGACAATCTCCTGGATAGTCTGGACTCTCTGACTCAAGAGCAGTTGAACCGCTTGAGCCAAGCGTTGAATCAGATGGAACAGTTGGAGAGTCTCCTCAATCAATTTCCCTTCTACGGGTCGCAGAGACTAGGTATGGGTGAGGCCGGACGGGTTCTCGGTCAACTGAGGCGGTTGGAGCAGTTCACCCACTGGGGACAGAGAGGGATGAGTAATATTTCCCATGCGGATCTTGAAGAGATCCGTGGCCTGCTGGGTGACGAAGCCTACGAGCACCTCAAATATCTCATGGGGGTAGAGCAAAACCTGGAAGATGAGGGTTATCTGGTACGTACGGAACAGGGGCTTCGGGTCAGCCCGAGAGGAATGAGAAAGATCGGTGACAAGGCTCTCAGAGAGATATTCCAACTGTTGAATAAAAATCGCTGGGGTGAGCACAGGGCACCTCGCAAAGGGATACAAGGAGAGAAGCTGGAAGAGTCTAAAAAGTACGAATACGGGGACTCTCTCAACTTGAAGATCAGTGAGACCCTCTTAAACGCTCTCGCAGGAAGCCGCCAACGGCCTCCCTTGAAAATTGAACCTAAAGACTTCTCCGTGCACCGTCATGAATTTTCGACGGATAGCGAAACCGTTTTGCTGATCGATGTCAGCTATTCCATGCTCATGAATGATGCCTTGCACGCAGGTAAGAAGGTGGCCCTTGCCCTGCACCGTCTCATAGAGACCAAGTTTCCTCAGGATACCTTGCACCTCGTGGCCTTTCGGTCCAATGCGAGAGTGATTCGGGCCATGGATCTTCCCTCCCTTGTAGCCATTACCTACTTTATGGAGCATGGTACGGATATTAAAGAGGCACTGCGTTTTTCACGCCGGCTTCTGGGATCGCAAAGGGCATCGAATCGGCAGATCATTCTTATCACTGACGGCGAGCCAACGGCGGCTACGCTGGATCGAGGCGGCCGACTACACAGCGGATGGGGCTCCGCCCTGGTACACGAACGAATCGTCCAGGAAACCCTCAAAGAGGTGAAGCGTTGTACTCAAAGCGGGATCAAGATCAACACCTTCATGCTCGGGGCTGATTTTTATCAGCAGGGATTTATCGACCGGCTCTCCCGGCTCAACGTGGGGCGGGTCTTCTACACTTCGCCTGAGCGTATCGGAAACTACATCATCGTGGACTACCTGGCGAACAAGCGCAAGCAGATAGGAAACGCCTGACGTCATTGCTTCGACCACCGGAGCATCTCATAGAACTTCCCGTTTTTCCAAAGCGAGAACTTTGACCACGGGTTCCAGCGGGAGAGATCTTTGCCTCTTCGAACGATTTAAGACGATACAAATTTTTTTTGCCTTTTACGCCTTACCCGCGAGGTCGCTCCTTGCATCAAATTATGTCCCAACTCATTGGTAAATGTTCCCGGTCTCCCGTTCAGCAGTCCCATAGCAATCCTCCAGGCCTTTGTCTCACCAGCGGTGATTTCATGGCGTAATCGATAATCCTGCTTTCTGATAAATTCCTCAAGCGTCTTCCTTAAAGCATCGACCTTGGTCCGTTGCAATTCCAACAGCAAGCAAAATTTCGGGTGGGTAGAATGGTTCTGTTCCAGAAGAAAGAAATGGGGCAGGCACAGCCCCTCACAGACTCTATAAACCTGAAGAAATTCCTCCTCCCGAAGAAACGCCACGATATTTTTCAAATGGTAGGCCTCAAACTGCCTCACATACCGACACGCCGGACAAGCTTTCTTCTTCAGCCGCGGAAGAAACCGGTTGGACAGCTTTCTGAGCAACCATTTCCGCCTTCGCTGCTTGCGGCACCTTTTCTCCATTGTCTCGGCTATGTGATTAAAATTTCTAAGAAGGTCTATGGCGAAGATGGCGAAGCCGGTATCAGGCGAACAGACATAGGGTAGCCTTGGAAGCTGCCAGGAATGCCAGTTACAAAGACCGAAAGACTCCTGCAATTCCATTCTCGTCGGGACATCCAGCACGGACTCGTACAAAAGGTGTTCGAGATAGCTACGGCTATCCTTGATCAGAAGGTTGCAAACGGGACAGCCGGCCTGCTTCAGCACATCTATGAGTTCAAAATAGGCGTGTCCCTTCTCCATGTCCCTAACAGAACGGCCAGCAGATTTCGAACCGGCCTCAGGCATAGATTAAAAACCCAAGACCGGCAATAATCAGAGTGGCTTCAATAATCATCACAAAGACCTTTTCCGGCAGCCGATCCAAGACCCTTTTTCCAACAAATGAACCTAACACCATCATGGGGCCAAGGGCGAGACCTACGATGAGGCCCTTAGGTGTGAGAACGGAAGCACTCTGGTATACTACGAGCTTCGTCACGTGCATAATTACGGTCGCAAGGGCCTCAGTGCCGATGTAGGCTCCCTTGATGAGCCCATAGGCCAAGAAGAAAGGAGCCATGAGTGGCCCCACACTCCCCAGCAACGCTGAGAAAAAGCTTAAAACAGCGCCTATCACAGCAAAACCACGCATCGGAAACCTTGGTATCTGGGCCCGACGGGTATGGCGGTAAATTACGATCAAGACTAGGAACGAGCCTAGAAGCCGTTTAAGGGCCAACGGTGGGACAGAGGCAAAGAGCATGCCTCCGACGAGGGCAGCGGGGACCCCACCCAGGGCAAACCATCCCACGACCGGAAAATTCAGTTCCCGGCGATTGAACCACACACGGCTCGCATTCCCGATCAACTGCGCAACGGTGAGAGCGGGGATCGCCTCACGCACACCGAAAACAAGGGTCAGTAAGGGGAGGAGCACAGCGGCTCCACCGAATCCGGCTACAGCCGCGAGGGTGGCGGCCACGAAGGCGCCACTCGCAAGGAGCAGCGATTCAGCGACGCCAATCATCCAGGTAGGACGAAACCTCCCTCCTTACCGCTTCGATAGAGACGGATCTGAACCCAACCGGAAAGGCAATAACGTGCAACTGCACCAAGAAAGCCCCCCGCACCAACAAGGAACACGTTTAGCATAAAACTCCAGCGTTAGGATAGGGGGCCAAACAATACCCCTACTCAAGGAAACTCGAGTAGGGGTTATCAGTTCGCCTAGACGGACGGTTTACATGGTGAACCCCATCACCTTCCGATTTTTCAGCATCGTATCCCATCGCAAATGTCACTGTCAATGTTAAGAATTTGCAAACCCTCCGACTAAAAGTATGGGGGAAAGGTTGTTTGCAGCGTTGTGCTAAAGGGCGTTGGGACTCAGATCGCTTCACGGCCGTCTCCAACGACCCCTTGCCAAAAACGAGACAATGGACTTAGGCCAACTCAGGCATGGCTTCAACTCAGTAGAAACTTCTAATAACGGATCACTTGCTGACCCTTTCCTTTTTCTGCTATAAATCGCGACTATGAGAGTCGTCCAGATTCCCCTTCTCCGTGACAATTACGCCTATCTGATAGTGTCCGAAACAACCAATCAGGCAGCTATACTGGACCCTTCCGAGGCGGAACCGGTCCTGCGCCGGGTTACCGCGGAGAATGTTTCCCTCCGGGCCATTCTCAATACTCACCATCATAGAGATCATACAGGCGGTAATACAGGTCTGCTCGAAGAGTTACCCCTTAAAGTCTACGGGCACTGTAATGACGAGGGACGCATCCCCGGCCTAACCCAGCCTCTCAATGAGGGGGATAAGGTCACCGTAGGCGATCTCAAGGCAAGGACTCTCTTCATCCCGGGCCATACCAAGGGCCACATTGCCTACCTATTTGAAAACAAGCTTTTTTGCGGCGATACCCTATTCGTGGCGGGATGTGGCCGCCTGTTTGAGGGAACAGCCGAACAGATGCATGACTCTCTCAACAAACTCCAGGCTCTACCCGATGATACCCTGGTCTACTGTGGACACGAATACACCGAGAAGAATCTTCAATTTGCCCTGACACTGGAGCCAAACAATAAAGCCTTGAGCGAAAAGATTCGGCGGGTACGTTCCCTGAGAGCTGAAGGTATTTCGACCGTCCCCTCGACCCTCCGAGAGGAAAAAGAGGTTAATCCTTTTTTGCGTTGTGACAGCGAAGAAATAAAGGAAAATCTAAAGACACGGTTCCCGACATCGCCGTCCGACGCCATCTCGGTCTTCAGTCGAATCCGCCAACTCAAGGATCAATTCTAAAACAGGCCCCTGAGAAGACACGCGCTATATTCCCGCTGTCAAGCACTAATCAGCCCACCCCTGAACGCGAATACCCAAAACTTCGCCGATGGCGCAGACGTGTTCGTCTGAACTGAGTACACAATGGACCCACGTCTTCCGTCCTTCGGCCTTCATGATCTTAGCTTGAAGGTGAATCGACTTATGGATAGGAGTTGGCCGAACATAGGAGATGTTAAGATTGCCGGTCACATAGTATATTTTCGGCGCGCTACCAATGGCACGCCCTTCCTGTTTGAAAGCATGGGCTATAGCGAGATTTAAGCTATGGCAATCAATCAGGGTCGCGAGGATTCCCCCATTCACATTATCCTTTGACCCGCCACAATGGTGCGGTTGAGCCTCCCAGACACACACAGCCTCATCGCCTTCCCAGGTACTTTTTATCTGCAACCCACTCTGGTTGTCAGCCCCACAACCGTAACAGTGGCTGACCGAGCCTAGATCCTGGAATGCTTCCCTGCTCACCGTCTATCCTCGTTTAGAAGTTGTCTGTTTATAAAGGAGACTTGCGAGCCGCAACTTTTCGTCTCGTTCTCCGAGGCTGCTGTTTTAAGCTCTCGCCACTCAAGATAAAGTCAAGGACATCACTCCGTGTGATAATACCTACCAGCTTTTCTTTCTTCACAACCGGCAGCGAGCCGATACGATGACGACGTAGAAGTTGAACTGCTTTTACCAATGGGGTTTCCGGCTGGACACTCATAACATTAAAGGTCATGATCTCCTCGACCGTATAGGAGTCGGCAAACCGATCGATATCCTTAGTATGATCGATCAAGATGCTGGTGGGATACGCATCGCGGATATCACGATCGGTAACAATACCCACCAGCCGTTCGTCTTCGACGACAGGCAATTGGTTCACCCGGTGCTTGGCCATGATGCGGCGAGCGATACTGATGCTATCATAGACCTCAACTGCCAGAACCTGTTTCGTCATCCATTCAGAAACCCGTATCATCCACCATCTCCCTCCTTCTCGTTTTTAGAAAGGTATTGACCCTCATTCATCTCTCCTCTTTTAACTCCCGGATTCCCGGAGCTCGGGACACTGTGCTTGGCCTCACTATTTTTTAACCAATTGCAGCGAAACCGAGTTGATGCAGTAGCGCTGGTATGTCGGTGCAGGACCGTCGTCGAAGACATGACCCAGGTGAGCCTCACACTTCTTGCACAGAACCTCTACCCTTCGCACGAGGATCCGATGATCCTCCTGGGTAGTTACGCTTCTTTCGGACAAGGGAGCCCAAAAACTCGGCCACCCGGTACCGGAATCAAACTTCGTGTCAGAGCTGAACAATGCGTTTCCGCACCCTACGCACTGATAAGTGCCTTTTCCCTTGCAATTCCAGTATTTCCCAGTAAAGGCCTGTTCGGTGCCTTTCTGGCGACAGACCAGAAATTGCTCCGGGGTCAGTTGTTTCTTCCATTCCTCTTCGGTTTTCTGCACCTTCCCTTCCATTTGGTAGCTCTCCTGACTTCGCTTTATTATCGCATTAGGTTAACGAACTGAAGGGGGACCTCGAGATCGGCGCTTCTCATCATCTGCATAATGGATTGAAGGTCATCGATTTTCTTGCCCGTAACACGTATTTGACGGTCTTGAATCGCAGCTTGAACCTTTATTTTTTTGTCCTTGATCAGCTTAACGATTTTTCGTGCGGTTTCTGCATCCACCCCTTCCTTAAGGAAAAACTCTCTCTGGATCATTCCCCGGGAGACCATCGTGATCTCCTTGGGGTCCAAACACTTCACATCTACTTTTCGTTTCACAAGATTCCCTAGCAACCCATCCTGCACGGCCCTCATTTTCATTTCATCTTCCGTCACCACGCGAATAGCCTTCGCCTTTTTATCCAGAGTGATTTCAGTCTTCGATTGACGAAAATCGTATCGCGTTAGGATCGCTCGCTTGGTTATATTAACCGCGTTATCGATCTCCTGGAGATCCACCCGATTGACGATATCAAACGATGCCATGCCTACCCCTCTCTTTATCCTAATATACGGTGACCTAATTTGACTATCCTTGCAATCGTTTGTCAAATAAATTCTCACACTGCGTGTTGAGACCGGGTATTTACAACGCTCTATGATTTTGCTTAAATGTTTTTGCTCGTCCGGAGCTTCCCAATGAGTCGGACGATGAAACGAAATCGGAATTATGGCGACCACGATTACCAGCGAATGCATTAACTGCGGTGCCTGTGAGCCGGAGTGTCCCAACAACGCTATTTCTCAAGGGGAAAACATCTATCTGATCGACCCCTCCCTTTGCACTGAATGTGTAGGTTTCCATGACTATGAGGCCTGCGCCGCTGTTTGCCCGGTGGACTGTTGCGTAACGGATCCCAACAACCTCGAAACGGAAGACGCCTTAATCTCCCGTGCCCGTGCCTTGCACCAGGACGTGGAATTTGGTGAAACTTTCGAGTCTCGATTCCGTAAAGGAGCGGGAACGAAAGAACCTCCCTCACCGAAGGAAACAACAGCAGAGGCCAAACCAGCCAAGGCTGCCGGGGAGGAAACCCTCTCCAAACCGGTTACCGACACCAGGCCAATCATGCCACCAACGGATGGGAATGAGTTCCCTCTTCCTGTGTTGACACTTCCCAATGCTGAGGAATGGGAGATCCCGGTTCACTGCTTCAAATGTGGTGAAACTTACACAGCCCCTGCGAGGCATTTCAAGATCGGCAATGTCCTATTCTGTCCCAAGTGTCATAAATCGATCGTCGTCAAGGACGGCTTGAATTATCAGATTCGGGCCGCTTTAAAGAAGTCCTACGACACGTGGGATATGGAGCAGGACACATTTCGGTCAAAAAGGGAGCAGGAACTCAGAGATTTCGAAGAGAAGCGCGAGAAGGAACTAAAAGACTTTGTGATGCACCAGGAGCAGGCTTTACAAAATATCAAGTTCTGCCTCAAAGAGATCAGTGAATCCTATAAAGCCCCCGGAAGCCCAAGCAAAAAACGAAGCCCCTTTAGCTGGGGATGATTGTTTCCCCTAATGCTGACATCCTTCCTTCACCTGCTCGCGCTGGTGTTTTACGTGGGGAGCGCTATCGGTCTTTGGCTCAGTTTGATTTCTTGCCTTTCAGTAATCAAAGACTACCAGGAACAAATCAAAATACTGGTGCGTAGCCTCAAGGTTTACAATCCGGTACAAACCGCGGCTCTTGGATTGCTGGTCCTTTCGGGCGCGTTCCAGCTCACGGACTTGAAGGCCGCGTACCGGGAGCATTTCATTCAGGCGCTTGGCATGATTCTAGGGTTGAAGCTTTTTTTAGCCTTTTTTCTGATCCTCCTTAGCACCTATCAGTCCATGGGCGTGGGACACCGCTTCGTCAGACGGATCGAGAGCGGTGAGGATGTATCACCCCAAGAGTTCCAGTCTACTATCCGGCGCCTCAAGAGTTCGGCGATTTTAATTGTGTGCCTCGCAGTGATCATCATGTGGCTGGGATTACGGATGCGAGGTCTGTGAATAACCCTTTTACGGTAGAGCTCTCACCGCATTGACAACCCCAGAGGTATTCACTATGAAGGAAAATGTTCAAAGGCTGGTAACCAGGCTCCTCCTAAGTTCATCTGAGCAAGCTCGTTACAAAAAGGGGGGGGTTGCCTATAGAAAGAGCTACTCAAGGACAAAGAAAATGCCCAGAATTAAGAAGAAAACCAAGGGACGACCCCGTAAAGAAAAAACCCGACGCCCCTTTGGCGATCTGAACCATGAAGCCCAAGAAGATCAAGGGCTCCCGAGCGATGAGGCTGGGCGACGTAAAATCAAGAAAAACTATGAGGAACTGCTAGGAATTCGACTGGAAAAGCTCAGGGGCCACGTGCTCAATCGGGAGAAAATCGCCAAAAGCATCGACGGTATCTACTTTATCTGCGCAGCGTGTAAAAGGGTCTGCCACAACCTCGATGAGGGGTTGGTCGAGGAGGAGAAAAACCATATCAACTTCTGCAGCGCATGCGCGAAAGAGCAAGGCATCAAAGGCTCGGCAGCCTAGAGATAGATTTCCAAGCGATTTAGGATCATCTTAAATGTTGCCGGCAGGGGGCTTTCAACAGCCATGTTGCGGCCACTCACAGGGTGGCAGAACCCCAAGTGAAAGGCGTGCAAGAGCTGGCGGCCAAGACCGAAGGGATCAGGTTGATCTCTGCCGTAAAGGGGGTCCCCGACTAGAGGATGCCCGATGCTTTCCAGATGAACTCGTATCTGATGGGTGACACCTGTGCTGATCTCAACCTGCAGGAGGCTATAACCCTGGGAATACCCTAAGGTACGAAACCGGGTCAGGGCGTTCCATCTCCTGCCTCCTTTTTGCTTGAGGCCCTTCTTCATGACCACTTTCATCTTTTGCGGATCTTTCCGGTCGTGAGTGAGTGGATAGTTTACGATTTGTTCCTCGTTCGTCTTTCCCAAAACTACGGTCCAATACCTTTTTTTGATCAGGCCACAGCGGAACTGGGAGCGCAAGTGTTCAAAAGCCTTCGGAGTCTTTGCCACCAAAAGGATACCCGAGGTGTCGCGGTCCAAACGGTGGACGAGCCCCGGTTCCCATCGACTCCTCCCTAAGCTACATAGCGAGGGTCGGTTGGCGGCCAGAAAATTGGCCAGGGTATTGGTTTCCCTCCCTGAAAAGCCGTGTGTCGGCATCCCTGCAGGCTTGTCTAAAACCAGAACAGATGCGTCCTCGTACAAGATGGGCACCTTGAGATTCGTTCCGGGTAAGGGACTTTGTGCCAATAGATGTGGTGAACCCCTCAGGGTAACAACGTCCCCTACGAAAAGCCTCGTTCCTTTTTTTCCAGGTCGGTCATTAACGCAAAAGGCCTTTTCCTCAATAGCTCTCCGTATCTCTCTGAGCGACAGATGGGGCAGACGATGGTGCAGAAAGGCATCGAAGCGAATGGCCTGTTTACCGCCGGAAACAGTCCAGGACTTCAGCAGCAATGGGTGCTCTTGATTGGATGGTGCTCCTTTCATAGTATATTAGCCTTTTCAACTGGAAGACGAGAATGAAGACCGCGAGAAGAAACTCCCACCGTTTTGCCGTGATCATTGCAGGGGGGAGAGGGTCGCGTTTCTGGCCCCTCAGCCGCCCTCAACGACCCAAACAGCTCCTTAGGATATTCAGCAGGAAAAGCCTGATCAAGGAGACTACAGATCGGATCGTTCCACTTTTTGGTCGGGAGAACACACTCGTGATCACCGTTGCAAACCACTATAGCTCGGTTCGTAAGGAACTGCACACCTTGCCTAAAGCCAATATTCTAGTTGAACCCCAGGGAAACAATACTGCCCCCTGCATCGGCTTTGCTGCAACGGAGCTAGATGCCAGGGATCCTGATGCAGTCATGACTGTGCTTCCAGCCGACCACTGGATCTCAGATGTGAAATCATTCGGTCGAACCATCAAGGCCGCCATTCAAGTAGTGCAGGCGCACGAAGCCCTATTGACCATCGGCATTCGACCAGGTTACCCGGAAACCGGCTACGGCTATATCTTGAAGGGGAATAAACTCAAAGGATCCAAGGGGCTACGGCTATATGAAGTCAAGAGCTTTAAAGAGAAACCCACATTAAAAAAGGCTGGTCAATTGATCCAGTTGGGATCTCTGTGGAACAGCGGGATCTTTGTTTGGAGAGCCTCTACCCTTTTATCATCCCTGCAGCGCTTTATTCCTTCTCTTTCAGGTTGTCTCCAAAGAATCCGGGAGCAAACGCAAGGCTCAGGGCTTGGCACTCCACGTCCCAAAATTCGCGCCTTGATTCAAAAGGAATATAAAAGGATGCCTAACATCTCCATCGACCATGCAGTGTTGGAAAAGGCCGGATCGGAGGGGAAGGTACTAACCCTAGAGGCAAATTTCGGTTGGAGCGACATAGGAAACTGGGCCGCCGTTCACCGAATGCTCCCGCGGGACAGGAACGGTAACGCCGGAGTAGGCAAGTGGGTAGCATTCAAATCCAGCGATTGCCTGGTCTACTCACCCAAACGTCTGGTGACCCTTTTAGGATTAGAGAAAACTGTTGTGGTGGACACCTCAGATGCCCTCTTGGTCGCTGATATCACACGAGCCCAGGAAGTTAAAGATCTGGTTGATGAACTCCAGCAAAAGGGGTATCGGAGACAAACCGACAAGTGATTTTTTCCCTGAACAATCTTAAAGGGTAAAGGAGATTTCCCAAATTGACTTTGAAAGACGACTTTTCTAATTTGCTTTTCATCACCTTATGAAAGGACCCTTTATCCCAATGAGCCCGAGGGGCCGACTCTGCGAAGGTGAACCAGTCATCCTCGTTGACAGGAAAGAGAGGGAATACCTGAGAAGACTTGTGAGAGGGCGAACCATCTCTATTCGGGGGGGTCGGATCGCTGTCGAGGATATTATCGGGCTGGAGGAAGCAGATATCGTAAAGTCTTCGCTGAACGAAAACTTTCTAATCCTCCGTCCCACCCTGGCGCAACTCATCCCGAATCTGCCGCGTCAGGCTCAGGTCATTTACCCTAAGGATATTGGTCCGATTCTCATCTGGGCAGACATCTTTCCCGGGTCTAAGGTCATTGAGGCCGGAGTAGGAGCGGGTGCCCTGACCATAGCCTTGCTTCGTGCGGTAGGATTGCAGGGTTGTCTTATATCCTATGAAATACGCGAAGACTTCGCTCAGATGGCGCGAGACAACATAGCCCGTTTTCACGGGCCTTCAGACCAGTGGACCCTCAAGGTAGAAGACATCAACCTACACCTGGAAGAGACCGATGTGGATCGAATTATTTTAGATCTGCCCGAACCCTGGCAGCTCACCGACAAGGCATGGAGAGCCTTGAACCCAGGCGGCATTCTCCTGAGCTATCTTCCGACGGTACTCCAGGTAAAGAACCTGGTAGAGTCCTTAAGAGAACAGGGTGGATTCAGCTGCATCGAGACTATGGAGAGTTTCATGCGCTTCTGGCATATCAAAAACCTCAGTGTCAGGCCGCAACATCGCATGGTCGCCCACACAGGATTCGTTACTGTGGCCAGGCGCATGATGCGGGCAGATCAGACTGCCGGCATCCATACTCATGGATAGAGTGGAGATCCGGTGTGGCTCCTAAGCGACCCATAGCGAAAGGTAGACATTAATGAGTGTGGGGCTGGCCATTCTCTTTCCCCTCTTTGTTATCTACCCTTTGAATTTTGAATACCGTATCATGAAAGATGTTTTTACTGCAGGCTGTATTTCATCTGTTGTTTTAAGGATCACCTTGGACTAAATTTAATATTTGTGATCCAATAAGGCTGGATGGTGGAGACGCCTGAAACGGGTCGAATGAGGAACTAGACATGATTCCATGCATACAGGGCAGAAATATCACTCTCATGTTCCGGCCAAAGAACAGGGTTCCGGTAACCGCTCTCAAAGACTTCAACCTCGAAGTAGCGAGGGGGGAATTTGTATCGATTGTCGGGCCTTCGGGATGCGGGAAAAGCACCTTTCTGAACATACTCCTTGGACTTCTCAGGGCCGACTCAGGAGAGATGTACATTGAGGGGAAGAAAATCACCGGTCCAGGTCAAGAGAGGGCAATGGTATTTCAGGAGTTTGGCTTACTCCCGTGGCGAACTGTACTCTCCAACGTGGAGCTGGGGTTGGAACTCAAGGGCGTTTCCAGCCCAGTTAGACGTAAACCTGCCATGGAGCTCTTAGAGATGGTGGGCCTGAAAGGATTCGAGGGGCACTATCCCCACGAGCTCTCAGGGGGAATGAAGCAACGAGTAGGTCTGGCCAGGGCGCTCGTCACGGACCCGGAGGTCCTCCTTATGGACGAACCTTTTGCTGCCCTCGATGCTCAAACCCGGGATCTCATGCAGGCAGAACTTCTCCAGATCTGGGATAGCGCTAAGAAAACCGTGCTCTTCGTTACGCATAGTATAGAGGAAGCCGCTTTTCTTTCCGACAGGGTCATTGTCATGACGGCAAGGCCTGGAACTACAAAAAATATTGTCAGGATCAATCTTCCAAGGCCGAGAAGCTATGAAATGAGGCTTTCGCGGGAGTTCAATGACATCAAGTTACAAATATGGTCGACTCTCAAGGAGGAGCTAACCGGAAAGATGGGAAGGGATGGGCGTTAAAGAAAGAATTCAGGAATACCAGAGACCCATTTTTGGGTTGATCTCGGTCATTGCCTTCTTCAGTTTATGGCAATTGCTCCTCACCTATGTGGTGCCTTTCAACCCCTTTTTCATGAGCAAGCCGTCTCTGATGTTGTTGGCGGCAAAGAAACTCATACTGAGCGGCGAGCTTTGGAATAATCTGTATATCAGCGGAAGGGCCTTTGTCCTCGGATTTATCGGTGCCGTTTTGGTAGGGATTCCAATCGGGATCGTTATGGGTTGGAGGCGAAGGGTTGCCTACGCCTTAGATCCCTTTCTAACCGCAATGTATGCGAGCCCCCTTGTGGCCCTGGCTCCTCTTCTGATCGTTATGTTCGGCGTGGGGATTGAAGGCAAGGCTGTTCTAATTTTTCTCCTCGCGGTCTTCCCTTTTATTTTTAATGCCTTTGCAGGAGTCAGGTCGGTCGAGCCTCTCCTGATTAATGTCGTAAGGTCTCTCGGCGGTCAGGAGCGGGATCTGTATCTCAAGGTTATCCTTCCAAGTACGCTGCCGTACCTAGTGGCGGGAGCCAGAATTGCTATTGGCCGCGGCATCGTCGGTATTATTGTCGGAGAGTTTTATGCCGCCTCTGAAGGCATAGGTTATTCCATAGCCTGGTATGGAGACATGTATTTGCTACCGGAGATGTTTGTTACCATACTGGTCTTGATGATCCTAGCTGTGGCTTTCACAGAAGGCTTAAGGTGGGCTGAACTCGCCATCGCTCCATGGAGGGCCGGTCAGGAGACAAGATGAACGGCTTTTCGGAAGTTTTTAAAGAGAATGAGGAATCCATAGTGGGATGGGGATTCATCCTCCTAGTCCTACTACTCTGGCAAGCTGTACCTCTCTTGGTGACGTTGCCGAAAGGCATGGCGCTTTTTTTTACAACTCCTTATCAAGTTACGACCGCTTTAGTTAATCTTTTTAACAATGCGAACATGGCACATCACTTTTACGTTAGTGCCACCGAATTCCTGATAGGCCTTTCCCTGTCCATTGTTGTGGCTTTGCCAGTGGGAATCATCATGGGCAGGTTCACAACCATGAACGCCATGTTTGATCCTTTTGTGACAGCATTTAACGCCACCCCCAGGTTGGTTTTTCTCCCATTGGTCCTTCTCTGGGTGGGTCTTGGGATATGGTCCAAAATAGTGATTGTTTTCCTGGGGGCCCTGTTCCCGCTCTTAATCAATACCTATGAGGGTGTGAAAAACGTGGATCGAGTTCTCGTCAATGTGGTTAGGTCCTTCGGCGCCGGCGAATGGCAGATTATGAAAATGGTCGTCCTGCCAAATTCGCTGCCCTATATAGTGGCCGGCCTGCGGCTCGCCATTGGAAGAGCCGTCCTGGGGGTAGTGGTCGGTGAGTTTTTTGGATCGAGTGAGGGCGTGGGTTTTATTATGGCAGCGGCTGCGGGTAATTACCAGGTAGATGTAGTATTCGCGGGTCTGATTTTATTCATGGGCATCTCCCTGGCAATTACGATGGCCGTGAAAAAGGTTGAATCCCGTCTCAGCCGGTGGCGACCTGAAGAGGTAAAAACCTTTTAGCCCAGGGAGATGCCCATTGAAGTATTCTTTATTGCCGTAGGGCTGGTGGCGCCTGCAGATAATACCCCATCTCTCTAAGTGTTTGGGTCAGGAGATCTCTTGCAACAAATTGCTCAAGATCCGGTAACGGTTTGTTTTTCGGCCAATTCCCCTTCTTGATCATACGTTTGACCCGAGATTTAAACAGTTTCTTGACCAGCGATTCGGGCAGATCCGGCCCGTACTGGTCATAAACCTCATCATAGACTCCCGCGGCCTCTTTCCGATCTTTCATGGCAAAATATTTTTTGATGACCCCCACTGTTTCTTCTTTATGGGTCCTCATAAAAAGTTCTGCCTTCGCTATAGCCCTGATGAATTTCTTAACAGTGGCTCGATGTTTTTTGAGGTAATCCTTGTGAGTCCAGAAAGATCCCCCGACTCGAGGCAAGTAGGTTCCTGTCTTCAGTAGAACCTTGAAACCGGCAACCTTAGCCTTTGCCGCATGGGGAAAGGAAAGCGCTGCTCCCTGGATATCTCCGTTAATTAAGGCGGCTATTCTTTCAGCTTCGCCCCGGAAGCTGATGACCTTGTAATCCTTGCCTGCGTCCAGGCCAAAATTTTGTCCCAGAACGATTTCGGCCTCATCATAGTCGGCACTCCCGGGTCTCCCTAGCCCCAGGGTTTTCCCTTTCAAGTCTTTGACTGACTTGATGCTTTTTGGGCTAGTGATTGTCCACTGAGAGATCAACGATTGACCGACAAGATAGATGATGGGGGCGCCTCTTAACGCCGCTACGGAACCTCCGCCGGGTATCGGGACAAAGTCTATCTGTTTGGCAATCCCGGCATTTAAAAGAGCCTTGCCGCTCATTGCCACCCATTTTGCCTTCAGGCCTTCCCGTTTAAAAAAGCCCTGATCCATAGCAACGTACGCGGGAATATGGAATCCACTTCCTGATGTAGTCTTACCCACAGTGATGTTGGCCGCCTCTGCAGTAACAGCTGTGGTCAGAGACATCAGGCTCATGACCGCAAACGTGGTGACTACTACGGCCCTCACGGTCATAGACACGAGTCTGGCGTTAATCTTGTGCATGGTTTTTTCTCCTTTCATCTGGTTGTACCCTTTTTCATCAGCGGTCTTCTCCCCGCGCACTCCAATCACCCTCACCGCCAAAATCGGTTACTGTTATTCCCCGTTACAAACAATTGCCCACTCCTTATCTCTTAAGAACGAAAAACGCAAGGGTCATAATAGAGCACTTCACGGCGTATTGGGGTCAGGCATGAGTATTGATTCTGCTGAAAAACCCCTCTACCGTTTTTTCCGGTTGTTTTTCTTAGGACG
>JBHHYU010000030.1:0-31610 GCA_046757725.1 Binatia bacterium
ATCGTAAATGACGCGACGATACCTTCCAGGGTTAGATTTTAGATGGCTCGATACGTAATCTTGACAATTAGAAGTTTTTAGTTTATGGTAACATGTTTTGTTCTTATAACTTGTACCGGTCAATAAGCGTATGCGTAGCCCGCCGGGCAATTAAATCCTTGACCACCAACACCATGTCCGGGCTACCCCGAAGGGTTGGGACCTCTTGCTTCCGGTACAAATGCCTGAACAGACCAATTAGAATTCAGTGACTCACCTTGCCGTTCTAGCTGATCCTTCCGAGGCTGGTGGATCAGATTGGAACAGGGGGGGTTTTTAGTTTTTGTTCTCGGAAAAAAGTAATGTGAGAGAGCTTTTTAACAGCTCAGAACAATTCTTCGTAGAAGCGCCGGGAGGCATTTGGATGGCCTTTTTTAGTCAGTCAAAAACAGATCCAGAGAAAGATTGAAGAGAAGATTTATGCGAAACAAAAATAAAATTGAAAAAGAACTTCCCCTGGATCAGGTCGATCAGATCCACGGCGTTGCGATGGATGAAAGTGAGGATCAACAGGATCTCATCGCGGCGGAGGAACTCGTTCCTGAAAATGACCTGGAGGATAAGGATGAGGTGGAACGGAGCAACAATCCGATCGTACTGTACCTTCGAGAAGTAGGATCCGTACCCCTTCTGACTCATGAACGTGAGGTGGAACTGGCTAAACAGATGGAAGGAGGCAAAGCCCAGGCTATTGAAGCAGTCCTTTCATCTCCGATCGCTTTACGCTACGTCTTCAAACTGGCGGAGAAAATTGAAAACGCGGAGCTCAGCGTACAGGATGTACTCCCGGAAACAGACGATCGTGGGGACTCGGTTGAGTCAGAAATTTACCAAAAAAACTTCCAAAAGGGGGTATCTCGACTTCGCCGATTAAGCCAATCTCTAGACGGGGTTGAATCGGAGCTGAGAAAGAAGCGGGTCTCAGCCCAACGGAGGGATCAGCTGGAAAAAAAGGGCTCAAAAATAAAGAAAGAGATCACCGAATCTTTAAAAAATCTCCGGCTTCCTCAGCCTCGGATTGAAGAATTGGTTGAAGAAATCAAAACTCCTCACGCCCGCTTGACTCTGCTCGAACAGAGAATCCAAGCCTCACCAAAGAAAAAAGAACGCCAGGGAATTCTTTCGGAGATCCGGGAAATTGAAAAAGAGATGCGGTTGCCGGCCGAGAAATTTAAATACCTTGTGAATACGCTCATTCAAGGAGAGCGAAAGGCTGCCGCAGCCAAAAAGGAGTTCATCGAGGCCAATCTGCGTCTTGTGGTGAGCATCGCAAAGAAATACCCAAACCGTGGGCTCCATTTTTTAGACCTCATTCAGGAGGGGAACCTGGGGCTCATGAGGTCTGTTGAAAAATTCGATTATCGATTCGGATACAGATTTTCTACCTATGCGAGCTGGTGGATTCGCCAGTCCATTACGAGAGGCATCATCGATTCAGGGCCAACGATTCGTGTTCCTGTCCATCGGATTGAGACAAGGAACAAGCTCATTCGTACATCTCAATATCTTCTGAGAAAGCTGGGGAGAGAGCCGCTGCCCGAGGAAATCGCAGCCGAAATGCGCTTACCTATGAAAGACATCCTTAAGATCATTAGAATCGGTGGAGAGCCAGTCTCTCTCGAGACACCTATCGGCGATGGGGAGAGCCATTTGGGCGATCTGGTTGAGGACAAGCATATTCCGAAGCCCGCAGATGAAGCTATGCAGACACATCTTCAGGCCGAGACAAAGAAGGCTCTCTCGATCTTACCGCCACGGCAAGAGGCCGTCATCCGTTTCCGATTTGGGATCGGTGAGGCCCGGGACTATACCCTAGAGGAGTTGGGGGAGAGGTTTTCGTTGACGCGTGAGCGTATTCGCCAAATCGAGCAAAGAGCCCTGCGGGCACTTCGCTCTCCCATCCAGAGGACAAAAACACCAGTGGTGGGCACGACTTTTGAACAGGAGCGCGGTTCTGTAACCACAGGTTCAACAGATCACGACTCCGGTCGTCACTTGCCTCGCCGCTCTAGGTCCGAACTATTCTGACCGAACCCGTTCAGTCTCCAGTGCTCGGATCATCCTTCTTAAGACTGCGGAGAAACACAGGCCCGACAAGCTTCATAGGTCAAGGGGCAATAGCGCTGATGGCAGTCTTTCAGCTTGCATAATTCTTTTGCGGGGATTCTTCCTAAAAGGGTCTGTCGGAAATCTGCACATACCGGATCTCTAGGATTGCGGTCATCCCGCATTCTGCCTGATAAAAACTGTCAAGAGATCCGACGATCACGATCCGTGACGATTCCAATGAGTCTACCATGATCGACTACGGGCATCTGCCGGATGTTATGCTTACCGAGAAGCTCGTTTACAGTTTGCAATGAGTCTTCCGAGCTAATGGCCAGCGGAGATGTGGTCATGTAATCTCTAACCTTTTCCGTGCGCTTCTTTTTCATGGACAATCGCTCTTTAGTCCAGGCACAATCGGAGAATATTCCTTTTTGTCTGCATGGCTGATTCTAGAACTACACGAAGTATGACTACCGGCGTAACGTCTCATGAATGAGATCAATCGAGGAACCACCCTGGCGCAGTTCACCTTACGATATGGGTCATTTTGTTTAGCGGCTTTTAGTAGCACCCCTACAGTGGAGAAACTTCGAGCTGGGCAAAAATAATTATGAGACTCTGGAAAAGTCCTGTTCCCCGTATGGTTCAAAAGTTAATGTGCAGTTTTTCCATTTTGCGGTAAAGGGTGGAAAGACTTAAGCCTAGGAGCTCAGCCGCAAGTTTTTTATCTCCGGTGGTTTTTCCGAGGGTCTTTTCGATATGGATCTTCTCGTACCCCTGGAGAGCCTTAACGAGGTTATCTTCTACGGATATTTCTCTCTCAGAACCTTCCTGGTTGGGAAGGTCGGCAAGAGTGACCCACTCACCCTTACCCAAAATCATGGCCCGCTCAAGGACGTTATCGAGCTCACGTACATTTCCCTTCCAAGGAAGCGACATGAGGACCCTCATGGTTGCACCGTCCACTCCCCTATAGGTCTTCTTCATCTCTAGGTTGTGACGATGGATGAGATACTCTACTAAAAGGGGAATATCCTCGCGTCTCTTACGCAACGGAGGAATGTGAATGCCAATAACGTTGAGCCGGTAGTAAAGATCTTCACGGAAACGGCCCGCCTCGACTTCTTCTTTGAGCTCTCGGTTCGTAGAGGCGAGAATGCGAACATCCACATGCAAGGGATTGTTAGCGCCCACAGGCAAAACCATTTTGTCTTCGATGACCCGCAGGAGTTTCGTCTGCAGGCTTAAAGGCATCTCCCCGATTTCATCGAGAAAGATGGTACCACCGTGGGCCCTCTGGAAAAGTCCGATCTGAGAACTCGTAGCGCCTGTGAATGCCCCCTTGACGTAGCCAAAGAGCTGGCTCTCGAGCAGAGTCTCCGGAATGGCACCGCAGTTGATGGGGAGAAATACCTTGTCCTTACGAGTGCTGGTAAGGTGTATCGTGCGGGCAGCCACCTCTTTGCCCACACCGCTCTCACCGGTGATCAGTACCGTGGTGGGCGCAGGGGCAACCTTTTCGATCAGCGTCAAGATTTGCTGCATGGCCTGGCTTCGCCCCACTGGTTGAGCAGTGACGAAATGCGTATTCACCTCTCTCCGCAACATTTGGTTTTCCCAGGCGAGCCTCTTGTGATCCAGAAGATGACGAATCCTTCGCAGTACGTCCTCAAAGATAAGAGGTTTGAGGATATAATCCTGAGCACCCAAATGCATTGCTTCCACCGCTGTCTCAACAGAAGCGTAGGCAGTCATGAGGATAACGAGGGTCTGTGGGGACATCTCACGCACGTGTTTGAGCACGGCAATTCCGTCATGTTCAGGCATCATGATGTCGGTCAGGACAAGATCAAGATCCACCTCATCAACCATCCTTAAGGCGGCTAGACCATCGATCGCTTCGTACACTTGATAACCTTCTTCGCGCAAAAGCTCGGCCAGGCTCTCTCTCGCGGTCCCTTGATCTTCAGCTACCAGGATGTTTCCAGTCACCATGACAATCTACTACCCCTAGAAATTTCTTCTTTCTTACAAATGAGAAAAAACAACCATCATTTGTCAGAAATGAAAAAAACACGCGCAGTCTTTTAGGTTCCTCCACCAACCGTCGCAAAACACATCCATAATTTGAGAGGTAGCAAATACCAGACCACCCTAGCGAGCCGCCATTATCAACCAATCCACAACGTGAAGGCGGACTGAAAGTGGCCTATGGATCAGATAGATATGACCGCAACGTGAGACGAAAAACGGTTCCTTTCCCCAGCTCGCTATTATAGGTGATGCTTCCCCCGTGTGCTGAAACTATCTGCCGAACGACCATCAGTCCGAGGCCTGTACCTAGAGCCTTGGCGGTGGTAAATGGTTTAAATATATCGACCCCAGGTGAAATTCCGACGCCCGTGTCCATCACCTCTAAAACTATCTGCCCTCTCGAACGGTATGCGCGCACCTTGAGTATCCCACCGTGGGGCATTGCTTCTGAGGCATTCTTGCACAGATTTAGTAAAGCCTGCTTGAGCCTGCCGCCGTCTGCAACTACCAGGGGCAGATCCGACGGGAAATCCTGTTCTACGCGAATTCCAAGTTCCGTATAGCGAGGCGTTTCCATCTCCAGGACCTCGGCCACCACAGCTGCCAACGATGTAGGCTGAAAGCTATACTTTTCGCGGCGTGAGAGGGAACTGAAGTCATGGAGAAGAAAATTGAGGCGGCTGATTTCACCCGTAAGATTCCGCACAATCGATCCGACCGATTTGTCTACCACATCCCCCTGCCTGGCAAGACGTCGCTCAAGCAGCTGGACGGCCATAGACATGCTATTGAGCGGATTCCCGATCTCATGGGCAAACTTCGCCGCGGTAGTACCAATAGCAGCCAAGCGCTCGCTTTCGACAAGCTGTTGCTGAAGTCTGGTTTTCTCCGAGATATCCCGGATGAAAGCCGCATAGCGGGCCTCCTCATCGGTTGCGACTTCCGTGATCGAGAGCTCGATGGGAAACTCTTCCCCGCCCTTGCGGCGGCCGGTTAACGTCCGAGTCCGGCCAATAGCACGCTTTTCACCGGTCTGCCGGTAGCGAGCAATCGTGTCGTCATGTTCCATCGCGTAATCTTCAGCCATCAGCATATCGACTTTCTGCCCTTGGATTTCGGTCTTGCTATACCCAAAAATCTGCTCCGCGGCAGGATTAAACAAGACAATACGGCCTTGCTGGTCGGCAGAGATAACCGCATCCTGGGTGGTTTCGATTAAACTCCGCATCCAGGCTTCAGCCCTTTTACGGTCGGTAATGTCCTGTCCGACGGAGAGTACCCCGATGGTATTGCCGTCGGTGTCTTTGAGTGTTTTACTGAACCACTCGATCTGGCGCTCGTGGTGATCGCGTGTAATAATCGGATTGACACCATGCCTCTCGAGGTTGTTCCACACACTCAAGAACAGCCCTCGGATAAGTTCCTGATCGCGCTCCGGTAGAAAAGTAGTAAACCAGTCCTTGCCCTTTACTTCCGCAAGACGGTACCCGGAAATCTTTTCCATAAACGGGTTGAATCGGACAATTCGCCCATTGGAATCGAGTACCAGAACGATGGCCTGTGCGGTCTTGATTAAACTTTCGGCAAAGTCCCGTTCCCGCCGGAGCTCTTCCTCTGTCTGCGTCCGCTCCAGGATCTCCTGTTGTAAGGCCTTGTTGGATTTTGCCAGTGCTTGCGTCCGTTCTTGCACTCGACTTTCCAGTTCTGCCCGGGTTCTATAGAGAGCTTCTTCCACCCGCTTTCGCTGAATGAGTGACCCCAGCTGATTGGCAACCGTTGAAACTATCTCAAACAGGCGCCGGTTTTCCTTATGGGACTCAAACATAAAAAAAACGAGAACAGCCAGCGCCTGATCCTCGGCAACGATGGGGAAAGCCAAGGCGGATCTTAGCCCGGCTTTTATCGCAATCTTGGCACGGTGAAATGTGTCGGGCTCAGTCGAGACATTTTCGACCCATTCCGGCTGCTTGGACGACCAAACGCGGCCAGGCAACCCCAATCCCGGTAGGAACGTAAATCCTTCGCTAATTAGTCTAAACTCTTCCAGCTTTCTGTCATCTCCACACCACCCGAGGCCGTATTCAAGCGCTGTCCCATCGGAGCATGGAATCCATGCCTCTCCAAAATCCCAGCCAGTGGTCTCGCATACCATTTGCAAAGCGACCCTGAGGGCAGAATGAAAATCATTAGACTCACTAATGGCCTGCGTGATTTTCAACAGGAGTCGGAGTTCCTCACTCCCGTACTGGCCCTGTTTCTCTTCAAGGGGCGGTTGCCGTTTCATAAAGTTTCTCTTACAAAACCAGTCATCACGGTACCGGTGAACTCGTTGGAGATAGCTTTACACCCTGCCCCCTCCCTCTGACAAGAGCCAGTAGCGTCGCCCTATGATCCAGGTTTCTTGAACAAAAAGCTTAGTCGGCTCCAACGTGAACACGGGTTATTTTACCACCGGCCATACAGATATCGCGGCGGAATCTCTCATCAGCAGCATGTATTCAGTTTAGACTCTGAGCTACTAAGGAGATGCGGAAATGGTTGTTTTGAATTGACGCGCCGGCTTGAATCCTTGAAGAAAGATATGGCTGCCACCCTTATCTAAGGGAACGACCGACGAAGGCACACGAAAACCCTTCCAGCAACAACAGGTCGAACCCTTATTCACCTCGAGGGCATCGAGAAAATCAAGGGAGGAGGACAGCTCCAGCTCCTACGAAGATTGCACGGCATTAGATCCGTGATCTTCGTGGCTGCTCGGACTAATGTGGCATTCCTAAACAATGCCAAGGATGCAGCCCAACGGCTGAGCCACGGCGTGAATATAACGTGGAATGAGCCAAACAGTCTACTGGCTGCTATCTGTCATTGACTAAAGGCAGGCATGACTTCCTTAGCGAAGAGGCGCATGGATTTCTTTATCTCTTCGTGTGGGATACCGCCAAAGTTGAACGTGGTCGTTAGCGTGTCGAAGCTATAGTTTTGTCTTGCGTTATTGATGACCTGGATACACTGATCAGGGTTACCGTAAAGGTTCCGACCAGCGGCCAGCATCCCTTCCCAATCGTACCTTCCACCTGCCGCGGTCGGCATTTTGGGCTCCTTCCGACGAAACCTTGAAATCTCGTCATAGCGGGTAATGGCTGCTTGCGCAACTTCCTCGGCACGCTTGGCATTTTCGTTGACTACGGTTCGGATATGGAACTGGCAATGGTACTTGGCAGGATCGTGCCCCGCTGCCTTCAAAGCCTCCCGCCACGCTTTCACTCCGGGCCGCACCTTTTCCGGTGCGTGGGGGTGGCCCACCGTCATAATGTCGTAGCCGTGCCGCCCCGCCCAACCCAATGTCTCCGCTGAGGTCCCCGCTACGGAGATCGTTGGATGCGGCTGCTGCACAGGTCTGGGATAAAGAGTTATCTCCTCGAATTGCCAGAACTTTCCCTTATGACTGAACTTTTCATTCGACCAAGCCTGAAGGATGATCTTGGCCGCTTCATCCAGGCGCTCGCGACCTTCTTCTGATGGTATCCCAAAGACTCGGTAGTCCAGCTCCGTATTACCTGAACCCATTCCGAATTCCAGCCGACCCCCTGAGACAGCATCAACGATCGCATAGTCCTCAGCAGTCGTTAGAGGATGACGCAGGGTCAGAATGGCTATACAGGGTCCCAAGCGAATTGTAGAGGTACGTGCGGCCGCCGCGGAAAGGACGACGGCCGGGCTCGAAAAAAGTCCGCCATAGGCCAAAAAGTGGTGTTCATTGAACATAAAGCATTCAAACCCCAGTTCTTCTGCCAGCTCCACTTGCTCGAGAATCTGCTGGAAATATACCTTGTGGGGTGGATCACGATCAGGAAAGTAATTTGCCAATACATTGGTGTAGAAACGCATCAACCCTCCAAATATTAAATGTTCCGGCGAACTCTGATCCCGGAGGTCTTTTTAGGCGGGACGGATCGTCTTTTGAACCATATCCCTATATCGCCATCCTTTCTATGTCAACGATGCTCCCCGCATCAGCCCAAGCCAACCAAAAAACAGCCCGCTCCGTGAGTATTGCGAGCACCAGCTTAGGACCGCCCAAGACCCAAAGCCAAGGCGGTCCTTTTTAACCATGACCTAAAACGGTATCACTCACAGGTTGCAATGGCGAATACTAGCCGCACCGCACGGATCTTATCCAGTCTTCAAACCTATTGGCACCTGATCGGGTGGCTATTCAGTAACAGCAATGACCCGGTTATTTTCAATGTCATCACTCCGAAACCAGATTTCCCGATTTCGCCAATTCCTACTTCTCACCTTTCTAAGAAATAAGAATTCGCTCCTTTTCGTTGATTTATTCGTGGTTGCAAAGCTCACACCAGCGAGCTTTGTTCTACCGCCAGATTCGGCACACATCTTGCACTTATAAAAACCGGACCTTAGAAGAATCACGGCAGCGAAAGTGTAGGGAACCGTGAACAACCGGCCTCCTCCTTTCCCCGTTTGGAGAAGGACCCGGTCCGGAGCGATGCTTATCGTAGGAGACGAGAATGGCTATGAACGAGAAAATGCGCGATTCCCTGGCCCGAGCGTTACGCCGTCAACGGGAAGCATGGTGCAAGGAGTTCACGGATGTGGAGAATGATCTTCACCTGCTTGCAGAGGATCGTGAGAGCGAACTGGAGGAACGCAGTTGGGACGAGCGCCGCGGTCGGTTGCTCGCTCGGCTTGCTGATCGGAGCAGTCACGCCATTGAAGAAATCGATGCGGCGTTGCATCGTATCGCAAAGGGGTCTTATGGAAGGTGCAGCAACTGCACGGGTCCAATTTTAATTGCTCGACTACGTGCCTTGCCGGCTACCCGATTTTGTGTCAGATGCGCGCTACGAAATGAAAAAAGCCGGCTGGTGAGAAGCCGGGAAAAAATAGCGCATGTGAACAATATCACGAAAAGAATGAGCCTGCTCGACGATAGTGAAATAATGGGTGAAATCCGAGAGCAGCTGCGAGAAGACGGTCGGGTTGATACCCAAGAACTGCGCATCAGATACCGCGGTGGGGTTGTTTACCTGCACGGCGCAATCCCTAGTGAGGCGGAGCATCGCATTCTACTTCAGCTTATCACCGATGTTATAGGTCTTAAAGACGTTGTTGATCGCATTCAAGTGGAAGAACTACTCTGGGAGCGCGAGAGCCGTTCCAAAGTGGAAAACCCTGAGCAATCTTTACCCTGGGTTGAATCCGCCGGCACCGAGGATATCGTGGAAGCCGGAGAAGAGGGAACAGAATTTATCGCACCCACAAAACCTACTGCCGAGGAGGAATGAGCCGTGAGCCATTCCAACTCCGCAGCGAGTACTCGTTCGAAAGCTTGCCCCGGGGTTTTGCATGTTCGACGGCTATGCCCTTATCCCTGTTAAACTTACAATTCTTGCCTAGTTGCCACCCTCGGTTCCGGAAAAACACTGCCGATGGCTAAGCCGCCTTTTCTTTTCCCCCACCCCCATTAGTCAGTGGGACAATCCTGGGCTTGACCAGATCTTCAAAGTCTCTGGTGTTCACCTTTACGGTCTGCAGGTGATTGCCGGCATTAAAGAAAATGGTCTCGTCCTTATGCAGAGCAGGGTCTACATAAACCGGTAACCCAAAGAGGTTACCGAAAGGGGGCATAGCACCGATCTCACAATCGGGGAAGAGCGAGGCAAAGTCACCTTCCGTAGCCAAAGAGACCGCCGTAACGCCGAGTCCGGTTTTGACTCTCGTGAAACTGACCAATTTGCTGGCGGGTACGACTACCATGACAAAGGCACCATCGACCTTCAAGATCACCACCTTCGCCATTTCCCGTCCCGGAATATGCTGAGATGCGGCAGTTTCCTGAGCAGTAAAAGCATGGGGGTGTTGGTAGACCTCGTAGGAAATCTTCGCCTTGTCTAGACATTCCTTTAGCTTGGTAAGTATAGGCATGATCGCCTCCTTTCTGATCAGACCATTAGTTATCTTTCCATCCCTCACGACCCAACAGGCGGACAAAAGTACAGAGGCCGAGACTTTCCCTGTGAACAACCTCTCCTTTTTTGGTGAGCTTCAACAGATCTTGCTCCCACGAGTCTCCTACAGGTAAAACTAAACGGCCTCCTTGGACGAGCTGTTTGATCAGAGAATCCGGTATATCCGGTGCGCCGGCGGTGACAACTATCGCATCAAAGGGTGCCTCTTCCGGGAGACCCAGTGTCCCGTTGCCGCAAACAATTTTTACGTTGAAAATTTCCAGGTCAACCATTCTATCCTTGGCCCTTTGAACCAGTTCTCCTATACGCTCAACGGTGTAAACTCGCTTTGCCAGATGCGATAAAATGGCGGCCTGGTAACCAGAGCCCGTTCCGACCTCCAGCACCTTTTCTTTTCCTGTAAGCTCAAGAGCCTCAGTCATGAGCGCAACAATATAGGGCTGCGAGATGGTCTGGCCAAAGCCCAGTAAAATAGGACCATCCGCATAGGCCAGTAGTTTGTCCCTTTCACGTACAAAGAGATGCCGTGGGATCACCCGCATTGCTTCCAGGAGCTTTGCATCTCGAATCCCCCTTTGAGCAAGCTGGTTCTCAACCATGCGCTGACGTTCTAGGAACGTCTCCCGACTATCCCAGCGATACAGCCCACTGGAGTCTTCTCTTGCCATCACCATATGTTTAGGGAGTTGCTATTGAAATATTGCAATAATCATGCCTTCACTTGTTCACAGGAAACGCCGCCATCCGTCCCTTAACAAAAAGCTTCTTCCTATCTTTGAGATTTCAGGAAGCTTTTTTCTCAGTTATGCAAACCAAATGTGAAACCCACCTTGTCCTGTGGCAAAAGCTAGCCATGTTTATTACCGGCCAAATTCCACTTGCCAAAGCAAGACTTGAGTTATAAAAAGCAATCGGGAGAACCTGAGGCAGTACCGGTGACTGTACTTGGAAAATCCTTTGATCGACTTCCTTCACGATCCCCCACCATTTTTTCGCAATCCTGAGAAAACTCGCCGTAGGGGATACCGAGAAAGAAACAGATTTCTTGGCACAAGCTTTGCTCTAATTCTTAGCGCTGGGTAACCAGTTGGAGTATTAACGGCCTTTGATAATGTCCGAGATAGTCAAGTGAGCAGGAAGGAGATAGGGATACTGAAATACATACCGGTAGCTATTATTCTAGGTGCCGTAATGAGCTCTATGTTCTGGATGCAACCGGCACCCGCCACCTCAGCTACCCTCCTCTCCAAAGATCGCGGATCTCAGTACGTCGCTATTCGCAACTTAACCATCAAGAAAGGATCGGTTTCGGGCGAGTTAGTGAACAAGTCCCGAGTGCTGATTCGTGACGTGCAGTTGCGGATTCGGTATTACTGGCATTGGAAGAACGAATACCACCCCGGCGACGAGAGCCCGGGGGAGACGATATTTTATACGGTCAGGAAGGGGATACCTCCCGGCAAGACAACCCGGTTTACATACCATCTCTCCACTCCTTTACCTTCTCGCACCGACGGCTATTTCGAATCGACAGTATCCGTGGCTGGATTTACGAAAGTAATGCGGTAAAATGAGCTACGGGGTTATAGTAAAGGGGGGGTGCCATCGAATCAATGACCGTCCAATCGAGACAAGCTAGTCGGCAAGAAATCTAGAAAAAGGAGGGAGCAGCTATCGAACTTCCGCTGCAAGTCACATTTCGCAACATGCCTGCTTCCGAGGCCATTGAGGCCCATATACGGGAGAAGGCATCGAAACTCGATTTATTTCATGATCGGATTACGGGCTGCCGGGTGGTTGTTGAGGCCCCACATCGCCGCCACCACAAAGGAAAACTCTATCATATACGCATAGACATTACGGTACCGCGGAGCCAATTGGTGGTGAACCGTGAACCAAGTAAGCGTGCCGGTCACGAGGACGCCTATGTGGCGATTCGTGATGCCTTTGATGCCGCTCAACGCAAGTTACAGGATTATGCACGCCGCCAGCGCGGGCTAGTCAAGGCCCATGAAGCGATGCCTCATGCCTTTGTCAGCAAGCTGTTCCGTGACGAGGATTTCGGCTTTCTGGAAACAGCCGACGGACGCGAGGTCTATTTCCATAGAAACAGCGTCTTGGAGCCCGGATTTGAGCGCATAGAGGTAGGATTAGAGGTCACCTTCTCCGAGGAACAGGGCGAAAAAGGCCCGCAGGCCAGCACAGTAAAGCTGGTCGGCAAAACTAGTGATGGATGATGTTGTCTTCAACGCCTCTAGCCTGGATTTAAGAAGCTAGGATCTACCCTTACGCTTTGCGCCTGGAACGATTAGCCTGACGGACTGCCCTGATACGGACCAAAGGGTCCGAGGCAAACTAAGACATCGTTTCAACCCAAACCGGTGAAACCTTAACATTCAGGGATAAGGGTCGAGATATGGGTACGGGGAGCGATTGCTATGTCGAAGGATAGGTTTCTTTCCTTTCAGTTGCAGATCTATCAGGACGTAAACCGCCTCTTTAACGATATCATCCACCGTTCCTGGGGCAGGTCCCAAGAACTATGGAGTGGAATCCCCCTATTGATCTCCATGAGACCCCAGATACGGGTCCAGATCCTTTTCGGTAATGATCCCAAGGATCCGGCTGTGTTCAGACAAAGGTAAACGGTTAAAGTTACCTGCCTACATCAGCGCAACCCGGCCAGTTCTTGCAATAGATGCCAGTTCCGCAATCGGTCCCCCTGTCCTTTGAGGAGAATTTCAGACGGACTACCCGCCTCATTGAATTGTCTGCCAAAGCGTCTTTCAGTGCGGGCGAAATCAATAAAAGTAAACGGTTTTTCGCTCTTGGGTGGAGTCCACCAGTCTTCTTTCTGCGCTGGATTACCCACAAGACTCAAGCGCCTGCGGATTGTCTCTCCTTTGCGTGGGTCATAAATAAAAAGCGGAAAGGCACGCGATTCTACTGCCAACTTGGAGTGCTGCGCCGCTAGATTATCAGCCACTCCGTGCTCAGGTTGGCAGGTAGTGTAAACGTTGACCACCGCAGGCCCCGGAAACTCATTGGCCTCCATAACGGCTTTGTAAAAGTGGTTGATGTGAGAAGGCGTTGTCTGGGCAACATAAACCTCTGGATGCATCAGGCAAATGTGCGACAACTCTTTTCGCTGCTCCTGTTTTCCTTTCGTTGCCCTACCAAAGGATGCCATTTTTGCATCTTGCCCTAAGTAAGATGCCGTGGACGCCTGGCCGCCGGTATTGGAATAGACCTGGGTGTCCAGCACGAGGACGTTGATGTTCATCCCGCTGGCCAGCAAACGGCTCAAGCTCTGGAAACCGATATCGTACATGGCACCATCACCGCCAAGAACCCAGATTTTCTTATCAACCCACCCCTTCTGATCCCAACGGGCTCGAACCCCCATAGCAGCTGCGGGCCCATTTTCAAACAGCGAGTTGCTCCACGGTACCAAAAAGGGATTGTAAGGATAGGTCGATCCATAGACGGTGTTGCAACCTGTGGCAGCCACAATACCCATGCTCTCCGGTCCATAGACAAATCCGGTAGCCGCCAGCATCATACGAATGGCAGTAGCCTCACCGCACCCCATGCAGGAACCAGCCCCTCCGACATACAAAAGAGCCGAAGTTTCAGCCAACATCACGTCGGCGAGCGCACGTTCGTTGATGTATTCCCTCGGAGTGGGTCCGATCCGGCGAAAAAAGTTGAAGGCACGACGATAGTGCGGCAAGGTCTTTTCACTCTTCTTGACCATCTTCAATGCGTGGTAACCCAATGCATCGCATACCTCCACGCACTCAGCGCAGCCCTTACACTTCGTTGGGTCGACAAAGATACCGAACATGGCTCCCTCTTGTCCCTGCTTCTTGGGAACATCATAATATTTCCGGGTCTTAGCCCAATGGGAACGGACCCAGCTTTGCTCATCCGAATCTTCGATCTTGCCGATGGCTTGCTCTATCTGTGGAACGGGGATGGCCTTACCCAGAATCGCCGTATCGGGACATTCCGTAACACAGGTCATGCAACCAACGCATTTCTCCCGGTAGAAGTCCGGTATCTCCGGGGCAATGTAGCTGAAGTCCCTAAGGGCCGCGGTCCCGGGAGGCACAAGGCTACGCGCAATTCCAATATCGGCCGGCAAGGTAACCGAGCCCTTGCCTTCCTGGTAAGTACCAATGATCCGGGTGTTGAAATCGTCCACGTAGGAGTCCAGATCCAAGTCGAAAAGGTGGGTATCCAGAAAAGCCGTCTCATGGGTCCCCTTCGCCTCACCCGGTTGTTTGATGCCTATGTCCGTCTGCTCACGAACCGCACCTTCCAACGGGCTGAATAAATTGTCATGCTCTGTCATGTTGGAACCTCCGTTACAATCATCTTTCGTCAACGTGCTTGCTCAGGTCTGTCACGGACAAGATGCCTACGGGCCGTGGATGCTCATCCCCTTGTTCCATCACCACCAAACGGTGAATGCGCTTTTCTTGAAGCAGTCTGGCAGCCTCGGTGATCGAGGTATCCGGCGTGACACTGATGACAGGAGTGGTCATCAGGTGAGCTGCCACCAATCCTCGCCAATGTTTCAAATAGGGCTGGACGAAGCGGGCGTTCACTAGATCAGTACGAGATATCACCCCTACGGCCTCTCCCCCTTCTTTGATCACAACCAGGGCGCTAATTTCCTTGGAATCCATAATTTTAGCGACCTCTTCAATGGAAGCTTCGGGATGGCAACTGATAATACCCCGGTGCATCCAACCGGCTACGGTCTTTTGGCTTTCCCTGTCCATCCGAAACCTCGGGACTCCTTACTTTTTAAGACCCGCTCCGTTCTAAGGTGTCGCCAGCTAGTATGATTTCCCGCGGGACCTCGAAAACCTCTCCATGGCCCCGCTTGACCGCCTTTAAATTATCTTGGATCACCGCTTCACCACGCTTTCCAAAGAATTTGCGCAGGGATTTTTCAACCCCTGCGTAAAGCTCCTCTTCCCCGAGGTCACGCTGCTGTATAAACGGGGCCGCACGCAGGAAAACACCTAAAAGCACGATACCCTGCATGCGTTGTACAAGGTCCGGTTGGGTCGCCACCTCCAGGGCAATTTTAGCGGCGTCCAGCACCAGCACCCGGATTTCGCTTTGGCGAATACTATCCTGCGCATCAGGCGGAATACTCGCCCAGACTTGGACTGGATCTTTACTCGGATGTTGCAAGAAGATCGTACCGCCTCGCCTGAGGCCGTCCAGCGGATTCCCTAGATGGAAGGCGTAGATGCTGTTGACCGGAACAAAATCTACAGTATTTAGCTCTGCATGGGCCCGAATATGGTGCTCCGCTACCGTCAAATAGTAGGTCGTAGGCAGCCCTTTCTTCTCAGAGCCATATTTCGGATAGGCTTGCACTTGAAGACCAAAGACATCACCGATGATGGTGGCAATGACTTTGTTGGTTGTTACCGAGCCGAAGCCGCCGACAGAATGGCCACGCATAGAGAATGCGCCTTGCGGCCTGACATCGAGATCTCGCTCCGGGACAAGCGCCAGGTCATGCTTAACCCCCAGGACAAAATAGCGCCTTTCTTTCTTGTCGCGCATATGATCCACCACAACTGAGAAGTCACCAGGTCGAATATCCCGGCTGCCCAGCCCTGCCGAACCTGAATAGATCACAGGGACTCGCTTTAGGCGCGGATAGCCCGGCGCGCCTGACAGGGCGTCCGCCAAGGCGGCCTTGATCTCTGCCGTCAACGGGTTTGATTGGGCGGCCGGATTATCCATGCGTTCGATCACGGCTACGGCCGTGAGATTTTTCAGAGCCTCGACAATCTCTCGTCCAGGAAATGGGCGAAAAGAGGAGATGTGAAGAGTCCCAACCTTGATACCTTCCTTAGCCCGAAGATAATCGCACGTAGCCGTAGCCGTCTCCAGTAGGCTCCCCATACCAACAATGGCGTACGCGGCGTCATCCAGCCTATAGGGATCAATCAACCTGTAGCGGCGTCCCGTCAACTGGTAAAACCTATCCATAACTCTCTGTAGGATGGTCGGCAGCCGATCATAAAAGTAGCGCTGAGCAATTTTACCTTTCATGTAGCTATCCTGGTTCTGTACCACACCGCTCATGATAGGGTGACTCGGATCCATCAAGTTACGAAGCCGATGCTCGGCATTAGGATCCCCTACAAACTCTTTCATCAGCTCCGGTTCCGGCAGGCGCAAGCTTTCAACAGTATGCGTAGTGAGAAAGCCATCCTGGACATTGAAAAAAGGTGTCTCCGACTCTTCCGCAGCCCGCCGTGCGATAAGCGCCATATCAGCGGCCTCCTGTGCATTGCGTGCGAAAAGCATGCCCCAGCCACAGTCGGCCACGCCCATGACATCATCGTGACCGGCATGGATATTAAGGGACTGAGAGGTTAGTGCGCGCGCACCGATATGGAAGACCGCCGGCAACCGCTTGCCGGCAATCACGTACAATACCTCCTTCATGAGGATCAGTCCTTGCCCCGAGGTAAAATTGGCCACCCGTCCACCGGCCAACGCATAGCCTTCGCAGGTACTCGCCGAACTGTGTTCTGATTCCAACTCGACAAACGCAAGCCGCTCACCCCAGAGATTCGTCTGGCCGTTGGCTACAGCCGTTTGGTAGCCACCACCCATGTTGGTAGATGGGGTGATCGGGTAGGCGCATGCACCCTGGCTGATATTGCTCTCAACCCAAACCACAGCCTCAGACCCATCAGCCGTAGCGGAAATACCAGGGAACGGAAAGCTAAAATGTCCTGCCGTTGTAACCATCGCCTTTCAGTTTTCAAGTCGCAAAGAACACCCTGTACAAAGGGCTTCGGTTTCTACATTGACTGCTTGGTTTATCATGCCTCCTGCAAAGAATAAGAGGCAAAGCCTATGCCATGAGATTCCTCTTGAACTCATTGTAGAGGAGGGGCTGATTTTCTCATGATTGAGAAACATCCAATTAATAATCGCAAGCCTGGGAAGGCTACTGGGGAAATAACCTCAATCTACCTGTCACGATCTCAGCCCTTATTTTGGCACACTTTGTGCAAACAACCTTTTTAGTTTAAATCAGGTTCCACGCAAACAGGAGGTTTTTATGAACAAGATCAAAAAGATTCTTGCACCCACAGACCTCTCAGAACTTTCTCAAGTGGGAGTGCGCTACGCCCTTGAGCTGGCTAAAGGCGTTGGAGCCGAAGTCACTGCCTATCATGTCGTAACCTATAATGAGATCTCGGAGTACCACGGCGAAGTAGAACAGAGGGTGTTTGCCAGCTATGACCTGCATGCACCCAACCAGCTTTTGGAGAGATCGAAGCACGCCCTATCCCAATTTCTCAAGGATCATTTCTCGGATCTCATTTCATCGGTTAAGCTCCGCGAGAAAACAGAGCTGGGCCATGCTGATAAAAACATCGTACAGGAGGCGGAAACTGAAAAGTCGGACCTGATCGTCATCTCCACTCATGGTAGAACCGGTTTTTCCCATGTGCTTATGGGCAGCGTTACTGAGAAAGTGGTCCGTCAAGCACCCTGCCCTGTCCTTTCCATCCGCCCTCCAAAGGAACAACAGGAAACTCGGGAAGCCGCAGGGATCAGCTAGACAAAGTCCGCTCGAGTCTACTGACCGTCCTCGTTTAACAGAGAACGACAACGCGCATTCACTGTCTGCCATTTGCTGCGGAACAATGCATTTAATTCTTTGAGGTGTTTTAACTTAATGACCTTAACGGACATGGGTCGTCGGGCTGTGCTTGACTACTAGACCTGCCTCCGAGCGTTTCCTTGAAAACTGAAACTCCCTAAACGCCGGCCAATGAGAATAATTTCACATGGTTGAGCCCGTGCAAGAACCGCAAGAAAAGATCGCCTTTTCCTGCCGCATCTTGGCTATGGAAGGACTGGTTGATGATATTCTGGGTCATGTCAGCGCGCGAAGCGCCGGTACTGATAAAATGTGGATACGTTGCCGGAGCCCGGAGGAGGAGGGAGTCCGGTACACGACGGTGGATACGATACGGCAAGTAGACTTTGACGGAAAAGGGCCGCACAAGGGAGAGCAGTACCACGTGCCAAACGAACTGCCCATTCACGGGGAGATTTATAAGCGGCAGCCCCGGGTGGGTTGCGTTATTCACGCCCATCCCAAAGAAGCGCTGATCTGTGGCATCACCGAGCTAGAGCTCCGTCCCATCTTTGGTGCGTTTAATATTCCTGCCATGCGCATGGCGTTAGAGGGGATCCCGGTATTTCCTCGTTCCTATCTCATCAATCGGCCCGACCTTGCTACTCCTATGATTGAAATGATGGGTGAGAAACCTGTGTGCTTGATGAGGGGTCATGGGATTACCGTCACTGGCAAGACGGTCGAGGAGGCAACGGTGCGCGCCTTGAACTTCAACACCTTGGCCAGAGTAACCTTACAGGTGGCCCAGACCGGCCGAAAAGCACCGGACATCTCGTGTGAAGATATTGAAAAACTCCCTGACCTGGGGTCTACGTTCAACGATACATGGGTTTGGCGCTATTACGTGAGGAAACTTAAAGAACACGATTGGGATCTAGGCGGTCCCTCCGACACGTAATCATGTTCCCGGGTTCGGGCGGTCTGGTTGTGGTTCCGATCGGCTCAGGACAGTCCCTATGGCTGTGCCGTTACGCTCTCCGTTGGTGCGCCCCTAGGTTTCTCGCTCGCTCGTCGGCCCCACCTCGCCGGTGCACCAGGGGATAAATGCCTTCATTTTGCATGTTGCGCCATTGTGCGTGAGCTCTTTCTCGAAGATCTCATGGATCTCGCGGTCTTCGTCCTCGTACTCGATCTGCCAACCGCCCTGTTTAATGCTTCGGTCGGCGTTCTCACTGCCGCCGCCCCGGGGTGCGATGAGACCCATATCACCCGGCCGGAGCGCCAGATAGCGGGCCCGATTACTTCCGGAGTTGAAGTGCTGGTGGAAGCAGTTGTCGCTGGGGACGACGACCATCGACCCGAGCTGCCAGTCGCACTTTATCATGTCGGAGCGGTCTTCCTTGGTCCAGACCAAGGAGAAACCACCGTTGCCGCTGAGAAGCACCAGGTGTGCGCCCGGGCCATGGCGGTGGGCTTTCTTGTATGTACCTACGGGGAACTCGGAGATATGGCTCTTCACGTTGTTATCGGCCATCTCCAGCATGGCGTTGATGCCGCCGGCACCCCGCTCCTTCCATCCATACAACCGCATGTCCGGCGTGTTGGCGATAAAATTGGACTCCCAGATGCGTCGGTTGAAGAGCTTGCCGTTGCCGCTGAAATAGTCTGCCTCCCCCGAATAACGGCCGAGGAACCTGAAATTGCAGTTGAATATGAATTCATTATCCCGGAACAACCGCATCATGGGAGGGGCGTTGGTCACGGCAATGTAGCGGGTGGGCTCATCACCGCTGCCGTTGAAGTTCTGGTACCACGCATTGAGTGGAATGGAAAACAGGCTTCCGGCATGCCACTCGAACGTCTGCTTGCGCTCCTTGTCACCTTGCCAGATCGTCGTTGCACCACAGCCCGATAACACGTAGATCGTAAGCTCGTACATATGGTGCTCCGGCTCGGACTTGCCCTTTGGCTTGATCTCGACAACGTGACAGTCGTTGGGCATGCGGCGGTTGGCGATATGGATCACCGCGCCCTCGCCGCCCTTACGTGGCCACGGTCCCAGCTCGATCTTCGCTAAACTTGGGAAGTAGAACTCTTCATAAACTTTCACACCTTCCTTCTTCAGCCATTCCGCATAGGGGTCTGTTTTTGTGTAGTCTTTAAGACCGTCCTTTGGGGTCTCGGCGATCTTCATGTCGGTGCCTAGTGTGACCACGGTTGAAATCCTCCTCAGATCAAAATGATACAAAGTCCCTTTTGAGCGCTGGCTATCGCGAAGCTTAGCCCCGGCGCATAACTGGAGCACCAGATTTTTATTGTTCGGTCAGACGGGCTCTTAACCGATACTGCAACAAACATTTTCGCCGGGGCGTCAAGTGAGAAGACACTTATTCTCCAGCACGCGAGGTAAAATACTCTCTGGCTACATCAGGAAAGAGTACGTAGGAAAGCAGGTCCTCGTCACTGGTCCCATTCGCCAAAGCCGCCCGTGCCTTGGGTAAAGCCGGCTCTAGGAGATCAGCCGGACGCACGTCAATACGTTTTTTCTTTCCCAGAACTTTCTGAATAAATTCTTCGCTGATCGGCCCCGGTGGTTTACCGTAGTGTCCCATGAGGTAGTTCCGGGTCTCCATAGTCACCACACCGTATCGTTTGCCGGTCAGGACATTCAGTGTCGCTTGGGATCCGACCAGCTGGCTCGTTGGAGTCACGAGGGGCGGATAGCCGAGGTCTTTTCTCACCTGTTGTACTTCAGTTAGGACTGCTCCCAGCTTATTTTCGGCCTTCTGCTGCCGTAGCTGATGAACCAAGTTGGAGAGCATACCGCCTGGAATTTGCGATTGGGCAATCTCAGCATTAACCCGGTTACTGACCGGACTTTCAAAATCCTTGTACTTGTGGCGAATCTCGATGAAGTAATCCGCAATTTCACCCAACTGCTTCAAATCCAGGCCCGTATCGTAGGGTGTACCTTTGAGCGCCACCACCACAGCCTCAGTAGCCGGCTGGGAGGTTCCCTGGGACAGCGGAGACATGGCCGTATCTACGATGTCCACTCCCGCCTCCACCGCCATAATGTAAGTCATGGGGGCCATACCGGTGGTACAGTGGGAATGGAGATGAATGGGGAGGCTAAGTCGATCTTTAAGTTTCCGAATGATTTCATAGCCGGCATAGGGGGAAAGTAATCCTGCCATATCTTTCACACAGAGGACATCCGTCCCCATCTCGGCAAGACGCTCGCCCAACTCTACAAAGTAGTCTACGGAGTGGACCGGGCTCACCGTGTAAGAGACGGATGCTTCAAGGATTTTTCCGGTCTTCTTGACGGCCTCCATCGCCGTCGTCATATTGCGCACGTCATTCATCGCATCGAAGATCCTGAAGACATCGATGCCGTTTCCTGCCGCATTCTCCACAAAGCTAACCACGACGTCGTCCGGATAGTTGTGATAGCCCACGATGTTCTGCCCGCGCAGCAGCATCTGAAGCCGCGCCTTCGGCATCGCCTTGCGGATCAACCGCAAGCGCTCCCACGGACTCTCTTTGAGATACCGCAAACAGGAATCAAAAGTGGCCCCCCCCCACATCTCCACAGACCAGAAACCCAGCTGGTCCAGCCGCTCCGCTATGGGCAACATGTCCTCGGTCCGCATCCGCGTGGCAAGCAGCGATTGATGGGCATCCCGCAAAACTGTTTCAGTAATCTGAACCTTTTTTCCGCTCATGTTTACCTTCCTCTAGTATGCTTGTCGGATAATACCGTTCTCTCCCTTTGCATCAACCCTCGGCAGGAAGGCTGATCCGCCACTGGGCCTTTCCCTGCTCCAAAAGGTCGTCCCCATAGATGTCGTCAACCACGACCACCGGGAATTCCTCCACATAGAGTCTACGGATAGCCTCAGTTCCCAAGTCCTTGTAAGCGACCAGCTCGACCTTTTTAATGTGTCCGGCAAGCAGCGCACCGGTACCGCCAATGGCACCAAAATAGATGGCCTTGTGTTCCTTGAGTGCCTCACGCACAGCGGGTCCACGGCCGCCTTTCCCGATCACGCCCTTGAGGCCGGCTTTTAACAGGGGCGGGGTCAAAAAGTCCATGCGCATGGAAGTAGTCGGACCAGCGGCGCCAATTACCAGTCCGGGGCGTGGAGGTGTGGGCCCAACGTAGTAGATGATTTGGCCCCTGATATCGAAGGGTAGATTCTCGCCTCCGGCCAGAGCCTGCACCAACCGCTTGTGTGCGGCATCACGGCCCGTGTATAAGACTCCGGTGATGGCAATCTCATCGCCGGCCTTGAGACTTCTTATCGCATGGTCTGTCAAGGGCGTCGTTAGGTTCCTGGCCATTTCACGTCTCCTTTATCTACAGCTCGGCACTTTTGAAACGCGCACTATGGCACTGGATGTTGACACCGACCGGGAGGGCAGTGATATGTGTGGGATAGGTTGCCACATTCACGCCCAGCGCCGTCGTCCTGCCACCCCACGCCTGAGGACCGATGCCAGTCGCGTTGATGCGTTCCAAGAGTTCCCGCTCCAGCTCCGCCACCTCAGGATCGGGACTATGCTCGCCGACCTTGCGCAATAGGGACTGCTTTGCCAGGAACATCACGTACTCCGCCGTACCGCCAATGCCTACGCCCACAATCACCGGCGGGCAGGGATTACCCCCCGACTCCTCCACGGTCCGTAATACAAAATCAATAACACCCTTGCGCCCTTCACCCGGCTTGAGAATGGCCATCCGGCTCATATTTTCGCAGCCACCCCCCTTGGGCATCAGCGTTATCCTGAATTTGTCTCCAGGAACAATCTCGGTGTGAATTACTGGAGGGGTGTTGTCACCCGTGTTTTGCCTCTTCGAAAAAGGCTGCCGAACCATGGACTTACGCAGGAACCCTTCTTCGTACCCACTGGAGACTCCCTCCACGATAGCCTGGTGAAGGTCTCCCTGTATGTGGGCGTCTTGCCCCACCTTAAGAAAGATGACGGTAGTGCCGGTGTCCTGGCAAAGGGGCATCTTGTTCTGGGAGGCGACCCTTGCATTCTGGAGGATGGTGTCCAGGACTTTCCGCGCGCGTTCTGATTCTTCCTGTTGACGTGCGTTTTCAAGGGCAGCAACCACATCATCCGGCAGATAATAGTTAGCCTCCTGGCATAGCCGTTTGACCGTTGTCCTGATGGTATCCGCTTGGATTTCCTGCATAGGATTTCACCCCGTCTTGGTTACTTTTGGTTTGTGCATCACGTCGATCAACTCCCTGACGGCAGTAGTAGACTTCTCTAGTGCCGCTTTTTCGTCGGAGGCCAGCGGTATTTGAATTACCTCTTCCACCCCACCGGCTCCCAACTTACAAGGTACCCCGACGCACAGATTGTGAATACCATACTCTCCCTCCAAATAAGTACAGCAGGGTAGGATCCGCTTTCTGTCTAAGAGAACGGATTCGGCCATCTGTGTGATAGCAGCAGAAGGGGTGTAGAAAGCACTCCCTGTCTTCAGCAGCTTGACGATCTCGCCGCCTCCTCCTCTGGTACGTTGCACAAGCTCCTCCACGCGTTCCCTGGGCAACAGTTCCATAAGAGGCACACCCGCCACCGTAGTGTAGCGGACCAGAGGAACCATGCTATCACCGTGTCCGCCCAGAACGTACGCCTGGACTTCTTCCACAGAGACCTTCAGTTCCGAGGCGATGAACGCACGAAACCGTGCAGTGTCTAGGACACCGGCCATGCCAAAGAGCCGGCTTCGTGGGAAGCGGCTCACCTCCAAGGCGGCCTGGGTTATTGCATCCAGAGGGTTGGTCACCACAATGATGACGGCTTTGGGAGAATAGCGGACGATCTCCTTCGTCACATTCTTAACAATCCCCAAGTTTGTGAACAGTAGATCGTCCCTAGACATTCCAGGCTTCCGCGGAACCCCCGAGGTGATGATGACCAGATCCGAGTTGGCTGTTTCGCCGTAACTGTTGCTACCAACGATCCTGGCGTCGGAACCAATCACCGGCCCCGACTCTAGGATATCCAGGGCCTTGCCCTGGGGAAGGTCGGGAATGATATCCACCAGCACCACATCCGCATATCCTCGATCGAAGATCCGTTGAGCAGTCGTGGCACCTACGTTTCCCGCACCTACGATCGTCACCTTCTTACGCATGGCTCCTACCTCCTTTCTCCAACCGATCTGTCCCTGCAATGATCAGCCGGCGGCACGGAGCAGCGCTTGTGTTGGTTATGCCTCGTGAACGTACTGTTCCCACCGCGAATCCAGGTTAGACTCTTTTACAACGGACATAAGGTAATCGCCAAGTTCCTTCCCCGTAGCGCCGTTGTCGCGACCGGTCATAACGATTTTCCGCTCGTATTGCCCGCAGATATCCAACGCCTTGTGCAGTTTTTGGCCAAGGCCTTCAAAGCCAATATGCTCCATGAGCATGGCCCCTGCACGCAACATAGAGCTTGGGTCGGCATACTGAGCGCGACCTTCGCGAACCATCCGGGGCGCGCTCCCGTGAATCGCTTCGAACATGGAGTACTTTTTCCCAAGATTCGCGCTCCCCGCTGTGCCCACGCCACCCTGGATCTGACCTGCTTCGTCGGTGAGAATATCGCCGTAGAGATTAGGCAGGACCATTACCTGGAACTGGGCACGCCGGGCCGGGTCAAGCAGCTTGGCCGTCATAATGTCGATGTACCAGCCTTCCCAGTTAATGCCCGGGTATTTTTGGGCCACGTCCTTGGCCACATCCAGGAACAGGCCGTCGGTGGTTTTGACAACGTTGGCCTTCGTAACCACCGTCACGTTGGTCTTACCGGCTTTTTTTGCATAGGCAAATGCCGCATCCATAATCCGTTCCGAACCCGGCCGTGTATTGAGTTTGAAATCCACTGCCAGGTCAGGGGTGACATTCCACCCCTGATTACCACATGCATACAGATCTTCCGTATTTTCTCTAAAGAACATCCAATCTATGTTGTCCTTGGGTATTCGGACGGGACGGACATTCGCGAAAAGATCCAATTCCTTGCGCATCGCCACGTTGGCGCTCTCGATGTTTGGCCACGGGCCACCCTTCTCCGGCGTCTCCGTGGGCCCTTTGAGGGTCACATGGCATTTCTTGATCTCTTCCAGAACATCCTCAGGAATAGGTTTCTTTTTTGCCGCACGGTTTTCAATAGTGAGCCCCTCGATGATACGAAACTTCACCTTGCCGCTTTTGACCTCATTGTTTAATAGGTGTTCCAACACTCGCCGGGCTTCGGCCGCAATAAAGGGGCCGATCCCATCGCCACCGAGAATACCGATAATGATCGGCTTGACCTTGGAGAAGTCTGTCCACGGCTCAGCCTGCTTGAGACGCTCAACCCGCCCCAACTGCTGCGCCAGAACCTCTCCCAGGTGTTGTTTGGCTGCGTCTATAGCCTGTTTCTGATCCATCGTTCCTCTGTTCCTCCTTGTTATGAAATACTATGCGGTGATCACTAAGAAAATGCTGCGAGGTGTCCGCGGCAAGCCAGGGGGTTTCCTACTTTATTCAATATGATGAATTTCGATCCCAGTTTCAACCGCTCAAGGGTTTTGATGACGCAACGCAAAAATCTTGGCACTTCCTCTATGGCCCCTGCCGGATCGTAAAACTCGGCCGACATGAGCGGCCAAAGTATTCAGTTGCGTCCTTCCAACAGCGCATACTTTCTCGAATCTGCCCCACTGTATATCTGCCGTGGCCTCGCGATCTTTTGTTCTTTGTCTAGGAGCATCTCTTCCCATTGGGCAATCCAGCCGGAAGTCCTTGGGATAGCGAACAAAACCGGAAACATCTCCACCGGGAAGCCCATAGCCTGGTATATGATACCGGAATAGAAATCAACATTGGGATAGAGCTTACGCTGGATGAAATAACTGTCCTCAAGCGCTATCCTCTCCAACTCCAAAGCGATATCCAGTAAAGGATTTTTTCCCGTGACCTCAAAAACTTGCTCTGCCACCCGCTTTATAATCTTTGCTCTTGGATCATAGTTTTTATATACCCTGTGGCCAAAACCCATCAGCCGACCCTCACCCGCCTTAACTCGTTTAATAAATTCCAGGACCTTACCCTTCGACCCGATCTCTCCAAGCATTCTGAGCACGGCCTCATTCGCCCCGCCATGCAGAGGACCGTAGAGAGCGGCAGCAGCTGCAGCCACCGCTGAATAAGGATCTGCGTGAGAGCTTCCTACACAGCGCATTGCGTTGGTACTGCAGTTCTGCTCATGATCGGCATGGAGAATGAACAGGACATCCAGGGCCCGCTCGAGAATGGGGTCCGGCTGATACTTCACCTCCGTCATCTTAAAAAGCATATTCAGGAAGTTCCCCGTGTAGCTTAGATCGTTGTCCGGATAGGCATAGGGCATGCCTCGACTGTGACGGTAAACGAAAGCGGCCAAGGTCGGCATCTTGCCGATAAGTCGGAAAATCTGTTCCTTCCGTGATTCGGGGCCAAAGATGTTCTTGGCGTCCGGATAGAAAGTTGAAAGGGCAGCCACAGTGCTCACCAGCATTCCCATGGGATGGGCATCGTAGTGGAAACCATCCATGAACTTTTTGATGTTCTCGTGGATAATGGTGTGAAAGGTGACCTGATGCTCCCACTCCTCCAACTCTGTTTTGCTGGGAAGCTCCTCATTTAGGATCAGGTACGCGGTTTCCAGATAGTTGCTTTTATCGGCTAACTCTTCGATGGGATATCCTCGATAGCGAAGAATTCCCTTCTCTCCGTCAATAAAAGTAATCTTGCTTTCACAAGAGGCCGTATTCATAAAGGCAGGATCATAGGCCATCAACCCAAAGTCCTCCTCGTCCACCTTGATCCGGCGCAGGTCCATGGAGCGAATCGTTCCGTGCTGGATGGGGATCTCATAACTCCTTTCAGTACGGTTATCGATCAGCGTAAGGGTTTCTTTTTTCATGACTGACCTCCCTAGCTATCAGCCCCTAACGGGGAAAGACCCGACTCATTCGGTGGCTTGCTTCGGCCATTTTTCAAGAAGGCAACAGATGCAGAAGTGCGAATGCATCTACCGCCTCTTGGTTGTTCTTAAGCGTGAGCGTCCTTTTTTTAGAATATCCTCAACCCAGCTCAAGGCGGTTATGCTGGAAGGGAAGCCCAAAGTCGTCAGGCCCAGAAGAACAAGGTGACGAATCTCCCCGGGCGTGGCACCGGCTTCTAAGGCCCTGCGGGTGTGGGAGTGCACCGCCCCTTCCATCTTCGCTCCTATCGATAAAGCGAGCTTGCCCAATGCCACGGCCTTTTTGTCCAACGGCCCAGCCGCATTTGAAACCGCACCGAGGCGGTCATAGGCTTGCCAGATTTTCGGGTAAGTACGCTTGAATGTCTCATATATTTTTGGTGATCTCGCCATCTGTTTTTACCTCCCTTAGCCTGTAATTTAAAAACTCACCTTGGCAAAGCTGGATCAGGTTTTTCTGGTTTATCTCGTTTGTCTAGTTTATTTCGTTGATTCCGTTTGTCTAGCTGATCTGGTTTGTCTATGGCTTTAGCAAACCGATTTTGGTTCATAAGCGCACAGAGGATCAGTCTCCAGAGGGTCCCCGCTCTTTGCGTAGGCCCGTGCCCGTGATCCTCCGCAAATCTCGCTGAATTCGCAGCGGCCGCACCTGCCCTTGAAATGGCTCGTCTGTCGAACCGTCGTGAATACCTCGGACCCGCGATAGATATCCACAATGTTCGCGGCCCGCACGTTTCCCGCCACCAAAGGTACAAAGCCGGACGGATAAATATCCCCATTATGGGAGATGAACATGACACCATTGCCATCCCGTATGCCGAATCCTCTGCCCACAGGGGTTTCCCGGATTTTAGCGAAAGGCATACCTTCCGCTCGCATTCTGGTCAAGGCCACCCGGCGATAGTGCGGAGCCTCTGTGGTCGCAACCGCAAAGGGAGCTTCTTTAGAAAGATCATAGAGCCAATTGTGAATTCTCTCACACTGGTCGGGTGTCATTTCTTTCAGCCCCTGGCCTCTCCCCACCTGAATAAGGCAGAAGAGGCTCCAGCGCATGAGACCCAATCCCCCAACCGTTCGATAAATTTTCGATAGATCAGTCTCCGTTTCCCCGGTGACGAGCGTATTTATCTGCAGGCCAAGGCTCTCCTTTCGAGCAAGATGAGCCGCTTGGACAGTTTGGGCGAAGCAACCAGGCACTCCTCGGAAACCGTCGTGTTTCTCCGCGCTCGACCCGTCCAGACTGAGCGAAATACTCTGCACACCGCAGGCCCTGAAACGCCGGAAAACCTCGCGTGTCAGAGCATTCGTGCCACTGGGGGCAACCGACATGTTCAACCCCAGCCTGGCACCATACTCTAAGAGCTCAAAGAAATCAGGCCGTTTCAACGGATCCCCCCCCGTTAGTACCAGGTGCGGCCCCCGACCACCAAAGCCACTGATCTTTTCCAAGAGAGCCTGGGCCTCGGAGGTGCTCAGTTCCTCCATGGACCGCTCTGCAATCGCTTCTGCTCGGCAATGGCGACAGGCAAGATCACAGGCCCGTGTGAGCTCCCAGTAAATGAGAAATGGTGCCTTTGAATAGACATACGGCCCCGACCTAACTTGGCTAACGGATTTCTGGCTTTTATTACTCGTAGTCTTATCTAGCCCTTGCGTAGAAATGTTCAACTTTCCTCCCCGCTTCACTATAGCTTTGATCAAAAAAAGGTTTGCTCATGTGAATAGTCCCGCAAATCTTATGCCACCTTCCCAAACATAAGGCAGCTTAATCCAGTGATGGTCTAGCCTTATGGGTCCATTCGGATTGAAGCGCAATCTGCCTGCAAAAACAGCTTGTTTGTGAGGTACCTGATCTTGCAAAAGGCCCAGAATGAGAAAGTGATACAGTCCAATGGAAAAGAAAAACACGGCGTTTTCCGTCTCAAATCTGAGAAAATCGCCGGATTGCCGTTGCATATATAAGAAACTAAGAACAAGCAAAAACAGCACTATTTAGCAGGCAGATGAACCTTATAGCAAAAAAACACCGCTACGATTTCTCGCAATGGAAATGCAAACAGATCTCGTTAGCGACCCGGAGGTTAATGATGTTGAGCCTTCTTTGGAAATAGGATACGAGAAGCCTTACGCCTTCCACGGAACCGACGACCTGTCGTAAAAGACCGAGTAAAGAGGAGAATAATCCCCCCCGTAACTAGGCCGCCTTGCCATACTCCATCTCTCTGACCGGAACCCACTTGCCTTGCTGCGTCCTGACATGGGCCGACGGCTGAATCGAGAGCACCGGGCAAGGAGCGAGCCGGACCACTTGTTGCGTCAGGCTTCTCGTAAAAAGACTTCCCAGCCGCGACCTCTCTCGACTGGCCATGACAACCAGATCACAACCCTCTTCCTTCGCCGTCGCAACGATCTCCTTCACAACTCCGCCCAGCCTTATGAGAGGGGTTACCTTCACCCGCTCTCGCAAGTCAGCGCCCAGCACCCTATCCAGGAGGTCGGAGAGCCGTTGCATTTTGTCATGCACCAGATCCTCTAGGTTGAGGCCTTGAAGGTTAGATCTCCACTGGTCAGTGAAATAGTAAACTTCGGGCGCGTAAGCAAAGGGGGAAGTTAGCTTTTGCCTGAGAACCTGATCGGTGATGATGTGAAGAACGATGACCTCGCCGCCGCAGTCTCCAGCCATGGAGAGGGCGTAACGAATACCAGAAAGAGAGGCCTTGGAAAAATCTGTCGGTACGATAATCCTTTTTTTTATTGTTTCCATAGGGGGAAACTCCTTTTCATGATAATCCATGAGCAAGTCTTCTAAGAAGACGCTTCGTCAGACCGTTGATATCACCGCGCTCACCATTTGAGTCCTCTAAACCTTAGCGAGCTTGACCCGTGTATCATAGAAGCTCGCGCTTCCGCCAATCGGGTCAGTCAGACAAACATTTTTAAGACCCCTGTCCGCCCGCATGACGGCGTTGGGGCATAGACCGGTTGCCCTGCGTGGATCTCCTTTGATGAGCTTACCGTCGATCTCCGCGTCTCCCGCCCCGTAGGCCCAGTGACCGTAGTGCCAGGATACCGCTACCACACCCGGCCGGAGCCCCTGGATCGGCAGTACCTTACCAGCCACAGGGATTTTGCGGCCGTTCTGTAGGTCCCACACACCCTCTTGGTTCGTCACGGATGCGAGCTTGACTATGTCCCCGCGTTTGAATCCAAGGCGTGCCGCATCAAGCGCGCTCATAATCACAAAATTTTCCGGCAATGCCGAGGTCACCCAGTAGTTACCGACCGTCCTCGACTGCCCGCCGAATACCTCTTTGAAGGTAATGAGATGGAACGGGTACTCGGCATCCTTGACCACCTGCCCTGACGCCTCCCGGGGCGGCTCAAAGATCGGCAGCCCGGAAAAGTTCCGACCCGTCATGGCGTTTTTGGCTCGAGCCACGTCTTCAACATACAGATTGAACTGTCCGTGAAAGGCGTGGGCCAGGTAGTTTCCCTTGTATGTCTTTGCGAAGTCTTCGTAACGTCCACCCCGGTTCAGCACGTATACCACGCGACGCCACAAGGACCCACCCAACAAGGCCTCCCACCGCTTCGGATCGAACACTGAAGGCGGCAAATGGCGTCGGGCCTGTTGAAATATCTTGAGCTCCTCTTCACTAGCCTCAGGGACCGCATCGCCTGGTTTATCCCCTGCCGCAATATTGGCTACTGCCCGGAGGTAGAAGTCGTCCGGCCTTAAGAAATCTTGCCCCGGCCCGAAGCCATCCTTCCCGTGACCGGGTAGTCCCAACTTCTCGGCAATGGCCAGCATGACGGCCTCCAAGGAGATGGGGATTTCCTCTCCATACACCTGCACCTTTTCAGTCAAAGGTGCCACGATGGGCTGCCGCACCTTGCTGCTCTTGGTATTCACATCCGGCGTCGTATGCGGTGTCGCCCAGCGTTCCCAGATCGAAAGATCGGGGAAGAGGTAGTCTGCGTACATGGACGTTTCGCCAATCACGACATCACAAGCGAAAAAGAGCGGCAACTTTTTCGGATCGCCCAGATAATCCAGCGCCAAGTGTCCTGCCGGCGCCGCGAAGGCGGGAGTTCCCATGTGGAGAAATAGAGCCTGGATCGGATAGGGATAGCCGGCGGCGGCCGCGGGGATAATCTCCTGATACACGTTGTTTGTAAACGGGTACCAGGGGCGCTTCGCTGGATATCCTGCGAACAGCGTACTCTCTTCATATTTCGCCTTTTCCTTCGTCAGCATGAGACCGAAGGCTTTCAGCGCCCCCGGGTGCAGTCCTTTCTTCACATTGAAGGGCTGCCCTTTCTTACTTCCAAACTCGTGCCAGTGTCCCCCTCCGGATGTCAGTCCCCCCTTGTGGCCGCTATTCCCCACGAGTACATTGAGCGCGATAATTGCCTGGCCGTTGTAATACCCATTCGTATGCTGCACCGGCCCGCGGTACATTTCCGCTGCCACCTTTTTCCCGTGGGCCGTGAACTCGCGCGCAGTATCGGCGATGTCTCTAGCCTTCAGACCACAGGTATCGGCCCACGCAGTCAGGGAACGGGCAAAGGCCTGCTCTTTCAGAAGCTGAAAGGACGACTTGTAACGGATACCCTTCTCCTCGCCTTCCACCAGGAGGTCACCTTTTACTGGGACCCCTTTTCCGTTCGGATCCACGGGGATCAATCGCCCCTGATTGCGAACCACGAATCGATCGGCATCTCCAAGGCCGACATCCTTGGCTCGGAGTAATGGACCCGGATGTCCCTGCTCATCGAGGCGTACCAGCCATGTGGCATTGCTCCAACTGGGCTCGCCTGCCGCCTTTGCTGCC
>JBHHYU010000031.1:0-31441 GCA_046757725.1 Binatia bacterium
TTGGCGAGCATCAGATTGGAGGTAGTCTAACCAAGACTCACTGATAGCTCAAGTCGGGCCATAATGATTTAGATTGCCACGAAAACTTTAGGTTTGACAGGGTTGGGGGGGAGATGATACAAGATAGTGTTACCAGGGGTTGGGATCCATACTCTTTTCGCAGACCGAGAAAGGAGAAATAGATGGTCGATCGTTTGACAGGATTGTTGTATGGGCTTTTGATTTTCGTATTTCTTTCATTTGCCGGGTGCACGCCGCCTACTACGACCCAACTAAAGACATCGCCTGCATCTCAACAGGCTAATCGAGGGAAAGGGTCCGGCCAAAAGAACGCCACCAGGGAGACGCGTAAGCCCCCGTCTTCATCAAGTCTGGAGGCCTTGCGCCGGGGTCAGTCGTTGGCAACCTCTCCATCAAGTCCGCTGAAGGATATCCGTTTCAATTTTGACCGCTATGACCTCCGGGCCGATGCCCGGGAGATTCTTAAAGCCAATGCGCGATGGATAAAGGCAAACCCTTCAGCCCGGGTAGAGATCGAAGGCCATTGTGACGACCGCGGTACCAATGAATACAACTTGGCCCTAGGTGCCCAAAGGGCTCAAGCCGCCAAGAATTACCTCGTTAGCCTGGGGATCTCTGTAAAACGGCTGTCCACGATCAGCTATGGTGAAGAATTGCCGCTGTGCAGAGAGCATTCAGAAAGCTGCTGGCAGAAAAACCGGCGTGATCGTTTCGTTATTATCCCCACGCGGCCGGCTTCATAACGCTGCTCTGCAGCGGTGTTTTTATTCAGACTACTTAACATGGGACGGCGGTCCTGACGTCCCCACGTGTCGGTCTTTTTCCCATACTATAAATTCGTGTCTGCGGGCAGATCCGCCAGCTGTTTGTCTTGTTCAGTGGGGTATTGTTAAATTGCTCTCTCCTCACAGTCGTAAGGGCCGTGCCTACCGAGGTTACCCTTCTCTATTTTAGATTGCGTACAAAGTGGGCCTTTGCCATCCAAAGGATGAACGATGAGTGATGACGTTGAGTTTCTCCCTCGACAGGGACCGAAGGGATTTGTCAGGGTTTGGAAAAAGATCATATTGGATCCCCAGGGGTTTTATCAGGAGATGCCTTCATCCGGGGGTTTTGAAAACCCACTGATCTTTTTGGCCGTCTGTGCTTTTTTTTACTTGGCCCTCAAGGTAATTGTGATCGGGGCAACCAGTGCCATTAATGCTCTGTTTTTGGTTTCCTTGGTTTACATTTTTGGACCCGGTATTTTGATGCTCGCCTCCCAGTTTCTATTCCAGGGAGAAGGAGATTATGAAGGAACCTTACGGATTTGCGCGTATGCCGGAGCTTGTCTGGTTCTTGCCTGGGTCCCCACTCTAGGCATTTTTGCTTATTTGTACAGTTCCTACCTTATTTTTCTCGGCACAGAAAAAGTTCATAGGCTCGACACCACAAAGGCAGCCATTGTCACCTTGGTGGCGATCTTGGTTACCGCGGCTATTATGGTTTTTGTCTTGGGGGAAGGAAGAGTTCGGCGTCCACTTTTCTAATGCCCGAGGCTATGATCTGGAATTGAAATAAGGTTTTTAGACAGGATTGTCACGGCCGGAGATCAAAAATTATCTTCCTCGATATCCGTGATGGCAAGCTTACGATAACCTCTCTCTTCATCCGATCTCTTTTGATGCCGGCTCTCCCTTTCGGTCTCTTCCTGGCATTTTACACACAACCGCGTGAACGGAAGAACTTTCAAGCGCCCTAATTGAATCTCACCTTCGCAATTCTCGCAACCGCACTCACAGATTCCATAGGTTTTATCTTCGATCCGCTGTAGGGTCTGTTCGATAGCCGACAATTTTGCTCTCTCTCGGCCATTGAGGATGAAACTAATTTCCCGATCACGCTCGTCACTCGCCAGGTCATAAGCGTCCCGGCCCTCATCTTTGCTTCCCTCTGTCTCCTCCTTCACACGGTCTCGAATTTCCCGGAGAAGCCGTTTTTTAGTCTCCAGCAGTGTTTGCTTGGTTTTCTTTAAGAAGGTTTTTCTCATACACGTTTCCTTTGCTTCCGTTTGAGCTAGCTTTTTACTATGTCACCAATTAAATCGTAGTCAAGAGCCTCGGTTATTTTAACATCCACCAAATCTCCCGGCCTAAACTTTCTCTCCACCCCCCCGTTCCGGTGGTGATCGACATAAACCACCCCATCCACATCAGGCGCGTGGGCTTGAGTGCGTCCGGAGAGTTTTTCTGTATCCGGATCGTAGTCGTCAACCATGACACGCTGCACGGTTCCGATTAAGGCCTCGTTTTTCTCGCGCGAGATCTCGGCCTGAATCTCCATCACTTCTTGCCAACGTCTTTCCTTTTCCTCCTCGGAAATCTGACCGTTCATGAGTGCGGCTACCGTTCCCTCCTCCTTGGAGTATTTAAAGACGCCCAAGCGATCAAATTGTGCCTCCTGGACAAAGTCCAGAAGTTCGTGAAAATCTTCATTCGTCTCCCCTGGAAAACCCACAACGAGAGACGTGCGAACGGTTACATCGGGAATCATGCGACGGAGCCTGTCAAGGGCTTCCCGGACGGAATGCCCGCTATTTCCCCTGCGCATTCCCTTCAATACCCGACCGCTAATATGTTGAAAGGGGATGTCGATATATTTGCAGATATTCTCACTGGCTTGAACCAACCGAAGTAAAGGCTCGTCAAGAAAATTTGGATAAGCGTAGAGAAGACGGAGCCACTGAATTCCCGGCACCAGCACTAACTTTCGGAGAAGGGCATACAGAGTGGTCCCGTCTCTCCGTTCTCTACCGTAAGCCGTAAGGTCTTGCGCAATGAGGTTGAACTCTTTGACCCCATCGTGTGCAAGCGCGGCTGCTTCTCGAACGATAGAATCGATGGGACGACTTCGATGGGGGCCCCGAAGCTGCGGAATGACGCAAAAAGCACACTGGTGGTCACAACCTTCCGAGACCTTTAAATAGGCGGTGTAGGAAGGCTTGGCCAATAGCCGCGGTGTCGCATGGTCGTACAGATACTGTGGAATTCCAACGTACAACCTTTTCTGCCTGCTCTCCCGATGCATTCTTAAAATCTCAACGATACGGGGGACTTCCCCCGTACCTATGAAGAGATCCACCTCGGGGAACTCCTTTATCAACTTTCCTGAATATCTCTGAGGAAGGCAGCCCGCAACGATGAGCGTTTCGAGCCGACCTTCCTCTTTCAGGCGTGCCGTTTCCAAAATGGTATCGATGGATTCCTCTTTGGCGTCACCAATAAAACTACATGTATTAATGAGAATAATATCGGCTTCGGTGGGGTCGGAAATGATTTGATAATGGTCCTGATGAAGGAGCCCGGACATCACTTCCGAGTCCACCAAGTTACGGGCACAGCCAAGACTGATAATATGAACCTTTTCTTTCATGTGCCTTACGGTCCCAACGTCACCACATCAACCCCGTCAGGGACCTCTAATTGAAAAAGCGAATCCTTCAGCCCTACCCCCTTGCGTATGTCAGAAAAATGAATCGTTACGACATTGCCGACCAAATCCTGAATCTGAGCCCAAATAATATCGAAAGACTGGCAATTTACACCCAAAACAATATCACGGATCCCTTTCCACTCCCCTCTTGGCCCAAGTTGTAAGATATAATTTCCCTTTTTCAGACCTTTCAGGGTTACTTTAAAATCTCTAGTAAGGTTGCCGATTCCAAGCAGAAAAGATAGAGAGATTCCCGATTGGAAGGCATCTTTAAGCGGACTTTTCATGATCTGCCCTTGTTCTGGCTGGTAAAAATAAAGGGCTTTTCCATCCGCCAATACTACCTGTCCCTTTGGCTCCTCATAGCTCCAGAGCATCTTTCCCGGCTGTTTGAAATAGAGTTTTCCCCGGGCCACAAGCTTACGGTTCAATGTCTTGAAGTCTGTCTCTTGCCGAAATGCCGCTGTAAAGTCAATGGTGGAATCGTAACTCTGCTGGAAACGCTCAATAACGCGACTTTCCGCTTTCATCTCTCCGGCAATACCCGGAAACGCATTAGAAAGAAGAAAGAACGCAAGCAACAAGAAAAAAAAATGCACTACACGTTTTTTACTCATCCATTTTCCTTGCATAGACCTCTCGCGGCTTAGCACCATCCGCCGGCCCTATGACCCCATCCCGTTCCATTTGCTCAATCATGCGGGCTGCCCGGTTATAACCTACTCGGAGCCGCCTCTGGATCATGGAGATCGAGGCCTGCTGCGTCTGCGCCACCATCTCCAGGGCAAGGTCATACATCTCATCATATTCATCATTTGCCGCCCCCCCTTCGATCTCTTTTTTGGCATCAAAGACCTCAGGTCGGTAACGTGGTCTTGCCTGTTTTTTTATGAACTCTACTACATTACGGATTTCTTGCTCGGAGACGTAGGCACCATGAACACGGGAAATACGCGCAGTCCCCGGAGGCAAATAAAGCATATCCCCATCCCCCAACAACCGCTCCGCACCAATGGAATCAAGGATCGTACGTGAGTCGACCCGAGAAGTGACCTGGAATGAGATACGAGCGGGGAAGTTGGCTTTGATGAGGCCGGTAATAACATCTACCGACGGACGCTGGGTAGCCAGGATCATATGGATGCCCGCAGCCCGTGCTTTCTGAGCCAGGCGAGTGATGTACTCCTCAATATCTCTGCCAACAGTCATCATCAGATCAGCCAACTCATCCACGACGATAACAATCCGGGGAAGCTGCTCATGGACGAGCGAGGCATCCTCGTCGAGGTTTCCTCCGATCGCATCATTCTCCATCTCGGGTTCTTCCAAATCCGTAAGTTCAATGACCTTGCGCTTATCAGCCATTGCCTTGGCCAATCGGCGGTTATACTGATCAATATTTCGAACTCCTTTGTCCCGCATCAGCCGATACCGGCGATCCATTTCGTCCATGACCCAGAACAGCGCAGCAGCTGCCTTTTTCGGATCGACAACCACGGGAACCAGCAGATGTGGAAGATCTTCATAGACAGTCAGCTCGAGCATTTTGGGATCGATCATTATAAATTGGACATCTTGTGGGGTGGCCTTGTAGAGGGCGCTTAGTATCATGGCGTTGATGGAAACGGATTTTCCGGTCCCCGTAGCACCCGCCACCAGCAGGTGGGGCATCCGAGTGAGATCGGCGAGAAAAGGCGTACCGGAGATATCCTTTCCCAGGGCCAAGGTCAGTTTCGACTCTGCGTTTTGATAAGCATCGTCCTCGATGACTTGTTTTAGAAAGACATGTTCTCGCCTCGAGTTAGGTATCTCAATACCGACCACTGATTCCCCAGGGATCGGCGCTAAAATTCGCACACTCACCGCACGCAGTGCCATGGAGAGATCATCTGCCAGGGTAACAATTCGTCTTACCTTCACGCCCGGAGCAGGTTTAAACTCATACATCGTGATGACCGGTCCAGGTCGCACCGCCACCACCTCCCCATCTACACCAAAATCTGCCAGTTTCTTTTGCAGAATAAGCGAGTTGGCCTGCAGGGTTTCTCTGTCGTATTTTACTTGCTCCCCCTCTGGTGAATCCAACAAGGAAGGAGAAGGAAGTTTATAGCCTTGGCCGATCTCAGGAAAACCAAACTGTTCTTGTACGGGAGATGGCTTTTTTCTGGATTTCTTCGCCTGCTCTTCTTTAACCTCTTCCTTGAGGACGATCGGAGGGGGCACGAAATCCCGTTTTTCCTTCCTGGTATTCACCGCCCTCCTTCGTTCTGTCGCCGCACGCCATTGTTTTTTCAAGGTACGCCACTGGGCCCTGCTCCATACCTGGAATCTTTCTACACCCTTCATCCCCGTTTGCAGACCAGAAACAAGAGAGATCTCCGTAACAGACATTAAGGAGAGGAGAAGGGCCGATAGGACGATAACATAAGCCCCCACCGGGCTGAAAAGGGATACTAAATATTTTTTGGAGAAATCCCCTATGATTCCCCCCGCTGCGCTACCCACTTCAGCCCTGTTCGCGGCGCTAATAAGAATAGCGACACTCCAAAGCAGAAGCATAAAGCCACCTATCTTTGTCGGACGAACCCCCTTATAGGACTCCCGGAACAACCGGTAGGAAACTATAAAAAGATAGAGAGCCAAAAGATAGGCGGACAAACCCAACCCTTGGAGCAGAAAATCCGCCAAGTAGGATCCTACGACACCACCCCAGTTACTCGCCGGCAAACTTCCCGAGGGGGTATTGAGCGACCGGTCATTCGAATCGTAAGAAAGAAGGCTCAAGACCATCAGAAGAGCAAAGACAAATACAAGCACCCCAAAAATCTCTCGGTTAAGCTTAGATCCTTTCTTCATAACTCTCCTAGACAACCGCCTCATTGCAGGAGGAGAAACATCCCGCCACCAAACAACAAACAATAATAACCAAAAAACTGGAATTTTCCTTTCATGATCACCCTGAGTAGAAATGCAATGGCCCACAATCCGGTTACCAAGGAGACCACAGCCCCAACCCCGTAGGGAATTAATGCGGCCATATCAGCCCCATGCAAACCTCTCGACTTTACAAGCACAGCACCCAAGATAGCTGGTATAGACATAAGAAAAGAAAACCTAGCGGCGACATCTCCCTTGATGCCAAGAAACAGCCCGGTAGCAATAGTATTGGATGACCGGGAGATGCCGGGTAGAATAGCAAAACCCTGCATGAGCCCGATGAGGATGGCATCCCGAACTCCCAGGTCACCAGCCTGCCGGCTAAGTTGCGGTGCCATGCTCGTCGTCAATAGCAAAATGCCATTGACAAAGATCGCCCCAGCCGCGAAGGTAGGGGACGAAAAAAGCGCTTCGATGGGTTTCTCTAGGGTCAAACCGATGATCCCTGAAGGTATCGTAGCAACGATGATAAGCCAAAACCACCGACGCACGGGAATGGGACTATCCTGGACCTCTTTGCCCACGAGAAGATAAAGGAACCCGCGAACCTCCCGCCAAAAGTAAAAGACCACGGCCAGAAGCGTCCCAAAATGGAGCATAACATCAAAGATCATGGCGTTCCCACTGAGGTGGGTGAAATACCCCTGGGCAATGACCAGATGACCGCTCGAACTGATCGGCAGGAATTCGGTCACTCCCTGAAGAACGCCCAACAAAAAGGTATCGAGGAAAGTTGAACCGTTCATGTCTCCACGATAAAAGGGAGGACAACCGGATAACGATCCAGCGTCTTTTTGAAATAGCGCCGGAGTACTTTACGCACTTCCTCTTTGAGTTCCGCAGGATCTGTTCGAGTTTCCTGATTAATGCCCTGCAAAAATTCTAAAATAACTTTCTTGGCCTGTTCCAAGACTTCTTCTCCCTCTTCCGTGCGCATGAAGCCTCGTGAGATCAGATCCGGACCTGTCACCAGCTCGCCGGTCTGTTGATGCATGGTCATGACCGCCAAGACCATGCCATCCTCCGACAGGTGGCGCCGGTCTCGAATTACGACCCCTTCAACATCCCCTACCCCTTTCCCATCGACAAAGACTCTCCCAGTGGACACGGAATCCGCTTTTCTGGCATTTTTCGACCTGAGTTCCAAAACTTCACCGTCTTCCAAAAGAAAACAGTTCTCTTCCGGAACCCCCACGTTTTGAGCCAGCTGGATATGCCTGACCAGATGACGGTACTCACCATGGATAGGAACAAAATATCTAGGCCGGGTCAGCTGAAGCATGGTCTTTAACTCCTCCTGACTGGCATGGCCGGAGACGTGAATCTCTGAAACCTTTTCGTAATGAACCGCCGCACCGCGACGATAAAGATGGTTAATAAGGTTGGCAATGGTCTTCTCGTTCCCAGGAATGAACTTCGAAGAGAGAGCAACCGTATCTCCTCGCTCGATTTTGATCGAGCGATGATTATCCAACGCGACTCTGTGGAGAGCGGATAGCGGCTCTCCCTGACTCCCGGTAGTCAGAAAAGTGATTTGGTCGCGGGGGAGATGCTGCCATTGGCCATCCTCGATCACACCCCCGCTCGGGAGGTGGAGGTAACCTAGATCCGAGGCGATTTGGGCGTTGCTAATCATGCTCCGTCCACTCAGAACCACCCTGCGTCCAAAACGCTCGGACAGATCAACGACCTGTTGGATACGCGGAATGTTGGAAGAAAACGTAGCGACAAACAGCTTTCCGGGGCTTTTCTGGAAAATCTCCTCCAAATTTCGCCCTACTTCCCGCTCCGAGCGTGTATAACCTGCGCGCTCCACATTGGTCGAATCCGACAAGAGAAGCACTACGCCTTTTTCTCCGTAAGCAGCAAATCTCTGGAAATCGAACAGCTCACCATCCATGGGGGTATGATCGATCTTAAAATCACCCGTGTGAATGACCCTCCCCACGGGAGTGTCTACGGCCAAGGCCAGGCAGTCCACCAAGCTATGAGTTACACGTATCCCTTCCAGCTTAAACGGCCCCAATTCTCGGCCGCACCCAGCTCTGATTTCCTGAAGATCCGCTGTTTCCAGGAGATCATGTTCTCGCAGTTTATTCCGTAAGAGACCAAGGGTCAGACGGGTACCGAAAATGGGGACTCGGAGCTGTTTTAAAATGTACGGGACCGCCCCGATGTGGTCTTCATGGCCGTGGGTAAGCATAACTCCGAGGAGTGTCTTCTTTGCTTCCCAAAGGTAGCTGACATCGGGGATCACCAGATCGATACCCAGTAGATCTGCGCCAGGAAACATCAAGCCGCAATCAATGGCAATGACAGCATCGCCGTATTCCAGCAGCATCATGTTTAACCCAAATTCCCCAAGACCACCTAGTGGGATAATTCTTAGCGGTTCCATAAGATACTCTAGTTATTTTTACCCCTGCACCAAAGGCTCTGCCGAGACCAACGCCTGCGCCTGATTGGAACCATCTCCGAAAGGCCCAACCTGCTTTCGGAAACGGGACTCCATAACCCCCTGTACATAGGTCGAAAGGCTCCGGAGATTTCCCGGGCGCTGCTGTTCCAGAGGGATTGGATCGTTGACAATCACCTCCACATTTCCTCCTCTGATGCGCCAATTTCCTTTCGACAGGATGGCTCCACTACCGTTGATGGTAACCGGAACGATAGGAGTTTTCGTTCTCGCAGCGAGCACAAACCCTCCCCGTTTGAACGGCATGATCCCACCACCAAGGCCGCGCGTCCCTTCCGGAAAGAGAACCACAGAGCTGCCCCCTTTAATTCTTTCCAATGCCTTTTTGAAACTCGCCGACGCTTTTGTGCGACTGGACCGATCAACTGTAATATGCCTCGAACTCCAAAGGGCCCAACCAAACACGGGAATATAAAATAATTCCTTTTTCGCTATCCAGCGGAGCTGAAATTCTAAGAGACTCTGGACCAGAATAGGGATATCCAAAAGGCTCTGATGGTTGGCCATGAAAATATATTGACGACTCGAGTCCAGACGCTCAACGCCCTGGACGTTAAGGCGGATACCGCTTATTTTTAGAATCCCCCAAGCCCAGCACCGGGAGATTTCATAGGCAACCTTTCCTCGTCTGTCGAATAAACCCAAGGGAAAAATAACAAGAGAGGTCATGATGGTAATGAAAACTGCGAGCGAAAGTTTAAAGCTATAAACCATCAAGATAAAACTGCATTTTAGCAGCTGTTAATTGACTAAAAAATCAGGGAAAAAACATTATATTTTAGTCCACAGCAGAGCAAAAAGCAATGAGACTCCCTGAAACCAACAGGCAAGATTTTTTTATTGACTAAAAAATTTACGGGCGCTAGTGTGTGATCTGCTGGATCCTAGAACAGGAGTAAACCATCGGTTTTGATTTTTGAAATAGGGGAGTCCTATCATGTCAGTTAACAAAGTTATCCTAATCGGCAATCTCGGCAAAGATCCGGAGGTGCGCTTTACTTCCAATGGCCGGGCGGTAGCTCGTTTTCCCATCGCCACTTCCGAAATGTGGAACGACGCAAACGGGACCCGTCAAGAGAGAACGGAATGGCACAATATTATAGTTTGGGGAAAGCAAGGTGAAACCTGCGGCCAATATCTGGCCAAGGGAAGGCAAGTTTATGTCGAAGGCAGCATTCGAAGTCGTTCCTATGATGACAAAACTGGCGTTAAACGATATGTGACTGAAATTGTGGCCCAGAGAATAAGGTTCTTGGGGGGGGGAGGTGGAACTCGCGTGGCACCTGAAACGGAAGGCGAACCCTCGGGAGAAACATCTTCCGGAAGCCAAACCCCGGCCCTGGACGATGATATTCCGTTTTGATGGCCCCCCGGCAACAGAAGAACTCGCCCAAATTTTTGCTTTCGCAAAATGACCGCAGCACCCAGGCTGATGGAACCAAAATCGAACTTATTTCATCGACTCTCTACTAAAGGGAGAACTACGGAAACCAAGTGGCGTCGATCCTAGTCCGAAGGTAAAAGTAGTTTCCTGCCGTGGGTCGCAAAATCAAAATAAGATCGTCGCTGAAGCTAAACGTTGCCGTGCTACTTTAAGCTAAGACGGTTTAGCACTCTTCAGACCAAGAACATCAACAGTTTGAGATTAAATGAAAGGTATAAAAACGGGATCCAGAAAAGACATTCTCAAGAATTGCGTGGAAAAATCCAACTCCAGGTTTGATTTGTGGATTGAATTTATCAACGTATATGGTATCGAGAGCATGGCGGAAATCGGAGTCTTTAGAGGCGGTTTTGCCTCAAAGGTGTTGGAACAGTGCGGATCACTGAAAAAATACTACATGATTGATCCATGGAAAAATCTTGAAGGTTGGAACAAGCCTGGCAACAAAGACGATCAAACGTTTCAGAAACATTTTGATGAGGTCAAACGGAAAACCGATTTTGCAAGTGAGAAGAGAATTATCTTGAAAGGCAAGACTACGGAAGTCATCCATGAGATACCGGATGAAAGTCTAGATTTTGTTTATATTGATGGTGACCATACCCTTAGAGGTATTACCATTGATCTTATTAAAGCCTACTCGAAATTGCGGGTCGGTGGTTGTATTGGTGGAGATGATTTTACTAAAACCATATGGCAGCATCATATACGTTTTGAGCCTACCCTGGTTTTCCCTTTTGCAGTGTATTTTGCAGAAGCCATGGATGCGAGAATTTATGCCCTTCCCTTCAACCAGTACTTAATAGAGAGATCAACAGATTCCACTTATGCCTTCTTAGACTTTACGGGAGAGTATCATCGTGTTGCCCTTCAGTCACACTTTACCCTGTTCAAGATTCTAACCCCGGTATTAAACGAAAAATTTCCATTCTGGAGGAGGATTAAGAGGAAGATTAGGAAGCTAAAACATAGGTAGAAGGGGGCCTCGCTGGTAGCAATGTCCGGAGCCTTGGTCTCAACCCTGGGATACATCGTTTGGTATACCAGCCGTAAAGGACCTACGGCTTCCCAAGCCGTGACGGTACGGCTTGGCGTACCTCTCTTGACAGCAAGGGGAGGGATATTCTTCTGTCGAATAATATCTCCATGCGCTTAATCCTCTTGAAGGCTTTATCCCTTATCTTCTCAAAAAAGATTAGATGAGTCAGGACGCGGCACTTCTCATCCCTTTATACCGGTCTTCAGGTGGAGACTTGCACCTCGTCCTGGTCCGCCGAAGCAAGAGCAGTATTCATAGCGAACAAATCGCTTTTCCTGGGGGAAAGCATGACGCAAAGGACAGGTCGATGATGGAAACTGCCTTACGCAAGGCACATGAAGAGATTGGCCTAGAAGCCCGAATGATTGAGCTCATTGTGCATCTGCCCCCTGCCGAAACCAAAACGACCGGATTTCGAGTGTTCCCGTTCCTTGCAGGTCTCGCCGTCCCCGGACCATGGTGTTGCACCGAGCGTGAGGTTATGGAGATCATCGACGTGAAGCTCAGTGACCTTGGTAGGCCGGAAGCTCACGGCACAGGGCTTGAGCACTTTCCCACATGGCCAGAGTCGAAGGAGGTTCCGTTCTTCCGTATCGGCCCCTATCGACTGTGGGGTGTCTCGTATCGCATACTCGAGTCACTCCTTCCGGGTCTTCTAGCCGGTGAGTGGCCTATCTAGTGTAGTGTCTCACGCTGTTGGTACTCTATCCGAAGTACACCATCACGAAGAGCACGAAAGAAGACAATAGCCTCTTGAAATCCTGTTGCTCTTCTAATCCGGTTGTCCGTTCTTCGTGTCCTTCGTGCTCTTCGTGGTGAATAGAGAAACATGGGTCGAGCATCACGGCGGCGGGGATAGGCACCATGCCGGCGGGATGAGAACCTGTAGTGATGTCTTGGGATATAGGATCTTTCGCATGAAATTTCATTCCCCGATTCTAAACTGTTACGTCGGAGAATAAGTGCCTTCATCTAAGAGCCACTACACTAGCTATCGCAGGGAGGTGACCCGCCGACTATTGTCACTCTCGCGTTTTCAAAAAAGGCACGCGTGTCACGTCTGGTTGCACCCCACGGGCATTCGATCTAGACTGAGTTTTTTACTTCGAGGCCGAGCCTGCCGGCCGAATCTCGATAGCTGTCTATAAGAAGATCGGAGTTCCCGAGATTTGCGATGGCCGGTATTGAAAATTTGTTCAAACAGAAAAGAGTGTGATCTTGGATAACCATCGGCATGCAGCAAAATGCTCTTTTGATGGGGAGACTCATGTCACGTCAGATTCATAGCGTGTGTGTCTACTGTGCGTCGAGCCGAAAGGCAAATAGCGGGTACTACGACGACGCCAATCGTTTGGGGCGGCTCCTTGCGAAACAGGGGATTAGGTTGATTTATGGGGGAGGAGCCGTTGGTGCCATGGGCGCAATTGCAGATGGCGCTTTAGCGGAAGGCGGCTGTGTTATCGGGGTTCTCCCGCGATTTATGTACGACCTTAAATGGGGACACAAGGAACTGACCGAACTGCGGATTGTCAACGACATTCATGAGCGCAAACGGCTTATGATAGAAGAGGTAGACGCCATTATTGCCCTACCGGGCGGTTCCGGCACGCTTGAGGAGCTGCTTGAGGCCATCACCTGGAAGCGTCTTGGCCTGTGTGTACATCCAATCATTGTGGTCAACATGCTCGGGTTTTTTGATCCTCTTATCATCCAGCTTGAGAGAGCCATTGAGGGAAACTTTATGGACGCCCGCCATCGCTCCATCTGGACCGTTGTGAACAGCGTGGACGAGGTGATTCCCGCAATCCAGACCGCCCCGGTATGGACCGTTGATGCCCGACGGTTTGCAACTGTCTGATCTAGCATTTTTTACCGTAAAGAGAGACTGTTCATGCTGAGCCTAACTGGACACGCCGGCTCTCCAAAAACATCGGTCGTGTAAACTGACGGACCCTCTCTCAGTATTCGAATCGTTATTTTTAAACTAAAGGGTATTCGTAGCAGGTTAGATTGTCTTCCATGGCCTAAAAGTCTGTTCCCGTGTGGGAAGGCTAATTGCAGCCACGTAACAGCAAGAGCAACGAGGTAGCCGGAGAAACTGTTGACTGATAGTATCCATGCACCGCACCTGTGGCGCCGGCGTATTCTGCCGTTTCTAAACTGGGTAGGCGAGCTGAGGAACAGACAGGTCTTACGAGCCGACGTATTCGCTGGAGTCACCGTAGCACTTGTTCTGATTCCACAATCCATGGCCTACGCGCAGCTGGCGGGTTTGCCGGCCTATTTTGGTTTATACGCGGCTTTCCTGCCGCCCATGGTGGCAGTTCTGTTCGGTTCATCGCGGCAGTTGGCCACCGGGCCGGTAGCCGTGGTTTCACTATTGACCGCTTCCGCGCTTGAACCACTAGCGGTCGTTGGCACAGAGGGTTATGCCCTTTACGCCGTACTCCTGGCGCTGTTTGTCGGCCTGTTTCAACTTCTTCTAGGAGTACTCCGGCTTGGCACCTTACTAAACCTCCTGTCGGATGCGGTCGTTGTTGGGTTCACCAATGCCGCCGCCATTATCATTGCCACGTCGCAGCTCGATAAACTATGCGGTGTGATTGTGGAGAAAACCACGCATCATTTTCAAACTGTATGGCGGATTGTTATCGCCGCATCCACCGAAACGCATGGGACGACACTCACCATGGGGGTACTGGCCTTCGCAATTATGCTGACCCTGCGTCGCATAAATCCACGCCTGCCCGGTATACTGATCGCTGCCGCAACAACCATTTTCCTCTCCTGGTTGATCCGGTTCGACCAGCATCAAAACATCAAACCCACGCAGATCGTGGACAATGCAGCGCGTACACTAGTGATAAACGTGATCTCGGAGCGACACAACGCCCGATCCGTAAAGCACAAAATCGTTTCGGCACAACGGAGGCGGATAAAAACTAAAAACGACCCCAGCCTGGGCCAGCGTAACACCCTAAAACAAGGAAGCGTCCTCCATCAACGCAAGCAAGAACACCGGCAATACACCGAATCCGCAAGTAAGATTCGGAAGAGACTGCGCGAACTCCGATTTGTAATCCAACCGATGCCGGGGGGGTTACACGGCGAGCCACGGTTTGCTATCTACAAAACGCCACAGACCCACAATGAGATCTGGCGTATAGAACGAATCAATAACAATGGAACACTCACTTTGACGGCCGGGGGCCAAGTGTTGGGATCGGTTCCTCGGGGCCTGCCACCATTTAAATTGAGAGGTTTTGGGCTCCAAGATGTATTTCAACTGTTTCCCATAGCCATCACGATCGCCATCATCGGCTTTATTGAGGCGATTTCCATTGCCAAGGCCATGGCAATCAAAACCCACAAGCTCTTGAATACCAACCAGGAACTTATCGGCCAAGGGCTGGCTAATATCGCCGCTAGCCTCTCTCAGGGATATACCGTTTCTGGATCCTTCTCGCGCTCCGCCGTTAATATCAGCGCCGGCGCCGTCACAGGTTTTTCTTCTGTAATTAGTGCGCTCATGGTTATGATCGCACTCCTTTGGCTTACGCCCTTGTTCTATCACCTGCCCCAGGCAACCTTAGCCGCGATCATTATGATGGCGGTCCTTGGGCTAGTCAATGTAAAGGCCATGCGGGAGACTTGGCGTACCCACCCCCACGACGGTATCGTGGCCACCAGCACGTTTGCCCTGACCCTGTGGTTCGCTCCCCACTTGCACTACGGTGTCTTCATCGGCGTTGGTATGACCCTCGTACTCTTCGTATACCGTACCACCAAGCCGCATCTGATTATGCTGCTTCGCGGCACCCGCGGTGTGGGTCCGCACATCACGGTGGAGGAGGCTGCGGCAGCTGGCCACATTTCCGTTGTACATCTGACCGACACCCTTCGCGCCGGTACCATCGATTGGCTTGATGAAGATATTATTGAACAGGTAGCGCTCAAACCGGACCCAAAATGTATCATTATTGATGGCGCCTTGACCGACACCATTGACAACCGGGGAGAGAGAACACTCCGAACATTAACGAGGCGTTTCCAGGAGGCCGGGGCAGAGGTTTTGTTTAGCCGCGTGCGTGCTCCGGTATTGGAGACCTTGCAACAGTCCGGCTTTATCGATTGGATCGGAACCGAATTTTTCTTTGGAAAGATTGAAGATGCGTTCAATTACGCCAGGCAGCAACTATCGGAGGAAGACACCGACCCTCACTGAGGCAAGTAGCGCTTCCATCGACAACTAGCCGGAGTCCGTCAACTGCCTTTTAGCCTTCCTTTTAGCCCGGTAAACCTTTTTTCGACCCGAACATTTCTAATGGCCATGGACAGGGCCCTTCGGCTCCCAACCAAGACCACCAGCTCTTTTCCTCGGGTGATCGCAGTGTAGAGAATACTGCGGTGGAGCATGAGATAGTGAGAAGTATGGAGAGGTATGACAACGACCGGATATTCACTCCCTTGGCTTTTGTGGATGGAAGTGGCATAGGCGAGGCCGATTTCATCGAGCTCATCAAACGCATACGAGATTAACTTGCCGTAGAACTCGACCTGCATCTCCTCCTCCTCTTTGCCTATCCTTACAATTTTTCCCAGGTCTCCATTGAAGATTCCCTTGTCGTAGTTGTTCCGCAACTGCATCACCTTGTCATGGAGCCGAAATAGGCATCCGGCTCGCTCGACAGAGTCTCCCTCAGGGTTCAATAGGCCTTGCAGCTCGCAATTGAGATGAACGGTCCCCAGAAGACCTCGATGCATCGGGCTTAGAATTTGAACGGCTTCATGGGAAAGGTCGGCGTTTTTTTTGAGCCAGCGAGGGATGCGTTCCTTGACCAGTTCTTTAATCGCTTCCAAAATCTCTTGCGGGCTTTCACGAACAACAAAGGCGAAATCCCGCTTTTCTCTCTTATCGCCATACAGCAAGGGTTGTCCTTCGAGGATCCGATGGGCGTTCGTCACGATCAGACTTTCTCTCATCTGGCGGAAGATTCGCCTCAGGACCACCACCGGCACAACACCGGAATCGATCAGGTCTCTGAGCACGTTTCCCGGCCCTACGGAAGGGAGCTGATCGACATCACCAATCAGGATGAAATGGCTGGAGGGGTCCACTGCCTTCAGCAGATGGTCCATGAGTGGGAGATCTACCATCGACGCCTCATCGATAATGACCATATCGGCCTCGAGAGGGTTGTTCTCCCCTCGCTGAAAACTACCGTCACGGGGATTATATTCGAGAAGACGATGAATGGTCTTGGCCTCTTCACCAGCCATCTGTCCCATCCGCTTGGCAGCCCTCCCGGTGGGGGCGGCGAGGACGAATGAGATCTTAGCACCCCGGAGCAGGACCAATAGAGAGGTTAAAAGAGTTGTTTTCCCGGTGCCCGGGCCTCCGGTTATCACTAACACCTTCTGTTTTAGCGCTTGCCACACCGCCTCACGTTGCTCGTCCTCAAGCAATAGAGTTGAAGACTCAAAGAGACCGGGGTTTAAAGGATTGCCGTGATCCAGGGATTTTTTATCCTCTTGATAACTTGAGCCCTTGATACCTTTCTCCTTTAGGCAAGAACGAGAGCTGAGGAGATGACGGAGGGCCGAGGCAACCCGACGTTCGGCTTGGTAGAGTACTTGAGGATAGACCTTTGGTTCTCCCTCCGCACCCACCTCTTCTAGGGCAACCTCCCCCTCAGCAGCAAGTTTTTTGATTGCGACGAAAGTGCCCGCATCCTCGATTCCCAAGAGAGAACACGTGTTGTTCCTAATACGACCCAGCGGAACGAAACAATGACCCTCGTCGGAGAACTGCTTCAAGACATGCACCAGTCCTGCCTGAATCCTAAGAGGAGAGTCCCCGCAAATACCCATACTCCCCGCAATGCGATCCGCGAGGAGGAATCCAACCCCGTGGATTTCTCGGGCCAAACGATAAGGATTTTCCGTGATTCTGGCCACCGTTTCCTGTCCATAAGCGCGATAGATCTTGAGGGCGAGAGAACTGCTCACCCCGTGACCCTGTAAAAAAACCATGACCTCTCGCATGCCTTTTTGATTCTCCCAGGCATGAAGAATTCGCTTCGCGCGCATTGTCCCGATTCCCTCTACCTCCACGAGTCGTTGAGGCTCCTCTGAGAGGATTCTCAACGTATCGATGCCAAAAGCAGAGACAAGACGCTGGGCATAGGTGGGACCGATTCCCTTAATCAGGCCGGATCCCAGGTATCTTTCAATCCCTTCTCGGGTCGCCGGCTGCAGTTTTTCCCAGTGCTCAACCTGAAGCTGTAGACCGTAGCGAGGGTGTACTTTCCACAGACCGCTGACCTTGATCTCCTCCCCTTCGCCAAGCGGAAAGATCTCCCCGACGACCGTAACCTCTTGAGACCCATCCACCTCTAACCGGGCCACCGTGTAGCGGCCGTCCGGGTCTTGAAAGGTGATCCGATTGATAGTCCCCTGGAGGTTAGACCTCTTATCTCTCGTTTCAGCCACGTTGAATCCCTTTTTTTAACCTACTTCAAAGGGACAGTGCCAAGAAAGAGGGGGCTTGCCTTTTTTTTACAGGAAGCATAAATTTTATATGAATGCTGACAATCCTTCCAAAATCTGAGGTCGTTCCGGTTAAACCCCTTTGGTAAAACTTCCAAGAATCGCTATCGGTTCGCCTACAGGTTCGCCTTCATGGAAATCTGAAAAAGGAATAGGAGATTAATGATGGTTTTTGAAAGCTTTGGGTCTGAAGCTATCTTGATCTTTTGCCTCATTCTGGCCAATGGTTTTTTTTCTGCTTCCGAGATCGCCATGATTGCTACGCGTAAGACCCGGATCGATACATTGCTGGAAAAAGGGGTTAAGTCGGCTCAGGCAGTGGCCCGCTTGAAAAACGACCCGGATCGTTTTCTGGCTACCGTACAAGTCGGCGTTACGCTCGTGGGGACTCTAGCCTCTGTGATCGGCGGCGCAGCAGCGGTCAATTATGTCATGCCTCTAATCCAATCTCTACCCGTGGCAGCCGAATGGGCGCAATCCATAGCCATCCTTTTGGTTGTTGTTCCGATAGCGTATCTCTCACTGGTCTTGGGCGAATTGGTTCCTAAGTCCTTGGCCTTACGTTTTTCCGAACAGATTGCCTTTCTAGTGGCCCGTCCCATCGATCTTCTCTCCCGGCTCACCTCCTTCCTCGTACGACTACTCACTGCCTCCAGTAACGCCGTCCTCTGGGTCTTTGGGGGAAGAGATACCGAGGGGGCGAGTTTCATATCCGTTGAGGAGGTGAAATCTTTGATCCGTGAAGGAGCTGCTAAGGGCATCTTTAATGAGACCGAAAAGGAGCTGATCCACAGCGTTTTCGAATTTGTCGATACTCCGGTCAAAGCCGTTATGGTGCCCAGACCGGAGATCCACGCCCTTGATATCAACACGCCATCGGATGAAGCTTTGAAGAGTTTTGTGGACAGCGGCTTCTCTCGTATCCCGGTTTACGATGGGGAGATGGACCAGATAATCGGAATTCTTTACAACAAAGATATCTTTCGCACCCTGCAGGAAAAAGGAGACTTCACCATACGTGATCATCTCCAGCCCGCCTTCTTTGTTCCTAGCTCTCTCCCCATCAGCCAGCTTCTCAAAGAGCTCCAGCGGAGAAGAATCGCCATGGCCATGGCCGTGAATGAGTTCGGCGAGGTGGAGGGGTTGGCTACACTTGAGGACCTCCTGGAAGAGATCGTGGGAGAGATCCGCGATGAATATGATCGCGAAGAGCGCGGGCCTGTAGAGCGGCTTCCAGACGGTTCTATGGTCATTCAAGGCTCCGCGCTACTGAAAGATCTTAAATCGGACTATGGTCTTCCTTTTGAGGAGTCACCGGATTACCTCACCCTCGCAGGATTTGTTTTGGATAAACTACGACGTATTCCACGAGGAGGCGAGCGGGTAGAACACAACGGTTATCGGCTTACGATCGTGGATATGGAGGGGCGAAGGGTATTAAAGGTCAAGGTCGAAGAGTTCAAAAATCATTAGATAGGGCTCCGAATGGCTTTCCCTTGTTAGGGACTCAACGAGAATCATCAGCGCTGGTTTTTGATCCTGTCGCAGTTTTCGTTTTCTCCATGGTCCGATCCTTGTATGCGCTGTTTTCTATGGCCTCCATCTCGTGCAGGAGCTTTTGCGTTTCTTGGGTGGTCCCAACAGTAATCCTGAGGCTATCTTTCAGTCCAGGCACGTCAAAATAGCGCACAAGGATCATTCGCCTTTTTAGCTCCTCGTACACTCCTTCGAGACTTTGCCCCTCTTTTCGAGCCAACACGAAGTTGGCCGCAGACGGATAAACCTGAAAGCCCATACTCTTAAGCTTCCGGACTAATCTTTTTCGGGTTCTCTGGATGCGACGAACATTGTGGGCCATCCATGGAAGATCCAGGAGCGCGGCCGTAGCCCCCACAAGGCTCAACCGGTTGACGTTGTACGAGTCTTTGACCTTGGTCATACCCGCAATGATCTCCTCGGCGGCAAAGGCAAGGCCTATACGCAAACCTGCCAGGGAAAAGGATTTAGAGAAGCTCCTTAGCACGACGAGATTTGAAAGACCCCGGATCAGCGGAATCGAGGACTTTTCCTCTCCCTCAGCAAAATCGATATAGGCCTCATCTACAACCAGGATACCCGAGACAGACCGAGCCAGTCGTTCAATTTCTCGGAGGGAGATCAAAGTCCCCGAAGGCGAGTTGGGATTGCAGAGAAAAGTCAAAGCGGCCGTTTGGGAGTAAAGCCCGTCAGGAACGGCAAAACCGGGTAGATAATCAAGCCGAACCGTTTTTCCCCCCTGGATAGCGATCAGGGTGTCATAGAGAGTATAGGTTGGCACAGGATAGGCCACCTGATCCCCCTCCCCCACAAAACAGCGAGCCAGAATAGAAAGAAGCTCATCCGAACCGTTACCCGCAAGAACATTCTCAGGCCGCACTCCATAAGTGGAAGCTGCCAGCGATCTTAGATGATCACCTAAGGGCTCCGGATAAAGACGAAGCGATCGGTCCGTTGCTTTACGGATAGCAGAGAGAACCCGGGGCGAGGGCGGATAGGGATTTTCATTTGTGTTAAGCTTTATTATGTTCCCATTTTGAGGCTGCTCCCCCGCCACATAACCTTCTAGATCAGCGATATTTTTCCTTAGATAACGAGACATGCCATCGGATTGTAACGGCAGTAGCCTGGCTTTTCAAATGTCACTCGCGTCCCCAGTCGTTTCCCTGGTTTGAACACCTTGCTCCTGAAAAAAAGGGGCCTTGTTTTCGTACAGAACATTTTTGTCCAAGAATTACCAAGTTACTCCAAATTTGCGCTCTAAAACTTGACTAGATCTCGTAACTACCTTATTTTACAGGTGTTTCCTTTTTGTAGAATGGCATGATTTTAGCTTCTACAATTGACTGCGTTGTTTGTGAGGAGCTTTCTTATAGAAGCTGGGAACCCGCACAACTCTGTTTACAGCGCATGAAAATCTGCTACAAAAGGAACTGTTCATGAAAAAAAATCGGATATCCACTGGAATCGTGGGACTTGACCCCTTGCTCGAAGGGGGATTACCGGAAGGTAAGTCCTATCTACTTACAGGAGACCCCGGTACGGGCAAGACTATAATCTGCATGCAATTCGTGCTTAAGGGACTCATGGAAGGGGAGAACGCAATCTATATCACCATCGATGAGAGGCCTGCCGAGATTCTTGAACAGGCAGCCTCGCTGGGTTGGGATCTTGCCCCGTACGTTGAAAAGAAGCAACTTTTGATCCTGGACGCCTCTGCCTATTTCAGTTCCCGTATGGGAGGAGGCAAGGAAAAACATACGGATATCCAGAAGGTCGTGGGGGATCTTAATGGCTATGTCAAGAGAATGGAGGCCAAGCGGATAGTGATCGATCCTGTGGGTCCATTGATCCTATTGCGGGATTCTCTTTCCCGGATTCAAGATCAGACGCGGATACTCGTGCATTTACTCCAAAGCAACATGCAAACGACGAACCTCCTCACCACTTATTCCGTTCCGAGGATAGGGGAAACAGGACCGCATGGAGTTGAGGAATACCTGGTTGCAGGGTCTATGGTCTTGCGAATGAACCGGGTGAACAATCACTTCGTTCGCACCTTGGTCATCGAGAAAATGCGCAGCACGGCTTTTGAGTTATTGCAGCACGAGTTCAGCATTGTAAAAGGAAAGGGAGTCGTTCTCCAAGCGAGAACCTAAAACCGCACCCTTACTGCCTGCCTTTGATCTATTAACTCGTTTTTCTCCTTTGTGCCCTTTTCTTGACATAACTCAAGACGATGGTTAACTTTTTTTATATTCGGGAGATAACCATGCGCCTTGATAAACTGACTATTAAATCTCAAGAGGCTCTGCAACATGCACAGGCACTGGCGGAAAAGCGAAGCCACCAGGCCATCGATGCGGAGCATTTGCTCTTTGCCCTCCTAGGCCAAAAGGAGGGCGTAGTCCCCTCACTGCTTCAGAAACTGGGAGTTCCTCTAAACACCCTTCTTGAGGGTCTCCAAAGGGCCTTGGATCACCTTCCTCAGGTCACCGGAGGAGATGCCGGCGTGCAAACATTCATCACGCCACGCCTGAGGAAAGTCATCGAAAGGGCCGAGACCGCAGCCACGGGACTCAAAGACGAGTATGTCTCCACCGAGCACCTTTTATTGGCCATGGTGGAAGACAACGGGGAGGCAGGAAAGCTTCTGGGAGACCTAGGTATTTCCAGAGATCAGATTCTTAAGGCCCTTGTGGATATTCGTGGGGCACAGAGAATTACAGATCAAAACCCGGAGGAGAAATACCAGGCGCTGGAGAAATATGGGCGGGACCTAACGGATCTTGCCCGCAAAGGAAAACTGGATCCCGTGATCGGCCGGGACGATGAGATCCGCAGGGTCTTGCAGGTTCTATCCCGGCGCACGAAAAATAATCCCGTCGTTATCGGCGAGCCTGGTGTCGGGAAAACCGCCATCGTCGAAGGCCTAGCCCTCAGGATTGTGAGCGGGGATGTTCCGGAAAGCCTGAAAGACACAAGGCTCATAGCGCTGGACGTGGGTGCGCTGGTGGCCGGCGCCAAATTTCGTGGAGAGTTTGAGGATAGACTCAAGGCAGTCCTGAAGGAAGTTACGGAAACCCAAGGTCAGATTATTCTTTTCATTGATGAGATTCATACCCTGGTGGGTGCCGGTGCGGCGGAAGGATCGGTGGACGCTTCCAATATGTTAAAACCGGCTCTGGCCCGCGGTGAACTTCATTGCGTAGGAGCCACCACACTCAACGAGTACCGAAAGCGAGTAGAGAAAGATGCCGCACTGGAGAGAAGATTTCAGCCGATTTTCGTTGGTGAACCCACCGTGGAAGACACCATTGCTATCTTGAGAGGTCTCAAGGAAAAGTATGAAGTGCACCACGGTGTTCGGATCACCGACGGTGCGATTCTAGCAGCGGCAGGCCTCTCGCATCGTTATATCAGCGATCGATTTCTCCCCGATAAGGCGATCGATCTCATCGATGAAGCGGCCTCACGGCTCAGGATTGAAATTGACAGCATGCCCACGGAGATCGATGAAGTGGAGCGACGGATTCTCCAATTGGAGATGGAGCGACAAGCCCTCAAGCGAGAAGAGGATAAGAGCTCCAGGGAGAGACTTGGAGACCTTGAGAATGAGATTCAGGGACTACGGGGCGCCGCTGAAGAATTGAAGACCCACTGGAAAAAAGAGAAGGAAGTTATTCATCAACTCCGATCACTAAAAGAAAAAATCGAGGCGACCAAAGTCGAAGTGCAACAAGCGCAGCGTAGTGGCAATCTCAACCGGGCTGCCGAGTTGCAATACGGCGTTCTCACCACGCTCAACAAAGATCTGACAGCGGAGAACCAGAGACTTGCCGATCTCCAGAATGGCAAAAAGATGCTCAAGGAAGCGGTAGACGCTGAGGATGTGGCGGAGGTGGTAGCCAAATGGACCGGGATCCCGGTATCCAAGATGCTGGAAGGAGAGATCCAAAAACTTCTGAAAATGGAAGATCGGTTAGCGAGACGGGTTATCGGCCAGGATCAAGCGATTCACGCCGTGTCCAATGCCGTGCGCCGTGCCCGCGCCGGTCTGCAGGATCAGAATCGCCCTATCGGCTCATTCATTTTCTTGGGTCCCACGGGTGTGGGAAAGACAGAACTTTGCCGTGCGCTGGCGGAGTTCCTCTTCGATGATGAGCAGGCTATGATTCGATTGGATATGTCCGAGTTTATGGAGAAGCATTCGGTGGCACGGCTGATCGGCTCTCCTCCAGGATACGTCGGCTATGAAGAGGGAGGCTACCTTACCGAGGCCGTACGGCGCAGGCCTTACTCGGTAGTTCTGTTTGATGAGATAGAGAAAGCTCATACCGAAGTTTTCAATGCCCTCTTGCAGATTCTTGAAGATGGTCGCATGACGGATGGTCAGGGAAGAACCGTGGATTTCAAAAACACGGTGATCATCATGACTTCCAACCTCGGAAGCCAATCCATCCAGGATTTGGGGGAAACCGGCCGGAAAGAGATGGAGCAAAGGGTTGCGGTTGCCCTACGGGAGGCCTTTAAACCGGAGTTTCTTAATCGAGTTGACGAAACCGTAATCTTCCACAGCTTGGGTCGTAGCCAGATCACAGAAATCGTGGAAATCCAGCTCGAGCAGCTGCGCAGAACCTTGGCAGGTAAAAAGATGGCGCTGGAAATTTCGGATCCTGCGAAGGAATTGCTGGTGGAAAAGGGCTATGATCCCGTTTATGGAGCGCGACCCCTGAAGCGAACCATTCAGAGGTTGATTCAGGACCCCCTCGCCATGAAGCTCTTGGAAGGAGAATTTAGAGAAGGGGATGAGGTCAAGATCGACTCCGATGGTAGTAGCCTGATCTTTGGTCATGGGGGACCCGTCTATGGTGAAGAGATTTCGGCCGAAAGGGTTCTCCATTGATTTCTCTTTCGAAAAGGACCGGCGGAAAAGTCCCCTTACCTCTCAAAAGGGTCCGCAAAGAGATTCCTCCTCCCGGCCGAGTCTTCAAGGAGAAGAAGACTTACAACCGTAAGGCGAGCAAGGAAGAAACCAAGCGGAGTTTGCGAGAGAACTCTCCACTAAAAAATTCGCCCTTCGCGACACGAGAAAAAAGCACTTCATAGCATCCAAGAAATCCTTGTTCAATCACCTACTACCCTGATTTCTATTATAGGTTGTCCTGAGGGCTTGGGGGCTCCGACTTAGAGGCCTCTCACAGGGGACAGGCCCACAAAAGAATCAAAGCTAGATGCCAGACACAGACATCTCGAGCAACAAGCGGCCAAATCCCCGGATGGTTCTATTCCTCGTCTGTTTAGGGCTCTTCATGACCGCTCTGAACAACCGGGCCCTGCTGATTTCTCTACCCACTTTAACTCGAGTTTTTGATACCAATCTCGCCACTATCCAATGGGCGCTACTGGCCTACGACCTTGCGATACTAGGTTTGGTGCTGACCCTGGGCCGCTTGGGTGATCTGTACGGGAGGAAACGGATCTATGTTGCCGGCTTCCTCTTGTTCGCCTGCAGTTCTGTCCTGTGCGGGCTCTCGCAATCTTCGGCCCAGCTTATTACCTTTAGAGTTCTCCAAGGCATAGGTGGGGCCATGCTCACCGCAAACGGTAGGGCCATTATATCGGTAGTCTTCGGCGCAAAAGAGCGCGGGAAAGCCATGGGTCTTACGTCTATGGCATATCACGTCGGTTTCCTTAGCGGTCCGACGCTTGGTGGGTTTTTGATCGACACGGTAGGTTGGCGCTGGATCTTTTACCTCAATTCTCCGGTGGGTTTGGCTGGAGCTTACATGGCCTGGAAAATCCTGGAGCAGACAGAGGAGGATAAAGAACCTGGCAGGATTGATGTTCTAGGGGCCTGCCTGCTGTTAATGGGAAACACCTCCCTGCTCTTCGCAATGAACCAGCTTCCTCGTTTAGGGCCGGTTCACCCCAGGTTTTTACTTATTGCTCTTTTTTCGACTGTTGTGTTCGTGTGCTTCATCGCCACGGAGGTCCGTGCACAGACTCCCATCCTCAGTCTTTCCTTATTCCGCAGTCGTCTTTTCTGTTTTGGAAACCTGAGTCTTTTTCTTATCACCGCCACACAGTCGGCCTTTAACTTCCTCATGCCTTTTTACTTACAGAACCTCATGGGCTATACCCCCTCCCAGATGGGCTGGATCATCATTATCAATTCAGTCGTGATTATCATCATTGCCCCGGTGGCCGGATGGTGGTCAGACCGCCTCGGCTCGCGCTTTCTCTGCACGGTCGGCGCCGGTTTCATGGCACTGGCGATGTTTTTTCTCGCCTTTCTCAACTTGGACTCAACGGTGCTCGGAATCCTGTGGCCTTTGGCCATGTTAGGGTTTGGCTGGGCCCTCTTCAATGCACCCAATACCGCAGCCGTCCTGGGCGCAGTGGCACAGGATAAAGTAGGCGCGGCCTCGGGCATGATGGTTACTACAACTCGCATTGGGGGAACACTGGGCGTTGCTCTGTCGGCCGCTCTTTTTACCTATGGACTAAGCACTGCCGGGATGGCAAGGAACCAGGTTGAGTCACCCGAAAACTGGGGATCTTCGCCGGAACTTTTCATACAGACCTTTGCCGCCACTGTCCACAGCATCAACTCCTTTATCCTGCTCGCTATTGTTTTTTCGGCAATGAGAGGAGGAAGAAGAGAGTAAATCCTGCGGCTAGCCTGGGTGTCGCTTAGCTTGACAGTCGAGCTCCCACGAGGGGCGTCTCTCTTCGGCACCCTAAGAAGTCGGACCATGGCGATACCAGACTTAAGGCCCTTATCCTTTTACGAATCCCGTTGACTTTTAATGATGAACCCCCTAACAGTTGACTATGACGGTAAACGAGGAGACTCCCCTGAAGGGTCTTAGCATCGTATCCTTTGAGAGCCGTCGCGCACACGAGATGGCGGAACTGATCCGGCGTTACGGGGGCAAACCGATCATTGCTCCCTCCATGCGTGAGATTCCTCTCAGCCAAAACGCTGCTGCGCTGGATTTTGTCCGCCGCCTTGAAACGAAAAAGATCGGTGTAGTCATTTTCCTCACGGGGGTTGGCACACGCACGCTGGTCGAGGCGGTCGCAAGCGAGTACCCGAGGGAGAAACTGGCGGCGGCTCTGGGCCGTGCGGTCCTGGTAGCTCGCGGCCCCAAACCCGCCGCCGCCCTCAAGGAGCTCGGCTTGAAACCTGCCATCAGTGTACCTGAACCTAATACCTGGCGTGAAATCCTATTGGAGCTGGATACGAAGGCAGCTATCCGAGGCCAACAAGTGGCGGTGCAGGAATATGGCGTAACCAATCCGGAGCTCATGGACGGCCTCAAGGCCCGTGGCGCTGAAGTATTGCGCGTGGCTGTTTATCGTTGGGATCTTCCAACCGACACCGGTCCCCTCCGGGCGGCCATCCGCGAGATTCATGAGGGTCGAGTAGAGATTGCGCTGTTCACCAACGCCACACAGGTAGACCATCTCTTCAGGCTAGCGACCCGTGAGCACCTGGATAAGAGCTTGCGGCTGGCCTTTGCGCGTGTTCTGATCGCTTCCATCGGGCCCGTCTGTAGTGAGGCGTTGGAGTATTTTGGTCTCCACGCCGATCTCGAACCCGATCACCCCAAGATGGGTCACCTCGTTGCCACCGTGGCACGACGAGGGCGAGACCTGCTGGAACAGAAGCTGAGAGGTTGAGCTCGACACCTCACTTGGAATCATGGGCAACCCGGATCACATCCTCATTGCTGCGTGTCGTCGAGAGAAAACTCCCTACACCCCCGTATGGTTGATGCGACAAGCAGGTCGCTACATGGAGGAATACAGGAAACTCAGAGATGAGTTTAGTTTTCTCGATTTGTGCAAGCGGTCGGACTTGGCTGCCGAGATAACCGTAGCCCCTGTCGACCGTCTAGGTGTTGACGCCGCCATTTTATTCGCCGATATTCTGCTGCTCCTCGAGCCGATGAACATAGGGCTGGAATATGCCAAGGGAGACGGTCCTCTAATCCATCGACCCGTACGCACCGGCATCGATGTGGACCGCCTGCCGGAGTTCGATCCTGAATCAGCCCTCTCCTTCGTATTTGACACTGTTCGCAGGAGTCGTACAGCGCTGAACGGTCGGGTGCCACTCATTGGATTTTCCGGGGCTCCCTTCACTCTGGCCTCCTATCTTATCGAGGGAGGCGGGTCACGCAACTATATCCATACCAAGCGACTCATCTATTCGGATCCGGGGGCGTGGCGGGCCCTGATGGAGCATCTATCGCGTGCAGTTACCAGATATCTCAACGGGCAGATCGCAGCGGGCGCCGAGGCGGTGCAGATCTTTGATAGCTGGGTGGGTTGTTTGGCTCCGGATGACTACCAGAAACATGTCCTCCCGCATATGCATGCGACTATTGAGGGGCTGACGCCGGGGGTTCCCGTGATCCACTTCACCACCGGGACTGCCGGGCTGCTCAAACTCATACGAACCGCGGGTGGGGATGTGATCGGCCTGGATTGGCGTATCCATCTGGATGAGGGATGGGAGCGTGTGGGTTACGATGTCGGGGTACAGGGGAACCTGGACCCGGTAGCACTTTTCGCCTCTCCAGACGAAATTAGTCGCCGCGTTGCGGAGATCCTCTCACGTGCCGATAGGAGACCGGGACACATTTTTAACCTGGGTCATGGCGTCCTCCCCAATACCCCAGTGGAGCACGTCATTCATATGGTGCGCGCCGTGCATGAACTCAGTGCACGCTGAGGCTCGGGCAATGTCTCTCTCCCACGACGCGGTTTTATTAATCGCCTTCGGCGGACCCGAATCCCCGAAGGAGATCCGCCCATTTCTCGCGCGCGTGCTTCGGGGTTTTCCCGTCCCGCCCCAGCGCGTTGAAGAGGTTGTCCATCATTACGAGGCTGTGGGCGGACGTTCCTCTTTAGTTGAGACCACTTTTCGGCAGGCACACAGCCTGGAGATGGAACTCAAGAAGCGTGGTCTGTCCTTACCCGTCTACGTAGGGATGCGGCATTCGAATCCCTTTCTGCGAGAAACCTTGGAGCGTATGGCCGCCAACGGGTCGAAGAGGGCTCTCGGCCTTATTCTCTCCCCGCATCAGACAGAGGCAAGCTGGGATCGCTATCAAAAAAATATCGTGGAAGCATATGCCGAGCTTGGAGGCCGCGCACCCCATATCGATTATTGTCCCGGCTGGCATGCGCACCCGCTGTTTATCGAAGCCCTTGCGGATCAGATCCAACTGGCTCTGCATAGAATCGATGCCCGAAATCAACGATCCACACCGCTGATTTTTACGGCCCATAGTGTCCCGGTGGCCATGGCGGCGCGATCCCGCTATGCCCAACAGATCCAAGAGACAGTCCGATTAGTCACGGAGCGGCTGGACCACAAGTGCTGGTCACTCGCCTACCAGAGCCGGAGCGGCAGACCAAGCGAGCGCTGGTTGGAACCGGATATCAGCGAAGTTATTCGGACCTTTGCAGTGGAAGGTGTGAGAGAGGTTGTGGTAGCCCCTATTGGATTTGTCTGCGATCATGTGGAGGTACGCTACGACCTCGATATCGAGTCAAGAAAACTCGCTGAAGGCCTTGGGATGCGATTTCTCCGTGCGAGTACCTTAAACGACCACCCCACCTTCATCCGCATGATGGCTGAAGTGATAGAGGCAAGTCTGACCCAAAACCCACAGGCAAAGAGATGAACCGTCGTATCATTGTTGTAGGTGGAGGCATTTCCGGTCTTGCGGCGGCCCACCGCCTGATGGAACTCGATCGCGACAAAACTCTCGGGCTGGAAGTGCTCCTTTTAGAGGCCGGGTCGTACTTGGGTGGTTCTATCACGACCGAGCATGTGGGCGATTTTCTCGTGGAGAACGGGCCGGACGCCTTTGTTACAGAAAAGCCTTGGGCGCTTCAGCTATGCGAGCGGTTAGGTATCACCTCCCGTTTGATCTCCACCAATCCAGCACACCAAAAACTCTATGTCGTCCACAAGGGCTCGTTGCAAGCCTTGCCGGAGGGGTTTTTTCTCCTGGCCCCTACACGCCTGCGGCCTTTGATACGAACACCGCTCTTTTCATGGCACGGTAAACTCCGTATGGCCCTCGATCTCATTTTACCGCGTGGCGGTGTAGAAGGGGATGAAAGTCTAGCGTCGTTTGTCCGGCGGCGTTTCGGTCGTGAAGCCCTGGAGCGTGTGGCACAACCGCTGATCGGCGGGGTCTATGCGGCTGACCCTGAAAAACTCAGTCTGGCCGCCACCATGCCCCGATTTCCGGAAATGGAGCGTGCCAAGCGGAGTGTAATCTGGGCGATGTGGTCAGGACGGCGGCGTCGATCCCGGACACCGGACAGCGGAAGTGGGGCACGCTGGAGTCTATTTGTGACTTTTATGGGAGGTATGCAGGAGCTGATTGACGCTATTGCCTGTCGCCTCCCGGGGGGAGCCGTGCACTTGGGTGCTGACGTCACAGGGTTGGAATGGGACGCCGTGAGAAAGAGCTGGATGATTACGACGGGGGAGCCGGAAAGGCTGGAGGCTAAGGGCGTCATCCTGGCCACTCCCTCTTACCGTTCGGCGGACATCCTCTCTCCCTTCGCCCCTGACCTTGCTGGGCAACTCCGAACCATTTCTTATTCGTCTACGGCTACCGTGAGCTTGGCTTATCGCCGGGATGATATTCCACACAGCCTCGACGGGTTCGGCATTGTCGCTCCGGCTATCGAGTCGCGCAAGATCATCGCGTGCAGCTTCAGCAGTATAAAATATACGCGCAGGGCGCCCGAGGGACACGTACTCCTTAGAGCCTTTGTCGGGGGAGCGTTACAGCCTGCTTTATTCGAGCAGGACGATAGTACCCTGGAAACCAGTGTGCGTCAGGAACTTGCGTCGCTGTTAGGTATCAAGGCCTCTCCGCTCTTCTGCCGCATCCATCGCCATCCACGTTCCATGCCACAGTATAACGTGGGCCATCTCAGACTCGTTTGGCGACTGGAGGAGGACTTAAAACAATTTTCTGGCCTGGAATTAGCAGGCAGTGCCTATCATGGCGTCGGTATTCCGGATTGTGTCCGTAGCGGGGAGGCAGCAGCCGAGAAGATTTGGAGCCACCTTAAGAGGAGAGCTAACGGAACGCCTGTGGACTCAGATGCGGCTCGTAAAGTATCTGGATGACAATCCCATCAGGATCGGCACAGTAAAATGAGGAGCTTCCGTCCCGGTGAGTCCTAAAGGGATGGACGATTTTGACTTTTCGGTCCCGGAACACCTTTTCCAGCTCCCGTACTCTCTCTACGCTCTCAGCAATAACGCCCAAATGGTGGAGTTGCTGTCCGTCCGTTTGCGGCTCAATGCCTTGGGGAAGTTCATGCAGGGCGAGATTATCACAACCGGAAGATAGGTAGACACTCTGCGGGTCCGGTTCCCAGACCACTTCCATCCCGAAGATCTCTTGGTAAAAAGCCTTGGACCGTTGGGCGTCCCTGACCTTGAGGGCTACATGGCGCATGCCTTTAAGCCCTTTAATGGGCGGAACTTGGTTTTCAGGCACGGCCATAGAAACTTGACTCCCTCTCGGACTGGTAAGGGCTAGTTTTTGAGAGCCCCCAGATTCTCGTGTGCAAAACCGAGGTGGGCTCTCCCCATCACACAAAAAACTACCTGATCAGAGGCGGTGACGTCAACCTTAACGAGACTCTCCGTTACAAGGTGTGGTTCTCCAGTTAGGCGCAGGGGGCCCGCTCCTCAGCGGGAGCCGATAGACCTCTACTCCTCTGCCCCTAAGATCTTAACCTGTGAGATTCATATCCCTCAAGTCGCTCCAGTGTCGGACGCCTCCCTTTCTTCGGAGCCTACCCCCTGCGCCGTGCACCCATGCATCGGGTTCCGAGGGAGGAAACCTGGAGGCCTGGGGCACAGGGACGTGGAGGTTGGAGGCAGGCCCAGGCCGTTGGAGAGCTCACCCGA
>JBHHYU010000032.1:0-30959 GCA_046757725.1 Binatia bacterium
CAAACGTATCCGCTTCAAAAACAGCTTCCACGACTGAAAATTGTACAGGTAGAGATGAAAGACAATGATGGATGCGGAGATGAGTTCCAGAAGACTCAATGCGCTCCACCTCCTAGCGAATGTTGCTGAAGAAAAGATCTACAAAGACGGAGTCGCAACTGAAAAAGTCAGGGCCACCCCCTAATTTTTTTACCTACTATTTGATAACGGCTCCCAAGGCATTCTTGTCTGTTGCCTTGGCACAAACTACTGAATGAAAAGGATGTTTAGTTTTAGTTCTGCAAGGAAAATCATGGAAAAGGTACTAATAGGGATATCTGCCCGTCCTTTCCGGCGAACATGCATGTACTTTCGAGAGTCGCTTATCGAGGCCCTGCTATTTCTGGCAGCTCTCTCATCTATCGGGATTACGGCCTGGATTATCTTTATTCTCGTTTCCGAATCCTATCATTTCTTTGGGCAGGTCTCTCTCTTAGCCTTTTTCACCGATACCCAATGGACACCGCTCTACCTTAATGCCCATTATGGTATTTTACCATTGGTCTCCGGGACCGTAGTCATTGCCGCTATTGCTTTACTGATTGCCCTTCCTTTGGGTTCCGTCATCGCAATTTATCTCAGCGAATATGCCAGTCGCCGCGTCCGAGAAACCGTCAAGCCGGTCCTGGAGCTTCTAAGCGCCGTACCCACCGTGGTCTTCGGGTATTTCGCCCTTTTATTCGTTACCCCCATGCTCCAGCGCCTGTTTCCTACGCTTCCCGGATTCAACATGCTGAGCGCAGGGATCGTGATCGGCATCATGATTACTCCGTATGTAAGCTCAATGAGCGAAGATGCCATGCAGGCAGTGCCCATGTACGTTCGGGAGGCATCTTACGCCCTCGGTTCCACACGGCTACAGACAGCCACTCGCGTGGTCTATCCCTCCGCCTTCTCCGGCATCACCTCTGCCTACGTCCTGGCCTTCTCTCGAGCTATCGGAGAGACTATGGTGGTATCCATTGCTGCAGGTATGCGCCCTAACCTCACCTGGAGTCCCATGGAACAGGCGCAAACCCTCACTGGTTACATCGTTCAGGTAAGCCTTGGCGACCTACCCTATGGTACCATCGGCTACCAGACGATTTTTGCGGCCGGCCTGACCTTATTTATGATGACGCTGGCCTTCAATATCACAGGGCATCTGCTCAGAAAACGCTACCGGGATATCTACTAAGATGAAGCAGATAAAGTCCCTTATTGCCCGCCGTAAGATCTACGATGGTGTATTTGCGGTGATCGGTGTCCTCGCCTTGATGGTGGGACTGATTACCCTGGCCGCACTGATGATCGATCTCGCTATGGATGGGTTGGCACGCCTTTCTCCGGCCTTTTTTACTTCCTATACGTCTCGCTTTCCCGGCAAGGCAGGGATCCTTGCCGCCTGGGTCGGCACTGTGGCCGTCATGTTCTCCACGGCCTTGGTAGCTGTGCCCCTCGGCGTAGCTGCGGGAATCTACCTGGAGGAGTACGCCCGGAAGAATTGGATTCTCAACGCCATCGAGATCAATATCGCCAACCTGGCCGGCGTACCGTCCATCGTCTACGGCCTTATGGCTCTCGGTATTTTTGTTTATACCTTTCATCTCGGGCAGAGTGTTCTTTCTGGAGGCCTCACCCTCGCTCTATTGATTTTGCCCATTGTCATTATTGCCACCCGTGAAGCAATCCGTGCGGTGCCCGTGAGCGTACGGGAGGCCGCCGTTGCCATGGGAGCAACCAAGTGGCAAACCATCCGGGACCACGTATTACCATACTCCGGTGGCGGCATCATCACAGGGATCATCATGGCCCTCTCACGCGCTATCGGTGAGACCGCCCCTCTAATCACCATCGGAGCTTTGACCTTTATCGCTTTTCTACCTCCATCACCGGTGCAAACAACGCCTCCGTTTATTTCTTTCGATTGGCTCACTTCCTTATTCACCGTCATGCCGATACAGATGTTCAATTGGGTATCCCGACCGCAAAAGGCTTTTCATCTCAACGCGGCCGCGGCAGGATTGGTCCTGATGTTCATGACTCTAGTTATGAACGGTCTGGCCATCTACATCCGTTACCGCGTCCGCAAGCGTATTCACTGGTAGGGAGAAGCTCGATCCTTGACACTCGACGCATCCATACAACTCAAAGCACGGGCCAAAGACCTACATTTCTATTACGGTTCCGTCGAGGCCGTAAAAGATATCAATCTTGAGATCGCTGAAAAACAGGTCACCGCGATTATCGGGCCTTCCGGATGCGGTAAAACAACTCTCTTACGCTGCTTCAACCGAATGCATGACCTTTATCCTGGCAATCATTATGAAGGTGAAATTATACTGAACCCGGATAATATTAATATCCTGGCTCCTACGGTTGATCCGATCGAAGTACGGATGCGGATCGGAATGGTTTTTCAAAAACCCAATCCCTTCCCCAAAACTATCTACGAAAATGTCGCCTATGGCCTACGTCTCCACAATTACGGTAAGCGCAGTATCATCGAGGAAAAGGTGCTGCAATCCCTCCAACGCGCGGCCCTCTGGGAGGAAGTCAAGGACCGAATTAATGATCTGGCTCCGAATCTTTCAGGGGGTCAACAACAGCGCCTATGTATCGCGCGGGCATTGGCCACGGACCCGGAGATTTTGCTTTTCGATGAGCCAACTTCGGCCCTGGACCCGGTAGCGACCGCTCGAATCGAGCACCTGATTTCGGAGCTAAAGCAATCCATCACGATCATCATCGTCACGCACAATATGCAACAGGCCGCACGCGTATCCGATGCGACCGCCCTCATGTATCTCGGGGAGTTGGTTGAGTTCGACAAAACTGATAGGATCTTTACCAGCCCTTCAAAACAACTGACCGAAGACTACATCACCGGCAGATTCGGTTAGGGAGTGGACCGCCATGGACCGTGAGCACACCGACAAAAATTTTGAGGAAGATCTTACTAGATTACGGATTGACATTGTCCAAATGGGAGGCCTAGTGGAGGAACAGATTCAGAAGGCGGTCAATTCCCTGGTGAATCGCGATTCTACCTTGGCCGAAACGATTATCAAACGAGATCACGAGGTCAATCACTTGGATGTGGACATCGACGACCTCTGTATCCGCCTGCTGGCATTGCATCAGCCTGCAGCCAAGGACCTCCGTTTAATCACGACCGGTCTGAAAATCACTACGGATCTCGAACGCATCGGCGACATGGCTGTAAACATCTGTGAGCGTGCCCTAGAACTCAATTTGGAACCTCAACTCAAGCCTTACATCGACATCCCACGTATGGCGCAGATCGCCCAAAGGATGATTCGGGAAAGCCTCGATGCCTTTGTGCGTGAGGATACCGATCTAGCCTTGAAGGTTTGTAAGGATGATCAAGAAGTAGACGATCTCAACAGCCAGATTTTTCGTGAAACCATTACTTTCATGATCTCGGATCCTCGCACCATCAACCGCGCCATGAAAGTTACCTTCGTGTCCAAATACCTGGAACGGATCGCGGATCACGCCACTAATATTTCTGAGATGGTCATTTTCATGGCAAAGGGCAAGCGCATCCGTCACATCAAAGAGATTCCTCAGTCGGTCTAGGTGACAAGGACATTACATGGCAAGGGAAACGATCCTCATCGTCGAAGACGAGTCCGATATCCGAAAACTTGTGCACTATAACCTGGCACAGGAGCGTTTCCGTGTTCTTGAGACGGAGGATGGAGAACAGGGACTAGAAATCGTACGGCGTGATAGACCCCATCTGATTGTCCTAGATCTTATGCTTCCAGGACTAACCGGCCTTGAGTTTTGCCGCATCTTACGCGAGTCTCCTGAAACAGCGCACCTCCCCATCCTCATGCTGACGGCTAAGGCTACCGAGACAGACCGAGTCGTGGGGCTCGAGATGGGCGCAGACGACTACCTGACCAAACCTTTCAGCCCAAGAGAATTGGTAGCGCGGGTAAAAGCCATCCTACGGAGAACCAAAAATCAAACACCTGGCCGGGCTGCCGAACACTATGAAAGAGGTCCTTTAAAGGTCAACTTCTCGACCTACGAGGTCTTTATTGAAGGCGACCCTGTCAAGCTCACGCTAAAGGAATTTGATCTCCTGCGATGCTTGGTTCAAAACCCGAACTGGGTTCTCAGCCGAGACCGCCTTCTGGATCGAGTATGGGGGACGGAAACATTTGTGGACCCTCGCACAGTGGATGTCCATGTTCGCAGACTAAGAAAGGCCATCGAAAAAATCCCCGATCGGCCGGAATGGATTTTAACAGTTCGGGGGGTCGGTTATAAATTCGATGAAACAGCGCTTAAGAAATAGACTTACCGTCAAATTGTTTCTCACCAACCTCGTTGTCATCCTTTTCCTCCTTGCGTTTTTTTACCTTTACTCTACGGCTGTCATGAGGTCGGGCTATATCTCAGTGATCTCGCAAGAATTGGCACACGAGCTTCAGGAGGAGTCTATAGTAAACCGTTTACTTCACGCCAAGACTCAGGGGAACTCCCTGGATAAGATCTGCCGTAAACTGGGAAACAAAATAAACGCTAGAATTACCGTTATCGCCCTCGATGGAAGGGTCATGGGGGACTCAAACCATCCTTCTGAAACTATGGAGAATCATAGGACTAGGCCCGAAGTGGTCCAGGCCTTAGCCAAGGGGACAGGAAGAAGCATACGGTACAGTACCACCGTTCATTATGAGATGCTCTATCAAGCACTTCTTATTCGAGAAGGCAACGGAGGACGAGTCCTTCGTTTTTCAGTGCCCCTGAAAGCTATTGAAGAAGTCACGGCTTCCATGCGGAGACCGATCTTTGAGGGGCTCCTCATCGCTTCTGGATTAGGATTGCTCTTGGCCTTTCTTTTATCCCGCCATTTGGGGAAAAGGATTAAACGGATGGCCGCGTTCTCTCAGAGAGTGGCCCAGGGCGCTTTTCCGCAAGGTCCTCTCCGGATACGCGGACATGACGAGCTGGGTATTTTGGAGACCAATCTCAGCGAGATGAGTCAAAGCATACAGCAGAAGGTTAAGGAAACTGTTGCCGAAAAAGAGAAGGCCGAATCCATTTTGAGATGCATGATCGAAGGGGTGCTGGTGATCGACACGCAAGGTAAGGTGATTCTCCTCAATCAGAACGCTGAGAAGATGTTCAAGTTGCCAGTCAAGCCAGCCCGCGGCATCTCGCCTATGGAGATCTCCCGCCATCCGGAAATGAAACAGCTTATGGAAGAGGTCTTTGCCTGCGATGATGCCACTCAAACTTTCACCAAGGTTATCGCACTGGATGACGATAGGTTTTTCCTGGTCAATACGGTGAATCTCAGAGATGGGGCGAATCAGCTCCTCGGTCATATCCTGGTGTTTCACGACATCACGGAACTCAGACGGCTGGAAAATATCCGCACGGAGTTTGTAGCCAACGTTTCCCATGAGCTACGAACTCCCATAACGGCTATTCGCGGCTATGCCGAAACTCTACTCCACACTCCCCCCACCAACACTGCGGACAAAGAACAATTCATAGGCATTATCCACCGCCATTCTGAACGGGTCGGGCGCCTCGTCGATGACTTGCTTACCTTATCAGACCTCGAATCAGGAAAGGTTCAGCTTGTGAAGGAGAAGCTGGAGGTTAATCATCTTATCGAAGGTGTATTGGAAATTTTTCAGACACAGGCTAGAGAGAAACAGATTACACTCTCTCACCTTGGCACACCCGACCTTCCGGCCGTCATGGGAGACGTAGACAGGCTTCAGCAGCTGCTCATCAATCTTATAGATAACGCCATCAAATATACCTCCCTTGGAGGTCTGGTAACCATCAAGGCAAATACTTCCTGTAACCAGGATACGGAAAACACCCCGATGATCGAGATCGCGGTGGAAGACAATGGCTGCGGGATACCTGAGAAGGCCCTCCCCAGACTGACGGAGCGCTTTTACCGGGTGGACAGGGCCCGCTCCCGAGAAATGGGCGGTACTGGGCTCGGATTGGCTATTGTCAAGCACATCGTATATGCCCACCAGGGCCTTTTAAAGATCGAAAGCCAGCCTGCAATAGGAACTACCGTGCGGGTCTTGCTGCCTGCAGAAAAGGGCAATAAAAATTGGAAGGGGATCCTTTTTATCTGCGCCGCCAACTCCTGCCGCAGCCAAATGGCCGAGGGCTTCGGCCATCACTTTGCGCCCGAAGGCATTCGAGTTTACAGTGCCGGGACAGACCCCAGACAGATCCATCCCCTGGCAATGAAGGTCATGCATGAGCTGGGTATGGATATCTCCGATCAGAGGTCGAAAGGATTGGAAGCAATACCAATGGAACAAGTCGACCTGGTGGTCACCCTATGTGGAGACCCGGAAGAGGTCTGCCCTGTGCTTCCGCAGAAGATCGCGAAACAGCACTGGCCTCTTCCCGATCCGGCGCTTACTCAAGGAGATGAAGAAACCGTTCTCGAAAGCTTCCGACATGTGCGTGACGAGCTCCGGACTAGGGTGAAGGAATTATTCTGTGCCTGATCGCCCTTAGGATCTTGCTACTCACTTGGAGGTAAAAGAATAATGACGCACCGTATCGTCTTTGTTGAAAACGATATATAGCTCTTTCGATGCGTCAAGCCTTCCCATCTCATAGTAATGATAGGAGTAGGTCCAGGTCTCATAACCGTTGTCCAACCCCTTCCGGACGGGCTCTCCAAAGGATCCGAAAATCGTACCTTTGGTGGTCACGTTGAGTTTTATATTTTTTACTGGAACAGTTGCAAAGTTTCTCCCGTAGGAGATACATCCTCCCAGCAAAAGCAATAGGAGAAAACAAAAGAATCTCTGCTGCATCATGACTTCACTAAATCTCTCTTCTTCCCTCAATGGCTTTACTGAGAGTCACGGCGTCGGTGTACTCAAGGTCACCGCCCATGGGAAGACCACGCGCGATACGGGTCACTCTCACACCAAGAGGCCTGACCACTTTCGATAGATACAGTGCGGTCGCCTCCCCTTCCATGGTGGGATTGGTGGCTACAATTACCTCTCGGATCGCACCCGTCTTAATACGCCCTAGCAATTCGTTGATCCGTAAGGACTCCGGCCCGATCCCGTCCAAAGGCGCGATCCGTCCGTGCAGGACGTGATAGACACCTTTAAACTCCTGAGACTTTTCCACCGCAATCATGTCCCCAGGCTCTTCCACGACACACACCTTTTCAATCTCTCGCCGCGGGTCTCTACAAACCGCACACTCTCCATTACCGACATCGACTTCACTCAAGCCAAAACAGATTGGGCAAAGACCTATTTCTTGCCTTAGCTTCCTAAGGCTTTCCGACAGCGCCAGGACATCGTCTTTATCTCCCTTCATCATATGGAAGGCCAAACGGGAAGCCGTTTTCTCGCCAATACCTGGGAGTTTACACAGTTCCCTAATCAGCCGGCTAAGTGGAGAGGGATACGTCGTCACGGCATAAGTCCTGGGATTTTTAACCCACCCGTCACCTTACTCATCTCTTCCGACGCCATCTCCCTTGCCCGGCGCAAGCCCTCATTAACCGCAGCTAGAATCAGATCCTCCAACATCTCTTTTTCTTGCGGATTGACAACCGCGGGATCAACCGTGATCCGAGATAATACAAACTGCCCGTTCACCGTAACCTGCACCATCCCTCCTCCAGCCGAGGCATCAACCGTTTTTCGCCCCAGCTCTTCTTGAACCTGCGCCATTCGGCCTTGCAGCTCTTGTGCCTGTTTGAAGATATTGCCCATACCTCCTAGACCTTTAACCATGTAACCCTCCTTTGCGACGTCGATGGAGCCTGCCCCCTACGCCACAGAAACGCTGTCGTTGCCTCAATTTTTTCGGAAGTTTTCCTTACCCGCCCCTCTTGACCGAGCCTTCAAAAATACGCAGCGCTTCTTCCACTATATCATTCTCCCCCTCATTGCCGGTGCTCACAGCATTGACAGGTTCAACCTCCGCCTCCTTTGTCTCGGTACCCAGTATTGAGATCCCAACCGCGATTTTATCATTCGCAAAGAAGCGAGCAGCAAACTCCGTTAAGAGCCGTAAATTTTCAGAATCCTGCAGATAGATCAAATGATGTCGCCCTGACACTCCTATCCGTAGCTGCCCGGGAGAGATATTCAGTGGTTGGGCCCGTTCAAGATGAGATCCTAAAAATTTCTTTTCTTTCATGACAAAGTTGACAAATTCCCTCCAAACGTTTTCCGTATTGCCCCCGGTAGGAGATTCCAAAGTGTTGGGTTTTGCTACCTTTTCAGCAGGCCTGAACTTTGTGTCAGCCTCCTGAGCAGACCTGCTATTCGCTTCATGAGATAATTTTCTTTCCAACTTCTCTAACTTCTCCACCACTTCCGTAACCAATAGCGACTTGGGGAGACTCGCAAGTCGCGCCAGGGTCACCTCCAACGAAAAGCGAGGATAGGCCGAGCGTCCCACCTCTTCGTCACCCTCTCCCATGAATCTAAAATAGTCCATCAGCACATCGGCTGAAAGTCCAGACACCTGTTTCTTCAGAATTTCCAGCTCTTGATCGGGGACGTCCAATAAACGATTGTAGGCGGATAAATCGGAGACAGCGCCTTTGGTCTCTGGCTTTTGGTTCTCCGCGAGGCAAACTACGAGGAGGTTGCGGAAATGTTCCACGAGTTCTCGAGATAATCGGGTCATGTCCCGCCCCTGAATGATAACGTCAGCCACCAAGTCAAGGCACTTTTTCGCATCCCCTTGGATCACTGCCTCGGAGAAATCATACAGAATCTTCCGCTGTGTAACCCCCAGGATATCCTGTAAAAGATTCTCATCGATCTCCACTTCAGACTCTTCCTGCCCCGGACTCGGAACTGCGTAAGATATGATCTGCTCCAACTGCGATTGCGCGTCACGCATGCTGCCCTCTGCTTCACGAGCAATAAGTAAAAGCGCCTCGTTAGTAATATGAAGCTTTTCCATTCCGGCGATATTGGAGAGCCGCTGGATGATCTCTCGAACTGCGATACGACGGAAATCGAAACGCTGACACCGGGAGAGTATGGTTTCCGGAAGCCGGTGAGGCTCAGTGGTAGCTAGGATAAATTTAACGAATGGGGGAGGTTCTTCCAGGGTTTTTAAAAGGGCATTAAAGGCCTCTTTAGTAATCTGGTGTACCTCATCAATGATGTATATTTTAAATCGGCTCTTGGCAGGCTGGTATCGGGCGTTCTCAATGATCTGGCGGATTTCATCGATCCCACGATTAGAGGCTCCGTCGATCTCGTAGACGTCGAGTGAACGACCTTCGAGAATTTCGCTGCAGTTGGTGCACTGATTACACGGGGTCGGAGTAGGGCCACCCTCACAATTCAGTGCCCTGGCCATGATACGGGCTGCAGTGGTTTTACCTACACCCCGGACTCCCGTAAAAAGATACGCATGCGCGATACGATCGGACCGTATAGCATTGCGCAAGACACGAGTGATATGACCTTGACCGGCAATGTCCTCAAATCGTTGAGGACGCCACTTCCGGGCCAGCACTAAGTAGGACATATGACGGGGATACCCATTGCTGACAGCTAGGCTGCCCTGCGGCACAGGGGAACATCCGTTACCGCTGCTTCCTTCCGGACCTGACGGATTTCACGGCACCGCCTTGCGCAGGACCCAACTATCAGCAATCGATATCCTCTTTGGTTTGAGTCATTGGGATGGAGAGTCTCTGGCGGAGAGGGGGGGATTCGAACCCCCGGTACCCTTTTTAGGGGTACACACGATTTCCAGTCGTGCACCTTCAACCGCTCGGTCACCTCTCCCTACTGAACCAGCATCACGATCCAGCACCCTACACCATCGGCTTTGGGAGCGATCCATCCCTCCCCCGACTCAACCACCCTGCTCTTCCCCGGCTCGAGATGACCCCCAATAACCTCTATTCTTTTCTACTGTCTACTATCGCACACTGCTCACTTGCGGAGAGGTGTTTATCTTCGCATTGTATACAAGAATCTCTATACGACGATTCTTTCGTCGCCCTGTCCGTGTCCTATTGTTACCAACGGGGGCACTTTCACCATAGGAGACCGTCATTATCTTAGTCGGATCAATCTTGCTGTCAATTATTAGGTGCCGAGCCACCTGCTCTGCTCTCTTCCGGCCTAGTTCGTAATTGTATTCAGCCGAACCGGTACTATCCGTATGGCCCGCAACCAGAAATACTGTTTGCCCCCCACCCTTGAGATCACTCTTGAGATCGCTGAGGAAGCCGTCAATCTGACGTTTCACATCCTTCGACAGCGCATAGGAATTAAATCCAAAATTCGCTCCCTCCTTGAGATGCAGGACCAGTTTCCGCTCCAGCCGCAAATTGGCTAAGCGAGCAAGCGCTTGATCAGCCTTGCCTTCGGTATCCCCAAGCCTATGCTCTGCACCTGTTAGCCTTGTCCCGAGTTTTTTTACCCGGCCATCCACCTCAGAGACACGGCCGTCGACTTTTGCAACATTTCCCTCCACATTGGTGACACGCCCCTCTACCTTATCAACACGACCAGTTAAAGGCGCCAACTTCTCAGCCACCCAATCCCGGGTGGCCACACATCCCTGGACACCCGACATGATAAAGACAGACCCTAAGACGATAAAAAAACTTTTTTTCATAAACAAAGGTGACCCCATAGTATTCCTCCCTGTCTATTTGATAATGATCCGCAGTAGATAGGTTCTAGCAACCTGCCTAGATTGATCCGCGTTTTTTCTATAATAACATAAATTTGGGTTTTATTGGAAGCAATTCTTTCCTACTTTCGGGTATCCGTGGTAGAGGCGAGACAATCAAAGCCGTGAAAGTTAATGTTGGCCGGAAGGACAGCATTCGAACCCCGTTACCCTTAGGACAAGATTGATTTCGAGTTCTCCACAAGCCTCCCTAATGCCTTATTATACCCACAAGTGCCTCATAATCCATTACCTCCGACCCTCTCGTTTGTACCTCTATGCCGTATCCTGCAAGTAACTTTCCGGCAGGTTCGTTCCACCTAGAAAAGGCATCGACTGGTAAAACAGATTTTGCCAAACTTTGCCAAACACGGTGCGGAGGCAAACAAAAGGGAATTTCATTTGACGTGAACGGGGCGTTCGACTAAACTTCCGCCACTTGCTCTTTAGAGAGAGGAGGTAATGTATGAAAGCCTTATTACGATTTTTTGGTCCGCCCTCACTGGCGCTGGTTCTTTTCCTATCCCTTAGTCCTGCACACTCCTATGCCAGGTCTTCCAAAAACAGGATGGAAAATGCGAAAAAAGAAGGAGCCGTCAATTTTTACTCCGTCTGGAATGTGCCACACGGGGAAGCCCTTAAGAAAATATTTGAAAAGAAATATCCTTTTATCAAGGTGAATCACTACAGGGCGGGCGCCGGAGCATTGGTGAACAAACTGGACCTTGAGGCGAGATCACGGCACCACGAATTTGATGTCCTTATTATGACGGACCTTTATTGGCAAATTCTTATGGATAAGGGACTCATCGCCCCCTACTGCTCACCGCTGCGGGCGGCATTTCCCGCTGTATTCAAAGACAAAAAGTGCCGCTGGACCATGCTGAACATCAACACGCATGTTATGGCCTATAACACGGAACTGGTTCCCAAAGATGTGCGGCCCAAAACCCTCCAGGACCTCCTTCACCCGAGGTGGAAGGGAAAACTCGTCATGGATACTACTGATGATCGGTGGTTCACGGAGACCGTGGACAAAATGGGAGAAGAGAAAGGGATGGCGTTTATGAAAAAACTCGCCGCCCAGAAGCCCAATTTTCGTAGGGGCCATACTCTGATGGTGCAATTACTAGCTGCCGGCGAGTTCCCGGTCAATGTGATAGCCTATGGATACCAGGTCGAATACATGAAAGCCCAAGGGGCCACGCTTGACTGGGCGGCGGATCAGCCGGTAACAGTGACCGGAGGTGTGGTATCGCTGGCCAGACACGCTCCCCACCCTACAGCAGGGAAACTTTTTATCGATTTCCTCATGTCAAAAAAGGCTCAGGAAGCGATTACCAAGTTCAACCGTGTCGCTACCCGGAGAGATGTGCCACCAAACCCACCCGGTCAGATAGAAGGCCTGCAGATGTACCCCGTCAACCTAGAGTTAGGTAAAGACCTGCCAAAGCGGGTTAAGCAGTTCAGGAAGATTTTTGGTATCCGCTAAAGCCCATAGTCCCGTTTTTCACAAGATTTTTCCAAGGGGGAGAATCGCCAGAGAATGTTCGTGGCCCGTGGACTTCTGGCTGGTATCTCTTCCGGCACCCCACTACCATCCCTGCCACCCAGATCTCTGATACGACCGATAAAGAGAAACAAAACCAGTGTTCAGGTCAGCTCAAGTAGTCTTTTGATGTTTCCTCCCATGACGTTTCGCAAGTCCTCGATCTTTAGTTTCAAGTGCCTCTGGGCATGTTTCATGATTTTTTGGATCTCCCAGTCCATGGGATTAAAGGGGTGATCAGAACCATACATGACTCGGTCCGCTCCGGCCCACGCAATCGATTCGCAGAAAAATGGCAACCAGCCCACTCCAGAACTGTCCATGTAGATGTTTGGCTGTTTTTTGGCCTCGGAAACGACTGCTCTGACCCCTTCAATCAGTCCTGAATGACCCATGATAATATTCAGGTTCGGAAAGTCCCTTGCCACTTCAGCAATCCGTGCCGGGCTGGCAAACTCTCCCAACCCGCAGTGAAAAAGGACTACCAGTTTGTGATGTTGAGCCGCTTCCATGAGAGGATATACCTTCTCTTTGTCATTGGCGGCTGTTTTTTCGATCAGCGGATGAATCTTTATTCCTCTGAGGCCCGATTTGACCCCTTCCTCTAGTACTTCCAACGTATGCTGAGGCCCATCAGCCGGATTCAGTCTCATAAATCCAATAATACGTGACGCATGTTTTTTCATAGCGTTCGCTATATAGGCATTGGTTTCACGATAATCCGAAGGCTCCCCCACTCCGATAGCAAAAGTTACGACTCGATCAACCCCCGCATCATCCATGTCCTTAATCATATCCTCGGCCATGAATCTCATAATAGGTGGAACTTGATGAATCGCGAGCTTACGTCTCTCCCCCATGTGCGAATGAGCATCAATGACTTCGATTTCTTCACCTTCGTAGGTAATCATGCTGTTCTCCTTGGCGAAGTAATTTCCCCGATAATAAAAGACTATAGATGAGGGTACTTGTCAGTGTCAATCCAGGTAAGATCCGGTCTGGGGTAAGTTTGCATGTTTGGCTTCTGAGATTTCAACCAAGCCGCGCCGCGGAACCAACACCACAAAGGAGGCTTTCTTATCAAGAAAACGCTCTCACCTAGTCTGCGCTTCCTACCTTCTATTCTGCGGCCCCACCCTTTCCATGGTAACGCGCAGGGCGATGCGGCCTTCGGCTTTGGTCTTTTCTCGGATTTCGTCCCAGTTCGCAGGCTCTCCCCGGATCTGCCGGTGCCAATCGAGAACGATATCCATGGCCTGGGGCTGAGGAACGACCTCCGCCTTCCCGTCGATCTGGATGTAATGGGAACCATGAAACTGCTCGCCGAAAACCAATAGAGAGATGTGCGGGTTCCGCTTGATGTTTTTGACCTTATAAGTGGTCTCCCGGCAGGTAATAATCACTTTCCCCGCGGCATCAATGACGGGAGAAACCATTGTCATCTGCAACGAGCCGTCCTTTTTGCGAGCCACGAGCACGCCGTGATGGTTATGCTGTAAGAAGTTTTGTGCGTCGGCAATTTCCATACAACCTCCCTAAGAAACAAGTTGGACGCTGGACGATCCTATAAGATTTTCCACCTCCCTGGCAAGGACCGCATCGTTCCATACAGTTGTCTGAGAACATGGAGGGTAGTCATTCACGCCTGTCAGCAACGTCCACCTGCATACATCCTGAGATAACAGCCATCTTTGAGATTGACTAGCGCTTAACGATACTGGATACTCTGAGCCAAAACAGGTTGCTGGATGGCAGAATGAAACAGACTCCCTCGCCAGAGACAGATAAGCCGTTAAAAGCTGACGACATCATTCAGGAGATCATGCGAGCCGGTATCCGTTTCGTGGTTTTTCTACCGGACCGGTTAACAAGTTACCATCTCCTGAACGGTATATTCGAGAATCCAGCCCTGCGCACGGTACCGGTGTGCAAGGAGGACGAAGGGATATCCATCTGCAGCGGCCTTTACTGCACCAACCAGCGGGCCCTTCTCCTCATGCAGTACACGGGACTTTTGGATTCCATCAACTCATTACGTGGAGTGGCGGTCCAAATGAAAAATCCTGTGTGCATGATGGTGGGACTACTGGGAAAAGAGCCGGGAGTCGAACCTACCCGATCGGCTCGTTACGGCCTAAGGATCGTGGAGCCGATACTAGACGCAATGGGGATCGAGCACCACCTCCTTGAAAGACCTGAAGACCTGGCAAAATTTGTGCCGGCGGTTGAAAGCGCTTATGCGCGTTCGGAGCCGGTGGTCTTACTGATCGGAACGGAGCCCGTTTAATTATGATGAAACGCGACGAGTGTTTGAAAGTTCTAGCCCGCCACCGTAGCGGTGAGATTGTTGTGGCCGTATATCAGGCAGCCCAGGAATGGATTCATATCTGCCCTAGCGATCTAAACTATACCTTCACCGGGGCAATGGGTCAGGGTTCCTCCCACGCGCTGGGTCTGGCATTGGGTCGGCCGGACAAGCGTGTCGTTGTCCTGGATGGAGACGGAAGCCTGCTGATGAATCTTGGGACGCTGGTGACAATCGCCAACGCCGCCCCTAGAAATCTGGTGCATTGTGTCTGCGAGAACGGTACGTACGAGACAAACGGCAGCGTGCCTATTCCCCGAGCAGGGCTGGTCAGCTTTGCGGGCTTCGCAAAGACAGCCGGTTACCCTAAAACATATGAGTTCTCTGACCTACAAGAGTGGGACCGCCAGCTAGACAACATTTTAGGAGATACCGGGCCCATCTTTGTGGACCTGAAGGTTGAACCGGGAATCGCCTACCCCGAAGACTTCCGGCGCCTTTACAGTGTCCAACACAAAGACGCTTTTCGCAAAACCCTCCAGAAGGATCAACGTTCCTAATGTACTAGGCTCAAGTCGGAAGCAGGTCCCTCGCGCACCCGCCCTAGCGTTGACAGGCAAATCGGTTATCAGCTAGTGTCCGTATAACACGGAGAAGCTACTGCTTCGAAACGATTCTATGAAATTGCTGATCGAGCATCCTCTTGTTGTTACCGTCAACGACCAAAACGAAGTCATCCACGACGGGGCGCTGGTCATTGAGGGCCGATGGATCCGTTACGTGGGACCAGCAAACAAGGCACCGCCCGGGCCTTTCGACCGGGTTATAGACGGTAGGCCTATGATTGCCATGCCGGGGCTGATCAACGCCCACTGCCATTCCCCTGCCAATCTTCACCGCGGCCTTCTTTCCGGTCGTCCTCTGGAAATCTGGCGTGCGTACTGGCGAGCCACATTGGGGGCCATGAACGCTGAGGACCTCTATACCAGCGCTCTGCTCGGTGCCGCGGAGATGTTGAAGACAGGGACTACCACGGTCCTGGACCATTTTTTTGGCAGCCAGGCGCTTCCCTTCGCCGGCGCCGGAAACGCCATCCGGGCCATGCGCGAATTGGGCCTGCGCCACGTCGTCTCCCTGACGCTTTCAGACCGACGATACGAAGAAACAGTGCCGCTTGGAGATCGGAGAGGGTCGGCCTCGAAAGAGATCCAACGGATGACCAGGAGCGAGACACAGGATGCCAGGAGGTGGCTTGAAACCTGCGAGAGCTTTATCTCCGAGTACCACGATCCTGATCGGCTTACGATCTGCTGCCCCGGCCCTTCCGCCGTGCAGCGCTGCACCGACGAATTACTCGCGGGAGCCGCCGATTTAGCGCGGCGCCGGAACTTACCGATGCATATTCACCTCGCGGAGACCAAATCACAAAAAGTTATGGGGCCGAAACTCTATGGTACGTCTCTGCTGAAACACCTGGACTCTATGGGTGCACTCGCTCCCTTCGTTTCGTTGGCCCACTCCATCTGGATCGAACCGGAAGACATCGATCTTTTCGCTAAAAGCGGAGCTACCCCTGTTCACAACCCTGCCAGCAACCTCCGGTTGGGAAGTGGAATCGCTCCTGTCCCACAGATGCTTTCCTCCCGCGTTCACGTGGCCCTCGGTACGGACGGCGCCGCGTCGAATGACGGGCAGAACATGTTCGACGCCATCCGGCTGGCAACGCTTCTTCACAATCCCACCCTACATGACTATCGAATGTGGGTGACTCCGGCTCAGGCACTTCGGATGGCTACGAGGGAGGGGGCGAGGGCATTCGGGCTGGCAAATGGTGTGCTGGCACCGGGCCGCCTTGCAGACGTCGTTCTGTTACGCCGGGACACCCTGGCGTTCACACCCCTCAACAATGTCGTCAATCAGATCGCTCTCTGTGAAAACGGGAGTTCGGTGGATACGGTACTTGTGGACGGCGAGATCATGGTTGAGAAAGGATACCTTACACGAAAGCGTGAAGAAGAAATTGTAGAACTCACGCGACAATCCCAGGAGCGGCTCCGACCGGGATTCCAAAGGGAGATGGAGGCGACCCGGGAGGTAGAGCCGACCCTCGCCGAGATGTATTTTCGCATCGCCAGCCAGGATAAGCACTCAACCCATAAGCGAAGCTAGGCGGGGCTTATTCCAAACCCATTGCACGAGCGGGGTTGGTGCAGCCTACCTGCTTCACCTCCTCTTTACTCAGCCCGCCTTCATGGAGCATGCCGAGAAACATGCGCATAAGCTCCGGCGGGTTGGGGCTATAGGGGCGAAAATAGTCCGTGCTGGCAACCACTTGATTCAAACCGATTGCTCGGACCTTTGCTACCAGTTCCGATGAGTCTATCCTTCCCGGCGCCAACTGGTTCCAGCAGACTTCCACAAAGGCTCCCAGATCGGCAGCTTGCTTGAGAGCCTCGATGGGGGCATCGATCATCGGGCTCAGCGGATGGTTGATGACCAAATTCCTGAAACCCACACCGTGCGCCGCCTGGGCGAACGATAGAGACTCCTGCCAGGAGACGTGTCCGGTGCCAAGAACGAGGCGGTAGCTCTTGCAACATTCGATCAGCTCTTTTGCCTTTGAAAGCAGTCCTCCGTTCGCGTCCGTAAAGACAAAACCGGGATTCTCCAATCTGTCGAACTTCTTGTATATTGCGCGGATGCGGTTGCTAAAACCCTTGCGCAGAATATCATTACGGGCACTCCACGTCGGCAGAAAGACCATCTTGCCCCCCAGAGCCGCGCAGGCCTCGATGACAGCGGTAGTGGGCCCGCCTGCGATAACGTTCATAGTCACGCTGGACCAGAGCGAAACATTGCTCTTTACCGCACTCACGATATAGGGCACGACGTTGATCGTCGGCCACCAGTGGGATTTCAAGACCACACCGCGCATTCCCATGGCTTCCGTCTTGGACAACCAGACTGGCTCAGGCTCTCGCTTTAATTGCTCCTGCGAAAACTCAAGATCAATGTGACAATGAAGATCGATAGCGCCCTCGATCAGCTCGTCATAGAGTGTCATAACAAATGTCCGCCCAACGTGCCCCGCTCGAATGCAGGTTGTTTCGTTTTTCTAGGTTTCAGCCGAGCACTCTAACCCTGTCCTAGTGAACCTGTCAAATGAATGTACATCACATAGCCACGGCGCCAAGGGCAAAGTGTTATTGGAGTGCGGTTTGTAGTTAAGGCTCATCTATTTCACTTTCCTACCGGCGCCGAATGGAGTATAAACAACCCTTGCTCGCATATGAGACAACAGGAAGGAGAACCATTCCATTCGCATATTTCACTCCCTGCGCGACAGGGACTATGCGCTTTTCTGGTCCAGTGATTTTCTTGCATCCGTGGGCCACTTCATCCAACAGGTGGCCCTCTATTGGGTCGCGTACGAAATCAGCGGATCTGCCATGGCATTGGGGCTCCTCGGGCTATGCAGTGCAACTCCCCGGCTGATTTTTGGTGCCCTTGGAGGCGTGCTGGTAGACCGTTATGACCGCAAGCGCCTACTAATCCTAATTCAATTTTCCACGGCACTACCGGTTTTCATCTTCCTAGCCCTCTACGCCTTTAATGCCCTCAGGTTCTGGCACCTTCTCGCGCTGGAGGTCCTTACCGGTTCGATCCGTGCCACGAACCCTTCGGCAACCCAGTCCATCCTGGCGGAATTGGTTTCCCGTGACGACTTGATGAACGCTGTCTCCCTTTACACGATCGGCTTTAATGTCGCACGGATCATCGGCCCATCCCTGGGGGGTATTCTGATTCTATGGATCGGCGTAGCAAGTTGCTATTGGGTCTATGCTATGAGCCTCTTCCTCTCGGCCCTAGGATTGCTGCTGATCCGGCTGGCCAAAAAACAAAGAACGGCGGCGCGGGAACAAAATTTCCTGCGCGAATTCAAAGGAGGCTTCCAGTACGTTTGGGGATCTCCGGTGATCTTGAGCAGCGTGGTGGCAGCCTATACCTTCAGCGTTTTTGTCGTCACCTACTATCGTTTTCTTCCGGTCTTTGCCAAGGAGATCCTTAACGTGGGTCCCGAGGGGCTGGGGATACTGATGGCGGCACCGGGGGTGGGAGGCATTATTTCCTTGATGTTCCTTGCCTCGGCCGGCGAGCGGTGGGAACCAGCAACGCTACTATGGGTGACAACAACCATTACGCCCATCTTTCTTATCCTTTTTTGTGCGTCACCCATTTTTTCCCTGTCGGTTGTCCTACTGGCTCTGGTAGGCGCGGGTCAGATTAGTTTTCGTACTACAAGCCGGGTTATCATTCAGGTGGAAACTCCGCGGAATCTTCTGGGCCGCGTGATGAGCGTTTTTAACATGGACCAAGGCATGCGCTCCATCGGGTCCGTCGTCATAGGAGCGTCTGCCACAGTCTTCGGCGCCTCTCTTGGTCTCGCATTCACCGCCGGAATTTCATTGATCGTCACAACGACGATATTTTACCGCCTGGTAGGGAAAAAAGCGTGGTAAAGAGGCTTACCTACTTTTCAATCGCGTAGGGTGATCAGATGACTTGCTCGCCTCTGCCGAGTTCTCCGGCGGGACAATTCAAATGTATCAAAGAGCGATCGTAGGATTGTAACCGGCAAAACTAAATTCCGGTCAATGCCCGCCCGTCGGTCGGTCAAAGATTTCCTTGCCAGTCGTCCGCTCGATATAACGCCCGAAGGTAAACTTCATTTCAGGTCCATCCTGCGACTTCGCCGTCAGTCTGTCCGCAGGCATGGTGAGATCCTCAAGCACAACCAGGCTGTATCCCGGCTCAATGAAGGCCTCGTCAAATCGTTCCGCCAACTCGTTCAAACTATGAATCGGATATACTCGTTCGATCCCGAAACCATGGGCGATGGCCGCATAGTCCGCATGGTCACGGTACGGAATCGGAACCTCGAATGTCGATCCGTAGCACCGGTTTGACGTCAGGATATGGGTCATATTGGGCAGATTGAGATGACGTTCGACCATTAATGCGCCCGCGTTCATCGCGAATGCCCCATCCCCCATAAAGGCCCATACGCCATTTTCGGGTAAGCCCTGTGCGAGCCCGGCCGCAAACATGGTGGAAAGAGACATCGACGCTTCGAGGTAAAAGACGCGCTCCTTATCGCCGGTGATTGCACGCCACAGACGGGAAGCATAGCCGGCCGAGGTGACGATCAATTCGTCCGTCTGGCGGCTCGCGATGTATTCAAAACTTGCTTTATATTCCATTGCCATAGGACACCTCACGCCTTTCCTTGTAAAAGCTTCTTGCTCAGTAGCGCTACGGTTGCACGATTGATCTTCCGGGAATGCTTGTAGGCATCTGCTATAAGAGGAAGCTTCTCTTGGCTGTCGATTACCACAAACGGCAGATTAATCGCCTGCATAAGCGAATGGAGATAAAACCCGTTGGAGATTTGGAACTTCGCCCCATCGTCTATGCTGCCACGATCGGTGACCATGATGAAGATCGGAATCTCGTAGGTGTAGTTGATTTTGGTGACTGCATAGATCACCGTTGTTAACCCGGAAGCACCCATCAGCGCCATCGAGCCGGTACCGGTGAAGAACGCGCCTGAACACAGCCCAATCGCTGATTCTTCCCGGTTCACCGGAATTTGCACGAACCGTTCGTCGTGTGAGAATGCTTCGATGCATTCGGCAATCCAGTCGTCAGGGAGAGTCGCGACCATCTTGATGCCGGTATCGGCACAGACATCCGTAATCTGCTGCGCCACCTCGGGTGAAAAACCGCCGCCTCCAGGTGTTCGTTTGTTTAAAATGATTGGTTCGCCTGCACGATACATAGTTTACCCCCTCCCTTTGATTCGCATCGCCCGCACCATTGGTCAGGAACTTGCTTGCAAGGGGCCGCCACTGATCAGCCCACCTTCGAGGGTCCCTAGCAACCACCCGAGTGGCAAACCGACCAGGCCTCCGTACTTTTGAGCACAAGGTATTAAATCACGCACAATTATGTCAACCAAGAAAATTCGATCTTGATTTCCTCACTGGGGAGGTATTCCTCTCTAGCGTTGGCGGCAACGGAATACTGCGCCCTGAGTATGAATCCCTGGAATGCAAGATCCAAGACCTACGCTGCGCCCAGACACGCCGAGGTTTTTTGTTTACAGCGCGATCGTTTCAATCCCCCGGAGTTCTTCGCTGGAGAGTGTGAAATGTTCGGCTTGAAGGTCCTCTTCCATATGTTGTTGGCTCGTGGTCCCGGTCAACGGGAGCATCCCGATTTGCATGGCAAATCGAAAGATGATCTGCGCGGGACCGGCACCCAACCGTTGGGCGATTGCCCAAATTTCGGGGCAAGCAAGGACTTCCCTATTAGCAGTTAACAGCGAAAAGCCTTGATAGACAAGGCCATGGGTTTGACAAATCTCCCTAACCTCTTGGTCCCATCCGAGCTCGGCAAAACACCGGTTCTGCACCACCATGGGTTTAAGATTCGCCTGTTCACAAAGCTGTGCAAGTTGATCGGCCCCAACATTGCTAATGCCGATCATTTTGGTTTTCCCCGATTGACAGAGGCTTTCCATGGCCGCCCACACCTCCCAATCCGCGTCCCCCAGGCCCCAACGCTGGAAGGGGGAGTGTAGGACATAGGAATCCAAATACTCAGTGCAGAGGTGAGTCAACGAGCTTTCAAACGACTGTCTTACCTGGGTGGCGAGATCCGCGGAGGCATCATAAGGGGTTCGATGGTCTTGGCCCCCGACCGGAGTAAACTTGGTTTGGAGAAATAGAGCGTCTCGCTTGATACCTTTCTTTTCAAGTGCCTGCAGGGCTTCACCCACGAGCGCTTCCTCGTAATGGATCAATTGATTGGCGGTGTCGATGGCGGTGAAGCCGGATGCCACTGCTAATTGCACCAGTTGCGTCGTGGCCTCTTTTTTCCAGGCCGTACCATACATAAAGGAAGGAACAGGAACGTGGTTATAGGTGGTCAATGTCATTATTGTTTCTTACCCGATTTCAGAGTCCCCTGTCCAGTCTTCCCAGGGGAATACAAGATCCAAGACCCATTTGAAATAGTCGCCCTTGAATTGAACAAGAGCGTCATTGTAATTTAAAAGAAGAGACGACGCACGGAGGAGTGAAGCGTGAGGATTCTGACGAACCAAGACGTAGCAGAACTGCTGGACTACCGCGAGTGTATGGAGGTTATGGAAAACACCTTCATCGATCTGGCTCAGGGCAACGCCACCAACCGTCCGAGGACCCACACTTACAGCCGGTGGCGAGGTGGGGAGAGCGTCTATTGCTTCAAGTCCATGGATGGGGCGCTGCCGCGCTACGACGTGCACGCGATCCGCATGGCGTCGAACCATATTGTGTACCTAGAGGAGCATGGGAAAAAGCGGCACGACGAGGTACCCGATGCACCGGGGAAAAAATATGTCGGCCTGGTCATGCTTTTTAGGATGAGCACCCTTGAGCCACTTTGTATTCTGCACGACGGGTACGTCTCATACATGCGAGTGGGGGTAACAAGCGCTCTGGCTGCGAAAGCACTTAGCCGACAGGACAGCCGAGTCGTGGGTTTGTTCGGCACCGGGCAACTTGCGCGCCGGCAAATACCAGCCCTCTGCCTCGTCCGGCCTATCGAAAAGGTGTACGTTTACAGCCCCAATCCCGACCATCGCCATGCCTATTGCCGACAGATTCAGCCTCTCGTGGACGCCGAGCTCGTGGAAACCGGTAATCCGCAAGAACTGATCGAGCACGCCGACATCGTGGTCTGCGCGACAAATGCCGAAGAGCCGGTATTCAACGCTAAATGGCTTTCGGCGGGGCAGCACGTCAACTCCGTTATGAGTGCGGAACTGGATCCAATGGTCAATGAGCGTGCGGATATTATCGGCATTCGGGCATGGCAGAGATCGGCACCCTACTACCCCCCTGGTTTGAGTTCTTCGCGTGGTGAGGAAGCGGTGTATGACCCGCTCTTGGAAAAGAAGATGCGTGATCTGGGGTCGATACTCGCGGGAAGGTTAGAGGGCCGAACGGATCCAAGCCAGGTCACCTTGTTCGGTGGATCGGGAACCGGTCCTAGTTCCGGCCTTGGGCTGCAATTTGCGGCTGTAGGGCAACTCGTTTACCACAAAGCGCTGAAGCTGGGAAAGGGTTATGACGTACCCACAGAGTTATTCTTGGAGGAGGTGCATCCTTAAAAACACGACTGTTCCACGATTTATTTTCAGACCCCTTTTCGCTCTGCTACTTCTTTTTCATATTACCTGCCTCCTAGATCCATTCATGGCGATGTGTTAAGGCTTCCATAAGCCGATTTTTAAGACAAGAAATCAAACGTTAACCGGGGGGCACTTCCATGGCCGATCCAAAAGACGAAGCGGAAGAGACCTGTTGTTCGATCAACTATGAACAGCACCGAGAGATCTTTGAAAGGAGGCGCCAGAGATTCTTGAAACATCCCAATGACGCCGTCACTGTGCACCAGGCGAAAATCCGCCTCCTCCAGGACCACCTCAAAGAGGCCAGTGTTCCCGGCGGATACAGCATTGTATCCGACGAACCGAAGGAGAGGGGCGGGACGGGTAAGGGCCCGGCGCCGCTCCAGTACCTCGTTTCTGCGGTCGGCTTTTGACTGCTCAGCCAATTGACGCAGTGTGCGTCCTACCTCAGTATTTCCATCGAAAAGGCGGAGCTTACGGTCAAGGGAGAGTTTGATCAAAAAGGAAAATTCGGGCTGCCTGATATCCCGTCAGCCTTGAAACGTTTTAGTTACGAGCTGGATTTAAAAAGCCCCGCCACCGAAGAACAGGTTCTTGAACTCATTGTCATGGTCGAGCGCTGCTGCTACGCAACCAACACCCTGCGCCAGCCAGCGGAGGTGGTTCCAAAACTAAAACTGAATGGGCGCGAGGTGCCGGTCGATTCGAAGATATAACCTTGATACCAAAAGGAGAAGTCCCGTCGACCCGGTAAAAGGGGTGCATGCCAAAGGACAAGGGGCAACGAAGCTGATTCACATCGGCCAGGCAGTATTCGCCTGCAACGCAACCATCGCCTACTTTATCGAGACCACCTTCGACTATGTCACCCCGGCCGAGTGCCATCGCGTCGCTACCCTGAAGGGATGCGATAAAGGCAGCGAATAGGGGTAAGGAACCGATCGTTCTCAAGTGGAAGTGAGTTGCTTGCGTTATTTGATCCCCGTCCCTGCCCGCTTCAGACGGGGATCGAGAATATCGCGCATGGCGTCTCCAAGCAGGTTGATGCCCAGGACCGTTAAAAAGATGCACAGGCCAGGGAAGAGCGCCAACCACCAAGCAGTGCTGATGTAGATGCGGCCGTCCGCCAACATCGTTCCCCATGTTGGGATTTCAGGAGGAACACCCAACCCGAGGAAGCTTAAGCTGGCCTCGGAGATAATCGCCGAGGCCATCGCGAACGTCCCGATGACAAGGCTCGCCTGCATCAGGTTCGGTAGGATGTGGCGTAGAATGATGCGGCTGTTGCTTGCTCCCAGTGAATGGGCTGCACTGACAAAGTCACGGGTCCTGAGGGAAAGGGTCTGACCCCGTGCCACCCGGCAATACTGTATCCACCGCTGAGCTACCAGCGCCAGAATCAGGTTAGACAGGGTCTGGCCGAAAAAAGCAATGATGGTAATTGCCAGGAGGAGCGGGGGAAAGGCCCAGACGACCTCGACAAACTTCTGAATAGAGAAATCCACATCACCACCGAAGAAGCCGGAGATGGCCCCGAGGCCCACCCCTACAAAGCCCGAAATAAATACTACGGCAAAGGCAACCATTAGGGAGACTCGAGTCCCGTACACGATGCGGCTGAGGATATCCCGCCCCAGGTTATCGGTCCCGAGAAAATGATCTCCGCTGAACCACTGCGGCGCCTGGAGCATCGTCTCCAGGTGCTGTTTGTTAGGATCATAGGGAGCTATAAGTGGCCCTATGATACCGAAGACGATAAAAATTAAAACGATCAGTCCGCCGGCATAGACCTTGGTGCGCATCCATGGGCGCAGCCATGCGAGCTGAGGGCGTGTGCTAGAAGCGAATTCGAGGGTCAAGGATTGCATAGAGCGCATCTATAACGAAGTTAATGGCCACAAAAGCGACCGTATATGTCAACACGACACCGGTTACTAGGGGATAATCTCTAGCGTTGAGCGCGGTAATGAGCAGGCTGCCGCTACCCGGCCAGGAGAAGACCGTCTCCACGATGATGGAACCACTGAGGAGCGTACCAAGTTCCAGACCTGCAACAGTAATGACGGGAATCAGCGCATTGCTGAGCACGTGCCGCCACAATACGCCTCTTTCCGCCACTCCCTTGGCCCGGGCCGTGACAACATACTCCTCATGCATAACGTCCAGTATGGACGACCTGGTAACACGCATGAGAATACCCATCATGTTTGCTCCCAAGGCGAGGGCCGGCATAAAGATATGTTCCAAGGCGTCCCTGGCGGCCTTCCAGTTGCCCTGGATGATACTGTCCAACAGATAGAATCTGGTGATTTCATGGCCGGAAACCCCATAGGTGTCGCGCCCGGCTGATGGGAACAGATTGAGTATGCCGGCGAACATGAGGATTAACATGATGCCAAGCCAGAAGCTCGGCATACTGATTCCAAAGAGGCCAAAGGTTGTCCCCGCGTTGTCCATCAAGGAATTCGGCCGGGCGCCTGCCCAGACACCAAGAGGGATGGCGAATCCGATTGCAATCACTATGGAAAAGAGAGCGAGCTCGATAGTGGCAGGAAGCCGCATGACGATCACTTCGCTCACCGGCTGGGCATATTTAAAGGATTGTCCGAAGTCACCCTTTGCCGCTGATCTGAGGAATTTGACATACTGAATATAGACCGGCTGGTCCAGCCCCCAACGTTGCCTGGCCTCGGCAATATCAGCAGCCGTAGCCTCTTCACCGAGCAACATCAAGGTTGGATCACCGGGCGCGGCCTGGATCAGCAGAAACACCAATACGCTGATCAAAAGGAGCACTAGGAGCGTGCCTGTGAGTCGACGAATCAGATATCTCGTCACCTACGTTCCTCTTGGTGCCCCGTCCCTTTGAACACCCCGACCCTGCCGGCCGAGACCCGCATTGAAATCGCGGGGAGATGCCAAAGGAAGAAGGACCCGTTAAAGGGCCGGCGAGCATAGACGCAAGTGCGGAGTGGAACTACCCCACCCGGTGTTACCGACGACAAGCCTGGGGGCCTACTAACGCACCTTCATCTGCAAGCCATAAATGCGGGCATCCGGAAGTGGCTTGTAGCTCACCTTGTTGGACAGGCCCCATAGAAGCTTGTGTCGCCACATAAAATGTGCCGGCGCCTCCTCAGTGATCAAGCTCATGGCCTGCGACAGGTACTTCTTGCGTTTCGCAACGTTGAAAGACTGCTGCTCCTTGTCCAAAAGCTTGTCCAGCTTCGGGTTCGAATAGCCGATCCGGGGTGAGCCGCCTGTCCTGAAGTACTGGTGCAGGGCCGCACTGGGATCCAGCACGGAGCCTCGTCCCATGTAGAAGAAGGGGACCCTGCCTTTCTGGACATTGGCCCACAGGGTGGGCCACTCCGGGGTGAGCAGCTTGGTGTGAATGCCCACATCATTCAACATGGCGGTCACGGCCTCGCTAACCTGCTTGTCCACCGTGTAGCGCCCCACCGGAGTGGAGAGCTTCACATCCACGCCCTTCGGATAGCCCGCCTTGGCCAGAAGAGCCCTAGCCTTTTTTGGATTGTACGTGTACCTGGGCCTGAGGTTGGAATCGTAGCCGTATTGGCCCGGTCCCAGCGGTCCGTCGAGACGTATGGCTAGGCCCTGAAGGAGCGTCTTGATAAGCTTGTCCCGATCTATGGCGTAAGCCACCGCCTGGCGGACCTCCTTCTTGTCAAAGGGCGGCTTCGGCTGCATCGCCAGAAACATGATCTCAATCGAGGGCACGGAAACGATCCTATGGTTGGGGGAGCTGTCCACACGCTTGAAGAGGTGGGGTGGTATGAACTGGGCAATCTGGATTTCGTCGTTTAGAAGGGCAGTAACCCTCTGTTCCGTCTCCCGCATCACACGAAAAACAACCTCATCGGGTGCCTGGGGATTCTTTTTCGCCTCCGGATGATCCGGCCTCTTGGCAATGACCAGACGCTGGCCCGGGATTAGTTCCTTGAGACGGTACGGGCCCCCACCGTACATATACTTCCTGTCCGCCACCCTGGGACCATACTTGTCGTAAATGGCCTTACTGGTCACAATAAGGCGGTCACAAATAAAGCCGAGCAGTGGCGCTGTGGGCTTTTTGGTAATGAACTTGACAGTATAGTTGTCCACCACCTGTGCTTTTGATATCGGACGGGCCACTGACGCTTTCTGTTTGCTTTGGGGATCGGTAAGAATACGTTTCACGGAGTGAACCACGTCGGCGGCGGTCACGGGCGAGCCGTCGTTGAACTTATATCTCCGGTCCAGATGGAACACCCAGGTGTTCGGGCCCTTAACCTCCCAGCGCTTTGCCAGTCGTCCCTCAAAGCCACCCTTATTGTAGTTGTAGGTGCAGAAAGGACCTGTGACCTCACTCCAAATCCCGTAGAGTAAGGAGACGCTATCGCCATAAGGGTTGAAGGTCTCCATCGTTTCCGTCACCCCGATGGATACACGGGTCTGCGCCTGCACCATCCGCGGGCGGAAGCCTACGCTCAAGAGCACAGTCCCTGCAATCAAGATCACGGTATACCTCATCCCAAATCGAACGCACATCTTCATGGCCATCTCCCTTCTTACTTAAGAGTTTTGTCCGGCTAACAACATTGAAAAGTTTATGTCTATCCTCGGGCGACTCCTATCAACCAACCCGCGCATTTTCAAGAGGCTTGATCGGCCGAAGGCTTTTACCGAACTCTCCCTATTGACGCGAGTTCGAGTTTTGCGATATGCCAGGTTTGTCTGTGGCACCGGACCCATAAAAGAACATCGGGTAACGCCCTTATGACAAGGTATCTTAATCCTCAAAGAGAGATCGGAAAACGGCGGGCTCAAGTCAGGCCGGAAGAGGGTTAGAGGAAGGTCTTTGATGCCGGTTCTCATCTATGAAAAGAAGGGACGTGTGGCCTATCTGACACTCAACAGGCCTGAATCGATGAACGCGATCAACCGGGAGCTGAGGGAGGCGTTAACGGAAGCGTGGAACGACTTCGATCGTGATGACGACATGTGGGTGGCTATCGTGACCGGCACCGGGGAAAGGGCCTTCTGTGCCGGGATGGATTTGAAGGAGCGTGCCTCGAGAGATGCCAGAGAACGAGAGGGTGGGAGGCAGAAACCTCTGCCGTCGCCCGCGCTCCGCCCAAATATCTGGAAGCCCGTCATTGCCGCCATCAACGGCTACTGCCTGGGCGGTGGATTCCAGCTTGCTCAGAACTGCGACTTTCGCATCTGTGCGGAGGACGCCCTCCTGGGGGTGACGGAGGTGAAGCGCGGGCTCACGCCGGGTTGGACGGTGGAATTGGCGAAGCTTATCGGCCTGGCACATGCTTTAGAAATCGTTTTGACGGGGGAGCATATAACGGCAAAAAGGGCCTATGAAATGGGGTTCGTAAACAGGGTGGTTCCGAAGGCTGAGCTCATGGCGGAGGCGGGAAAATGGGCAAGGGTTTTAACGGAAAACGCCCCGCTTTCCGTGCGCGGTCTGAAAGAGGTTTTATATCGCGGCTTCACCCTGCCCGGTGAACAGGCCCAGGCAATCGCGAGACACATTCTTTACCAGGTAACGATGAGCGAAGACTGTAGAGAGGGGCCACGTGCTTTTGTCGAGAAGCGAAAGCCTGTGTGGAAAGGGAGATAGGAGTCAACCGGTGTGATCACCTAGAGTTTGCCGCGTTTCGCTCCTCAAGGCAACTCCAGAAGAACACTTGTAGAATCTCCTCAGGTTGCTGGTCGCTTCCGGTCCGTGCAGCGGCGCGCTACCATCAGCGCCTGAGAGCAAGACTTTGCCGTTACATGAGGTTCCGACAGAGCCTGACAGGTTCCCGAAATAGAATCGTGCAGGGTTCCAGCTCGCTTTGGTGAAATAGAGGTCCATGACCCGAGGCCGTAACGAAGGAGAAGATTCGATGGGCTCACAATCTTCGAAATCATTAGCACCTTTTCACCTCCTGGAGACGACCATAGATGATATTCACAGCGCCTACCAATCGGGGCAGCTTACATCGCACCAGCTGGTCCGGATGTATCTTGATCGCATCGCGGCCTATGACAAGAAAGGAGCCGCCATTAACGCGATCATCACGTTAAATTCCAGGGCGCTCGTAGAGGCAGACCGGCTCGACGCCGCATTCGAGGCCTCGGGCCTCGTGGGTCCGCTTCACGGGATTCCGGTGATCATCAAGGATCAGGCCGACGCCATCGGCATGCCGACCACCCTGGGTTCGGTGTTGTTCAAAAACTACGCCCCGGATCGGGACGCCTTTGTGGTCGAGAAATTAAAAGAAGCCGGGGCCATCATTTTAGCGAAGGCCACCCTCGGTGAATTGGGCGGCGGCGATACGCATGGCTCCCTTTTCGGATCTACACGGAACCCGTACGCACTGGACCGTACGGTGGGCGGTTCTTCAGGCGGTTCTGCAGCCAGTGTTTCATCAAACTTCTCGACGGTGGCAGTTGCACAGGAGGGCTTTGCGTCGATTCGCAGACCCGCCACCTGGAACTCCATCGCCGGGATGCGGCCGACGGCCGGCCTTGTAAGTCGAAGCGGTGTTTATGCGGGGTGGCCGGAAATAGCCGGTTCTCTGGGTCCGATGGCCCGCACCGTCAGAGACCTGGCCATCCTGTTGGACGTCATGGTCGGCTATGATCCAGAGGATCCTATTACATCCAGGGGTGTCGGGCGTGTCCCAGACAGCTACACGACCTTCCTCGACAAAAACGGCTTGAAAGGAGCGCGCATCGGGATCCTGCGTGAGTCGATGGGCTACGACTCCGAGCCCGACTCGGAGGACTTTAAAAAAATCACAGAAGTCTTTGACAAAGCAGTTTCGGAATTGAACGCTATCGGCGCCGAGACCGTTGACCCCATCGTCATTCCCAATCTCAAGGAGCTGCTCGCGAAGCGCGCGGGAAACCCCACCGGAGCGGAAGAATCCTTCAGGGTATACTTCGGGAGGAGTGCCAGATCCCCCTTCAGCTCTCGTGAAGAGGCCATGCAGTCGCCGGACTTCGCCAAAGTTGTCCGAGGCTCGCAAGAACGGTGGAAGAGGTCCTCCAATGCAACCAGACACTACGAGTATCTTTTGGCCCAAGACGAGTTGATGACCTGTCTGCTAAAGCTCATGGCAGATAACAAACTGGACGCTATCGTGCACAAGGCAGTGGAACACCAGCCGACACTCATCAGCCAGGGGGTTAATCCGCCTTATGTGGACCAGAAGGGAGCCCCCTATTTGAACACCTTCTTGGTATTCGTTCCCTCAATCGTGGTCCCTGCGGGATTTACGCGAGATAACCTCCCTGCCGGGATCACATTCCTGGGCCGGCCTTATGAAGATGGAACTATGATCAAGCTAGCCTACGCGTATGAACACGCGACCCACCATCGCAGGCCCCCAGCCACCATAACCCCGCTTTAACGGGCGCTATGCAATGGGTATTCCATCTCCTCATGCGTGAAGGCTCTGTTCTGCCACGGAGATTGACGGCGAGCTAATGACCTTCCGACGCCTGACCCAACGCGTGTCGTAAAAAAAGAATAGGGACCACTTGACGCCTCACGCCTGTTTCAATTAGAGAGGAAGCGAGGGTTAAATCTGACGTCTCAACGACTTGGGAGACCTCGGGAGCGAAGAGGAGACAGCATGCCCAAGAAAGAAACCATTCAGGTAAATCTCGCTACGGCCAATCCCAATCTGTCCCCCGCCACGAGGTTTGGCAACCTGGTCTTCGTGGCCGGCCAGACCGGGAGGCACCCCATTTCCGGAGAGGTCGGCAAAGGCGTCCGTGAGCAGACCCACCACGCCATGCAGCGTATCAAGCTGATTCTGGAGGCCGCAGGCACATCGCTGGAGAATGTCCTGACCGTGACCACGCACCTGACCAAACGGGAGGACTTGGCGGCCTATAACGAGGAGTATGCCAAAATCTTCCCGACCAACAAACCCGCTAGGACCACTGTGGAGGCGATGCTGAACTCTCCTGACCTACTGGTGGAGATAACGGTAACCGCGTGTATCCCCGATTGATCCCTCGGGACACCCGCCTCAAACCGTGGGTTGCGCGTAGGGTCCTGCAGCACGCCGCTGCCAGAAAAAGAATAGTATTTATTTAATCGCTACGGGTTAATTCCCCGC
>JBHHYU010000033.1:0-30832 GCA_046757725.1 Binatia bacterium
GAAAAGGCTCAACGCGGAGAGGTTCCAAAGGACCTTCCCAAAGAGGTGCTGGAAGAAATCGAGCGGTTTGGAGCAATAGAGTAACCGTAGCAATTATAGGCACCAGTAGGCATGAGACTTCCCCATAAGCCTGAGTGTTGAAGGATGGCTATTTCTGGCTGCTAGGCCAGTGGATTAAGTCAGGAACGTCGCCGGCCACAAGATCAGCACCATGGAAGCATAGAGTGCCCTGGGGGATCCCGTCGTCGTGGTAAACTTAAGGGGCAATACGGGGAGGAAGAGTGAGGGAAAAAACAGGCTAAAACTCGCGAGTCCTGAAGCCCATACTGGGGCTTTCTCGAAATCACTTGATGCCCTGAACCATCCAATGGTGGAAAAATGGAAATAACGGCAAGAGAAAAAAGAGTTGCTTTTCGCAAGATGCTAACCAGTCCGGGTATCCATATTGGCCCGAGCTGTAACGACGGCCTTGCCGCCCGCCTTATGCAATGGTTGGGCTTTCCCCTCGTTCATGTATCTGGTAGTAGCCTTCACCGTGCCTTTGGTTTTGCTGATGCAGGGCTTTTGACCATGAGTGAGATCGTCGATCGCGCACGGCTGATTGCCGGAGCAGTGGATCTGCCGGTGGTGAGCGATGCTGAGACCGGTTACGGCGGTGCGGTCAACACAGCTCGGACTGTAAAGGAATTTGAACGAGCAGGGGTGGCCGGGATCCACATCGAGGATCAAGTGACACCTAAGCGCGCTGCTCACGAGGGGTTTGAGTTGTCCGTTATTTCCAAAGAGGAAATGGTACTGAAGATACGGGCAGCGGTAGCTGCCCGGCAAGATGAAACGATGGTCATCATCGCACGCTCAGAGGCGCGTCATTCCCTGGAGGAGCGGCTGGACCGACTTCATGCCTGCTGTGAGGCCGGGGCGGATGCGGTTTGGGTTACGGCTCACAACAGGGAAGAGATCAAGGCCTATGCGGCAAACATGCAAAAACCCTTGATCGGTGTCCCCCAGCGCCGGTATCTTAGCATCTACGATTACGGTGAGTTGGGTGTTCACGTAGGCGTCATTCCTTCCATCACGCAAATCGCGGCCCTCCATGGCATGCGACAGATACTTGAGGAACTCAAACGGAGCGGCACCGAGGAGCGCTACTTTAAAGAGACTGAAGGCATTGAGGAGACCCGCCAGTGGTATCTTGAGCAAGGGACAAAGGAGCTGAAGGAATTCGAAAAGAAGATAACTTCTTGAAACCCACGGTCACATCTTAGTACACCTTCCCTGAGTGAGAGTGAAAGTGTAACGGAAACCTTGCGGGGTGCCATCCCGTCAGCAGAGGAGTGCTCGAGTGAAGGCTGGACAGTTCCTCCTGTTTTCACTTATCACTCCGGGAAGCTTTTTCAAACCGATTCTGCCTCTTGAAAAGGAAAAGGGGCTGTGTTAGCAATACAAAAATTATATCAGTAATGGCCAATTTAATTTTAGTACCAGCAAAGGATTAGATTTCCCCCATGATGAACTGGTTGCCGGAAAACGTCTCCACCTTCGGAGGAGAGATCGACTCTCTTTTTTATATAATCTACTACATTACTGGAGCCGTGTTTCTTTTAGTGACGGTGCTCATGATTTTGTTCCTCATCATGTACCGGCAGCGCGACGGGCGACCGGCCGTTTATTCGCACGGAAACACGGGCATGGAAATCACCTGGACAGTTATCCCTGCCGTCATCTTGGTTATTTTAGCGTTCATGAGCGCCTCCACGTGGGCCAAGATCAAAAGGCGAGCCCCTCCCAGTGATGTTCAAGTTCAAGTTACGGCCAAACAGTTTAATTGGGAGATCCTCTATCCCGGACCGGATGGAAAGCTCGGCACGAAGGATGATTACCAGACCGAGAACGATATGCACGTCCCGGTTCATAAAGTCGTCCATGTTCTTCTTGAGTCCAAAGACGTAATACACAGTCTTTTTCTGCCGAATCTGCGCCTTAAGCAAGATGCAGTTCCAGGACGAACGATTGTTGTGTGGTTTGAGGCGGCCAAGCCTGGAAAATATGAGATGCCCTGTGCGGAGTTATGCGGGTTTGGCCACTCCGGGATGCGGGGTTGGCTTTATGTGGACACCCCTGAAGATTATGAAAAGTGGGAAAAGGAAACCTGGCCCCAAGCGAGCAACGTGTCCCTCCTACTGAATCCTGATGTTAAACTTAAAAACTGAGGAAGGTGAAAGATGAGTGATTCTGTGGCAGCTGAAGCGGGACACCTCGTTCACGCCCATCACGTGGAACTGGGTTTCTGGCGTACCTATGTCTTCTCGACGGATCACAAGATGATTGGTCGGCAGTTCTTGTTTCTGGGACTTTTCATGATCGTTATCGGAGCGTTATTGGCGATGATGGTACGTTGGGAATTGGCGTGGCCGGAGACCGCGGTCCCGGGACTCAGTTGGGTGCCCGAGCCCTATATGTACGAGGGCATTATACCCCCGCAGACGTACAATATGCTCTTCACCATGCATGCCACCATTATGATCTTCTTTGTCGTAATGCCGATTATGGTAGGTGGATTTGGTAATTTTCTCATACCGCTCATGATCGGTGCCCGAGACATGGCCTTTCCGGTTCTCAATATGCTGTCGTTCTGGGTGGGTGTGTTGGCTGGTCTTATTATGTTGGCCACCTTCTTTGTCCCGGGGGGACCTGCCGCATCCGGCTGGACGGCCTATGCGCCGCTGTCAGCCAAGGCCGCTTATACCGGTGTGGGTTTGGGACAGAATCTCTGGATTCTGAGCCTTATGATCCTGGGTATTTCATCCCTCATGGGGTCGATTAACTACATTACGACAATCATTAATATGCGGGCACCCGGCATGGCTTACTTCCGCATGCCACTGATGATATGGTCCCTCTTTATCACGGCCGTACTGCTCCTCCTTGCGCTGCCGGTTTTGACTGCTGCCCTATCCATGCTCCTGTTTGATCGCACCCTCGGGACAAGCTTCTTTCTCCCGGAAGGGGGGGGACAGCCCCTGCTCTGGCAGCACCTCTTCTGGTTTTTTGGCCATCCGGAGGTTTATATCTTGGTCCTGCCCGCTATGGGTGCAACATCCGATATTCTGTCTGTCTTCTCCCGCAAGCCGATCTTTGGCTATCATGCTATGGCGTTTTCCATGGTCGCTATTGCTTTCCTCTCTTGGCTCGTCTGGGGACACCACATGTTCGTTAGTGGGATGAACCCTCTTATGGGTACGGCCTTTATGATGACCACTATGGTGATCGCGATCCCATCTGCCATCAAAGTTTTTAACTGGTTGGGAACGCTGTGGGGGGGGTCAATCCATTTCACGACACCGATGCTATTTGCCCTGGGTTTTGTTTCCGCTTTTCTGGTCGGGGGTCTAAGCGGCATCTATATGGCCGCGACTCCCGTAGATATCTTTATCCATGACACCTACTATATCGTAGCGCATTTCCATTACGTTGTGGCAGGCATAGTCTTTGCGCTTTTTGCAGCCGTATACTACTGGTTCCCCAAGATGTTTGGCCGGATGATGAACGAGCGGCTGGGAAAGTTTCACTTTATTCTCACGTATATCTTCTTTAATGCAACCTTTTTCCCGATGCACATTCTCGGTATTGGCGGACACATGCGGCGGATTTATAATCCGACACAGTACGACTTTCTCCAGCCCCTACAACCTATTAACGTGTTCATAACCGTGAGTGCCCTGCTCCTTGCGCTTTCGCAAATACCTTTTCTGGTTAATTTCTTCTGGAGTCTGTTTAGAGGGAAGAAAGCGGAGAAAAATCCCTGGAACGCGAATACTCTTGAATGGACTGCCGTCTCGCCGCCGCCTCATGGCAACTTTGATGCGCTACCGGTCGTCTACCGCGGAGCTTATGAGTATAGCTCGCCCAAGGTCCAAGAGGACTGGTTACCGCAGGATCGGCAGTTGGAAACCGAGTCCGGCGGTGTGCAAGCGCATTAGCCGCAGTCTATGCTAGCTGTGATGAACCATACAGGTAGGCGGAAGAACCCGGATCTCTGGCTCCATCGGGTGGCGCTGCTCACTGCATGCTTGACCTTCCCCTTGCTTTTCATAGGAGGCCTGGTTACCAGTAAAGGCGCGGGCCTTGCGGTGCCCGACTGGCCCACGACGTTTGGGTATAACATGTTTCTCTACCCGTGGTCGAAGATGGTTGGAGGCATTCTGTACGAACACAGTCACCGGTTGATCGCCTCGGCGGTGGGCCTCTTAACAATGATATTGGCGTTTGTATTTTGGCGCTACGGGGGGCGAAAATGGCTGTGTTGGCTTGGGCTTCTTGCCTTGGTGTTGGTTATTATTCAAGGGATACTTGGTGGTCTTCGTGTGCTCTGGGTGAGGGAAGGCCTGGCCGTTCTTCACGCCTGTATTGCCCAGGCTTTTTTTGCTCTAACGGTCAGCTTGGTCTTCTTTACTTCTCAAGAATGGAGTGAAGATCGCCCGAAGTTTCACAGCAATGGGGCCGAGTATACGCGGCGGCTTTGCATTCTGACCACCACGATGATTTTTTTTCAAGGAGTTTTTGGAGCCGTACTTAGGCATAGAGGCACGATGCTCGATGCCCATCTGTTTTTTGCCGTCCTCGTAACCCTTCAGGTGATCCTGCTTGGGTCGAAAATTCTGAGTGCCTATTCAGATCAACCAAGACTCGTACGCTCGGCTCTGCATCTCAACGGGCTCTTGATCTTGCAACTCGGGCTTGGTCTGGGGTCCTACCTGGGCAAGTTCGCACCTTTTGGAATAGCCCTTCCCTCCTCGGTGGTCGTGGCCCTTACGACCACTCATCTCGCTACAGGGGCGTTGATGTTGGTTACCAGTCTCATCCTGACGTTGAGATTTTATCGCCTATCGATCATTCCAAAACCTCTCATGGGCCAGGGCTTTCTCTCAGAAGAGGCCTCTATATGATGTTGACTACGGAAACGCTGGATTTCACTCTCGCGAGCGGGTACCGGCGGGCTCTCGATTTTCTTGAACTGGCGAAACCTCGTGTCGTGTTGATGGTTTTGGTGACAACCCTTGTCGGCTTCTATCTCGGTTCTGAGTTGGTGGTCGGCTACGCCGGTTTAATCGAGACACTCCTGGGTACGGCGCTTGCCGCCGGGGGAACGCTTGCGCTCAATGAATACCTGGAGCGCGGTTCGGATGCTATGATGGTGCGCACGCGTGGGCGGCCCCTTCCGGATGGACGGATTCAACCCACGGAGGCGCTGGTTTTTGGTGTGCTGGTCATGGGTTCGGGACTGCTGATCCTCGCGGTTACCGTAAATGGCCTGAGCGCTCTGATCACAGCATTCATTGCCGGTAGTTATCTCTGTATCTATACGCCACTAAAGCAGAGGAGTTTGCTTTGCGGTATCGTGGGAGCAGTGCCCGGGGCGTTGCCTCCCGTTATTGGTTGGTCCGCAGCCCGCGGGGCGCTAGGGATCGAGGCCTGGGTACTCTTTGCCATTATGTTTCTCTGGCAGGTCCCCCACACACTGGCGATCGCGACCCTGTACCGTGACGATTTTGCCAAGGCCGGCATTCAGTTCCTACCCGTCGTTGAACCTGACGGAAAGAGTACCGGTCGCCAGGTCATTAGCCATTGTCTGGCATTGCTTGTGGTTAGCCTGCTTCCGACGTTACTTGGATTTGCCGGATCCCTCTATTTCGTCGCAGCTATTTTACTGGGGACACTCTTTCTGACCTACGCGGTCGGTCTGGCTATTTCTCACTCTTCGAAGGCTGCACGGCGGCTCTTGTTTGCATCTTTATTCTATCTCCCAGTACTACTCGTGGTTATGGCACTTAATCGAGCACCGTTTTGAGGTTTGAAGAGATCATAAGCCGCCGAATCATGCGGCACAGAAACCAGCGCATCGGGTTTTTACTGGGCGTGTTGACGCTCCTTTACATCGCGGCGATTATTACGTTTATTATAATTTATTAGGTGGCACTTCGGTTAAAACTCCCTTATGCCACAAGAGTCCACAGCAAGGCCGTTAACCGGCTCCAGTGAGATCAACCTCCAGATTATTCCAAATTTTGCCGGGGGGCAGCCCCCTGTTACTGAAAACGAACCGATCATTAGTAGTGCCCGCCTGGCTATACTAGCGTTTCTCGCGGCAGAGGCGATGTTTTTTGCGGGTCTGATCGGCGCCTTTCTGGTTTTCCGTCTTGGTAGCGATGCCTGGCCGCCGCCGTTTCAGCCGCGATTGCCTGTGGGTGTGACGGGTATCAATACGGTCATTCTCCTCTTCAGTGGAGTTACCATGCATTGGGCCTCGGGCGCGATCCGTCGCAATGATCCGAGGCAACTCATCCGATATCTCTCGGTAACAGCTTTTCTCGGGGGGCTCTTCCTGGTTATCCAGGGCAGGGAATGGGTCCGCCTGGTCGAGTTCGGACTTACGGTATCGAGCGGAGTGTACGGTGCTACCTTCTACACGTTAATCGGCTGCCACGGTCTCCACGTCCTCGGTGCTGTGGTTTGGTTACTCGTGGTTCTGATGCAGGCTCTGCGGGGTCGATTCACTGTTCACAGCCATGCAGGTGTTGATCTTAGCGCGATGTACTGGACCTTTGTAGTTGCGCTTTGGCCGATACTTTACGGACTGGTATATCTGTACTAAAGAGACCGTTTACTTTGGCTAGGGAAAATGCTGAAGTATTTCAATAAACGTTTTACTTTTACGCCGCGTTTTGTTTTTACCTACGGGATTGTTCAGTGTCTCCTGGCAGGGTTCAGGCAACTGGGAACTCGACATTCGCTCGTGCCAAGATGGCAAAGTTGAGGACGGGGTTGAAGGCGGCAGAGGGACTGATTGTGGTCCCTCTCTGCTAGCAATTAGCAATGCAGTTTATCTTCTCCCGGTTGACGAGGAAAGTTTGCTGTTGAGCTTCAGGACTGTCAAGGAAAGTTGCGCTGGTCAAAGGGATGAAAAGACTTTTTCCCGCAGTAAAGGTGGAAAGGTCTCCGCCGTGTATAAGGTGGAGATTCCCCCGCACCCAAAATGATCCTACACCCATGACTACTTCTAGTGGCTCACGGTTAACCCAGGATAGATTTTTACGTGCGGAGTTGAGCACTTCTCCCGAATCTAAGTCGCTTACAAGTAGTATACGTTGCAGGTTCAGGATAATACTCTTTGAACTCTGCTGATGAGATTTTCCTTGCAAGGCCTCCAATTTAGCATCTTGAAGCGATAGGAATTGGTCAATCGTTCCCATGTTCAGGTGATCACTCAAACGCCGATGTTTAGTAACGAGGGTGCCCCGGATCACCGCTGACTCCAGGTAAATCTCTACTGATTTATTTAAAGTGGGGATATCATCGTTTTTCTGCCTCATAGGATCTCCTCCATATGCGACGAGAGGGCTAGGCGCCGGGAAGGCGATTGCCCCTTGATTGAGTGTAAGTTTACAGGGTTGAAACGGACTAGACAACCGAAATCGCATTTTGATGTGTGTGGTTTCGGTAGGCCTTGCTTTTCTGTAGTCGGAGTCATTCGTAAACGGAACAGGCCGGCCAACTGAGTTTAGCCTGTTTTGCTCGATGATGTCTTGCGCCCCTGGAACTAACCTCCGCAACCCCCCCCTTCTAAACGACCATCCTGCTCTCACAGGACCGGTGAAAATTCTTAGTTTGACACCTTTTCCGTCAGTTGATAATGCTTCCGTCGTGGCAGGGCAATCATTATTAACCGGTGGGGCTCCAAGGGAAGTCGGCGCGGTTCAAGGAAGTCATTTTCTGAGATTCGTTCAAGCCCGTCCCTCATAAAGGAGCGAAAAAGAAGGAGGAAACGATAGGATCGCTGGTAACATGCCAAACTCCAGATTAACAATTGCGTGTAAACACGGAGGGGCATCGATTGAGCGCTGGTGGAATCTATTGTTGTACCGGGTCGCTTCCCCACAGTTTCTCGTTTCGGGACTGCTGCTCATCACACTGGTTTATTTGGTTCTCGGACCGCTATCCGATCTTGCCTGGCGGACTCTGACATGGGGTGAGAGCGACCTCCGTCTCTCAAGGGATGCCGTGCCAGGCGAGTTCACCTTTGCTCACTGGAAAACTTCCCTGTTTGGTCCCGAGGCCAATGGTATTCTCTTAGAGCCACTTTTAAATACCCTGATTACCGGTGTCATTGCTGCGCTGGTAGCACTGCTTTTGGGCGGGATGCTTGCGTGGTTTGTGACGCGAACAGATATACCGGGCCGAGGTTGGCTGCGGCCGGTGCTTACGCTTCCTTACGTCATTCCCGCCTTTGCCCTCGCTCTGGCGTGGGAAACACTATTCCGAAGTCCGGCGATTGGAGGCGAGCCGGGATTCTTTCAGGTCATTTTCAATGCCGCCCCGCCTGCGTGGATATCTTACGGCCCGGTTCCTATCATCATTACCATGGCGATCCACTATTCTCCGTTTGCCTTCCTCTTGGTGTCTGGTGCCCTGGAGACTGTCGACGTCCAGTTGATAGAAAGTGCAGAGCTTCTCGGGGCATCACGATGGACTATCCTTCGGAAAATCACGTTCCCTTTAGTCACACCAGCGCTCATGGCGGCTTTCGTACTGACTTTTGGGAAAACCCTCGGTACTTTTGCTCTCCCTTTCTTACTAGGGGCGCCGATCCAATACTATACCCTTTCGACTATGCTCTTCACCAACCTTCGCCTGGGCCTGGATGCGAGGGGCTATATCCTGGCGTTAGTACTCATCCTTATAACCGCCCTAGTTGTTTACGTGAGCGCGCGTGTTCTAGGAGGGAACTTGAGGCGATTCGAAACCATAGGGGGCAAAGGTTTTAAAAGTCATGCTACCGGTCTGGGGTCCTGGCGCTGGCCGGCCACTGGCCTTGTTGCCTCTATTGCCCTCATCACCGGGATACTCCCCATCGTGTTGCTGGGGTATCAGACCTTGATGCTGGTAGACGGTCGCTATGGACTCGACAACTTGACATTGCATTACTGGTTCGGGGGTTCAAACCCTGATATCGCCTTTGGTGAGCCGGGAGTGATACACAATCCGGTCATTCTAGGCGCGGCTTGGAACAGCTTACGGCTTGCTTTCCTCAGTTCAGCCATCTGTGCGATCCTGGGTCTCGTCATAGGGTACATTATGGTACGCAATCGGAGGAGCTGGATCGCCAAGCTGCTGGATCAGATCTCATTTATGCCGTTTTTAATCCCTGCCATTGCCTTCGGATCGATGTACCTTAGTCTATTTGCGGTACGGCGAGGGCCCATTCCTGCACTTTACGGGACCTTTACCCTGCTGGTGCTCATATCCGTCATCAACCGGCTTCCCTACAGCACGCGGACTGGGTCGAGTGCCGTTACCCAAATAGGCCAGGAACTGGAGGAAGCGGCTGAGATCCAAGGGGCCTCCTGGTTTTGGCGTCTGTGGCGGATTGTATTGCCACTAGCGACTTCTGGAGTGGTGGCCGGGATGATGGTCAGCTTCGTTGGCATGATGAGGGAATTGTCCCTGATCATTCTCCTCATCACGCCGGCCACGCGGGTCCTGATGACCGTAGGTTTCCGCTATGTCGAAGAAGATCAGACTCAGCTAGCCAATACCCTGGTTTTGTTGGTCACATTGATTACGATCGTTGGCGAATTAACGGTTTGGTGGGCAGGCAAAGGTCAATTGGCTCGTTTGCAGGACAACACATGAGCTGAGAACGCGATTCAAAATCCATCATGAGTGCATCCATAGAAATACACGGGCTGACCAAAAGGTTCGGTAAGGTCACTGCTCTGGATAGTTTGAACCTTGTGATTCAAGCGGGCGAGTTTCTGGTTTTGCTGGGACCTTCCGGTTGCGGAAAGTCGACCCTGCTGCGTTGTGTTGCGGGCTTGGAGAGGCCGGATGAAGGGGAGATTGTTATCGACGGGCAAACGGTATTTTCCGCTGAGCGAGGTATCGTTGTTCCCCCGGGAAAACGACACGTGGGGATGGTCTTTCAAAGCTACGCCTTATGGCCACACATGAATGTGTACGAGAACATCGGCTTCGGACTAAGACTGCAAAAGCTCCCCCATAAGGAGGCACGGCAACGCGCGGATCATGTGCTTCGAGAACTGTCCATGAATAATCTGGGAGACCGTTATCCGTCCGAGCTTTCCGGGGGGCAACAACAACGGGTTGCGCTGGCCCGCTTGCTCGCCACCAAACCACCGGTCTTTCTCATGGATGAACCACTCTCCAACCTCGACGCGCGCTTGCGCCTGGACATGCGTTCCGAGTTGAAAAGATTGCACCACGACTCCGGTGCCACCGCCGTCTATGTGACCCACGATCAGACCGAAGCCATGACCATGGCGAGCCTTGTGGTCGTGATGAATCAGGGGCGCATTCAACAGGTAGGGACACCGGATGAGATCTACCATCAACCCGCAAACCTCTTCGCCGCAGAGTTTGTCGGAATGCCGCGGGTCAATCTGTTACCTGTGCGAATTGTTCTGCAGGATGGTCAACCCCATCTGGAGGCCGGCGATTTCAGACTGCCGATATCCTGGGTTCCCTCACAGAGCCGAGTGATCCTTGCGGCGAGGCCGGAGGACGTTACCATCCTGCTCCGGCCAGAGGCAGGGGCGGCGGAGTTCAAAGTATACGCGGTTCTGCCGGCAGGCCCGGAATTGCTTGTCGAAGCCAGACAAGGTAACAGGACCCTAATGGTCCGTGAGACTCGTCAGATCGATGTGCAAATGGACCAGACCGTATGGCTCAAGATAGATGCTTCAGCGATCAACCTGTATGACGAAGAGAGCGGACTGCTATTGACACAAACAAGCGAGAATGATAACAGCGGGCGGGAAAGCGTATGAGGTTAAAAATGCATACGTGTTTGAATCATAGGACAATTTAAGGAGGTGGAACAGATGAAAATTCAAAAGATGATGTCACTGGTAACGGCGATTATGTTTATTCTGTGCGCCACCTTGGCGGGAGCTGAAGATCAACGGGCATGGCTTAAGAGGGCCCAGGTCGGTCCCCTTACCCCGAAGACGCAAGACTGGAAAGCTATCAAAAAGGCTGCGCGGAAGGAAGGCAAAGTGGTGATCTATTCAGTCTCGTCACGCATCTTCAAGCTCCAGAAAAAGTTCAAAAAAAAATTCGGTGTCAGGATTGAAGCCTACGACATTGCGTCAGGCGTTGCTCTGGAGAAGTTCAGGCGTGAACATAGGGCCGGCGTGTACAACGTAGATGTTCTCTTTAACAACGACACGCCGCTCATCCTGAACGAATTCCTACCACAGAAGCGGGTCTGGAACTTCGTCCCGGACAGCGTGGCACCGTTCCTGGACAAGAACGAGATGGAACCCTTTCTGACTCAACGTTGGAGCAGCCGCGTAGTATTCTATAATTCATTCCGGAACCCCGACGCTTCACCCGTTGACAACCTGTGGGATTTAACCCGCAAGGAATGGAAGGGCAAGCTCCTGATCCCCAATCCACTTGAAGGCAGCACGATGGCCAACGTGATGCAGACGATTTTGCAGCACTCGGACGAGATGGCTGAAGCGTACAAACAAGAGTTCGGCAAGCCTGTGGACTTTTCCAAGAAACTTGTGAAGCTTACAAAGAAAAATCCTTCGTTGGCACCACCAGATGCTGCTAAAGAATGGCTGTATCGCGTGCTCCGGAACGCCGTCTTTCTAAAATCGACAACCAAAATCTTCAAGAACATTGCGGGCGTGAAGCAGAATAAGCCGCCGATCGGTATCAGTACCTTCAGTAAGATACGGAAGAACAAAAAAAAGGTATTTGAGGCTCAACCCTCTTATAAAATGAACCCTGTCTTTGGCGTGGCCTATCCCACCGTCCTCCTCATCGCTGATCGAGCTCCCCATCCTAATGCGGCCAAGCTACTCATACGTTATATGATGGAGGATGGCTTTAAGGCTTGGAATGTCATTGGAGACTATGCCGCCCGGAGCGATATGGCCAAGAAACAGGTGGATAAATTCGGCATACCGCCTTTCACTGATCTCAAGATGTGGAAGATAGACCCTAACTACGTTTACGACACTAAGTTTGCGTTCGTGGCGTTATTCGTCGGTCTCAAGTAGTTCGCTCCGACACAGATAATACGTCCTGTGATGGCCTGAGTGAACGATAACCTGAGGAAGCCGGGGGAGGCATTTAAAGAACGCCCCCCTCCAGCGTGCAGGCATACCAGGGAGTGCGCTATGCCCACAGTGCTCGATGACAAATCTACGGAACGAGCCCAAGACATTGAAATTTAAGGCCCTTCTGTTTGACGCCGGGGATGTTCTTTATTATCGCCCCCGGCAGGGCGTTGCTTTAGCTGCATTCCTAACCACGCAAGGACTACCTCCGGTGACCCCCGATCCACAGAGGTTGATGGAACTGAAACGGCAGGCCTTTGCCGGTCAGATCACAAAAGAGGCATACCAAGATGCAGTGCTGGAACTGTACGGGGTTTGCGATGATGCTGTTCGCATCAAGGGACGTCACATGCTGGATGAAGCCCAGAGGGACATTCTGTTTTTTGATGGGGTAACCGAGACACTTCACCAACTCAAGACGGCTGGCCTGCGTCTTGGTGTAGTGACTAATACTTTCGACGCAACGACGGATAAGCTGCAATGGTTCCACAAAGTGAGTATCGACTCGGTATGGGATACGTTTGCTACCTCTTGTGAACTGAAAGTCTGTAAACCCGACCCCCGTATCTACCTTGCGGCCCTGACCCCCCTCGGTCTCCGTCCAGAACAAGCAGCCTTCGTAGGCCATGCCCGAGTAGAATTGGAAGGCGCGAAGGCGCTGCGGATGACCACCATCGCCTTTAATCGGGACGACGAAACCGTGTGGGCCGATCATATTGTCTCTAGATTTCCGGAGCTGCTTCAGGTTGCGGGAATCCAAGGGTGAGAACTCGTCCCATACCGATGTTGCCACTGCGTGTACCTCCAGGATTCAGAATCATCGCGCATCGTGGGGCCTCCGGCTACGCGCCGGAGAACACGCTGGCTGCTTTTCATCTGGCTGAGCGGATGGGTGCCACCGAGGTCGAACTCGATGTCCAGTTCTCCAAAGACAGACAGATCATCATCTGCCACGATGAAACGTTGGCTCGTTACGGTTATCCGGGTCTACGGGTAGCTGAGCTTACCCTTCAGGAACTCCTAGCCCTGGACATGGGTACCTGGTTTTCACCTTATCTATATGGTGGTGAACGATTGCTCGCCTTTGACACGCTTCTCGGTGTTTTTCGCCATCGTTTCATCTACCATGTGGAGATTAAAAGTCCATCGGATGGATTGCCCAGAGCCGTGTTGGATTCCCTAACTACCAGGAGATTGAACCAGCGCTCCGTTGTTACATCTTTCTACAATCGGGTGCTTATCGAGTTGAGAAGATTGGCGCCTGATCTGCGGGTTGGTTGGCTGGTTAGGGCGGGGGAGTTTACGACTGACAATATATCCAAGGCGGCCGAGGCGGGGTTCTTCCAGATATGCCCGCGTGCAGCGGAAACGTGCAAAGACATTGTAGGCGCCGCTCACGCGCGTTTGCCTGAAGTACGAGCGTGGGGTGTTAATGGCATCATTGAAATGACACAGGTCGTCGAAAGCGGTTGCGATGGGCTTACGATCAATTGGCCTGATTGGTTGATTCATTAAGGGGCGGCAATAGATAGACAGAGTGCACACAGGCAAATGGGATAGGATGAACGCCTTCCCTGGATGAAGGCGAGCGCAAGGGAAAACAGACAGACAAAGGGCAAGAGATGATGAAAAACAGAATGAAAGAAAAACTCCTATCCGGGCAACCGGCATTCGGCCTCTCGGTCATGTTCCCATCACCACAGATTGTGGAGATCATCGGAAAGTTGGGATTTGACTGGGTACTTATCGATTGCGAACATGGCTCTATTTCGCCGGAAAGTGTTGAGTTAATGGCCATGGCTGCTGAGTTAAGCGGGATCACGCCCATTGCTCGGCCCTGGAAGAATACCCCGGAAGCAATCCTTCGAGTGATGGACCGAGGCGCCCTGGGCGTCCAGGTTCCGCATATCAATACGCCTGCCGATGCCAGACGGGCCGTTGAAGCAGTGAAATATTACCCTCTAGGTACCCGGGGGCTCGCCGCTGGAACTCGCCCGGCAAATTTTGGATTTGGCCTGCAGATGGGGGACTATGTCAAAACAGCTAATCAAGAAACAATCGTTTGTATCCAGTTGGAAGAGAAAGAGGCGTTGGACAATCTCGATGGGATCCTGCAAGTTGAAGGTGTGGATGTATATTTTGTTGGTCCTTCCGACCTGTCACAGTCCATGGGATATCCAGGTCGATCCAATACCACTGAAGTCCAAGAAGCCATGAGCAAAGCCTTTGCCACGATCGTGGAGGCAGGGAAAGTGCCGGGTTCAGCAGGGAATGTTCAGGCGTGTCTTAACTACATGCCCCAGGGGGTTCTATACCTGTACACGCACCTCACAACACTACTGGCAAGTTCCAGCTCAACGTTCCTGAGTGCCGTGAAGCCTCAAGGATGATAGAAGCCTAGACCAAGGATCGCGTGATACAGCCGGTGGAAATCAGCTCTGACTAGAACTGGTCAACGGATCCGGGACGCCTGGGCCGGTGTCCCAGGCCTTTAGGGTTTTTTGTGTGAAACCTTTTGCCGGGGTGCGAAGGGCCTAGTAAAGGCAACCTCTTTAAGCTTCATTTTTTTCCAAAACATCTTGCTTTTTGCTTGAGTATAGCTTCGCTTCAGGCCTTCCACGACGAGGACTCGGCGCCCGCGCTGCTCGATATAATAGGTACTGTCCGACGTTGAGTCGGGATATCTCTTGGAGAGGATCTTTTGATATCTCTTGAGAAATTCTTCTGAGTCCTGCAGGGAATCCCAGATGGTTGCCCATACAAAAGCGATATCACGCCTATTCCGGAAGGCCACAAAACGATCCCCATCCCATCCTGAGGCAGCTTTTTTCGCCTCTTTTTCAGAGAAGTATTCTTTGAATAGGACTTGGACGGTGAGTTCTCCGAGGACATTATTCTCAACCTCCTTCCAATCGTTAGGGAGAATGGAAGCGAGATTGTTCCAGGTAATCTGTGTTGGAGGATCAGGCTTATACAAATATTTTTTCGGATGCAGCACTTGCTCTGTAGATAGAGGTGGAGATACATAGAGACGGTTGATTCCAGGCCACCCCCGTTCCTCGAGCATTCGAGCTACAAAAGACACCCCACCGTAATAGGAAAAAAGAAGCGGCTCCGCAATCAATGCCGGAATCTCAGAAAAATCTTCACGTTTCTGTTTTAACTCAGCCTGGATTTCATTGCTTATACCGGTCAGATATTCACTGTCTGCGCGTCCCGATAGAATACTCGTCGCGCTCAGGCTAGCATCTCCTTCCACGACTGCTCGCATGGCGAGACTCTCATCATCATTGTTGGAAGGTCTTAACTTTGTCTCCAGAGAAAAGTGTTGATCTTGCAGAGCATGGGTAAGCTCGTGAGCCAGAATCATCTCGTCCAAAACGTCTCTCCGGGGCAGGAATTCCACTGCACCGACGGTAAAGCCGGGTTTCATATCCTCAGGAAATGTGAGGCTTTTTTCCTTAGGGTCGTAATAGGCTAAAACCTGAGCGGTGTAAAAATCAAGTAGAGATTGCTGCAGATTAGAACCCCTGGGAAGGAGACCAAACTTGGCGTAAGCGAGGGACATATCCTTGAGTTTTTGCTCACCATAATCTCTGAGGAGACTGGCCTTGAGGTAATTTCGCATCTGTTTCTCATTTTTGACTTCAATGGGCACCGCACGGGTAAAATCCAAACCTCGCAGGGCCGCAAGGCGTTTCTTGATATCCTGCACTCGATGGAGATCTATAGTGCGCTCCGTTACCACCGGATAAGATGAGCACCCGGACTGGAACAAGAGGTAGACCACAAAGATGAGTTTAGCTACCCAACTATATCGGCTGCTTGAGCTTGATTGTCTCATATCGGTTTGTCCGGAGATTACTGGCAGTTCACTGAACCCCGGGACAGATGAAAATACAGTACCATCCGCGTACGACCTAGGATTTAGCCATCCTCCCAACTCGTTAACCTATACACTCTAACGAGTGTCGAGAGCAAGCTCGTTATCACGATTCGCTCAGGTTTGGAGAAGGTGATGGACATTTCCTGTGCGTTCAGGTAATAAAATTGGGGGCCTGGATAGTATGTTTCCACGATCGGCAATAGGCCGAGGAAAGAGGGTAAAATGAGTGAATTACCGCGGGTGGCACTGATTATTACTGGAGGAACCATTGACTCAGTCGGTAAAGACCGCCTGGATCTAGCCTGGTACATCGAGGCGGGAAAGAGGCTAGATACCGGAGAACTGATGGGTCAGTTACCTGAGCTTCAGTCGATAGCAAGGGTAGAGGAGGTGCCTTTTCGAAGACTCCCGAGTCACGCCCTTGTGGACAAGGACTGGCTGGATCTTGTCCGAGCCATCCACTCTATTTTCGCAGAGGACCGCGCTGAGGGTATCGTCATAACTCATGGAACCAATACCCTTGAAGAAACGGCGTACTTTTTAACCCTCACTGTCAAGACGGACAAGCCGGTGGTGCTCGTGGGGTCTATGCGCCCATCCTCGGCCGTCAGCGCTGACGGGTATCTGAACCTGCTTAACGCGACTCGGGTGGCAGCAAACCCAGCTTCCCGAGGCCGTGGTGTGTTGATGGTTATGAACGATACCATTTACAGTGGCCGAGACGTTACCAAGACGGCGACCTACCGTGTTCAGGCCTTCCAGGGGCGAGACCTCGGACCCTTAGGCTATAGCGACGCAGACGGGAAACTGGTCTACTATCACCGGACGGTAAAAAAACATACCGCAGATAGTGAATTCGACGTTCGAAACCTTCAGTCTCTGCCACGGGTCGATGTGGTGGTCTCTTACGTCGGTGCGGATGGTGCGATGATTGATGCAGCAGTAGCGGCCGGTGCTAAAGGGATCGTCAGTGCGGCAACGGGGGCCGGCCGGCCTACGCCGGCGGAAGACAAGGCCTTTGACCGAGCGCATGAGAGGGGGGTGATGATCTGTCAAAGTAGTCGCGTCGGTTCCGGACGTGTAGTCCGAAGCCCCTCGCTGGTTCGTCGTGGGTTCGTTGCGGCCGACAATCTACAGCCGTGGAAGGCTCGAGCATTATTGGCACTAGCGCTTACAATGACGACCGATCCGAATGAGATCCAGCGAATGTTCGATACCTATTAGGTGAAGGTGGCGGTGAGAACTCTGGAAGTTTGCGGAATATTTTTACCTCCCACCGATGTCTGCATCGCAGACTACTCCACAAGGGTTCCCTGGCCTCTTCTTCCGGTTAGGGTCCTGCCACTTAGCAAGGCAATGCTGAGGGACAGGGCTGTCTATAGACACACCAGCGGTAGCAAAATCTGTCACTCGCCGGTAAAACTGCCGGATTATGTTACGCAAGGAGTTAGATTCTCCCTGTAATTCCCCGGACTTATAAAATTTTGGTTGTTGGCATGTTGGTTGCGTACTAGGAAGGCTGTAAGCAATGAATCTGTCACGACTCTAAAAGGAGGTTACACCATGCTCTTATTTGCTGCAGCGTTTTATCCGGTCTTGGTACTCATCGAACCTTATGACCAAACAACCAGGAATTGGGTCTTTTTCATTACCATTACACTGCTTGGGACGGTGTTCTTGCTGGATAATATCCATCAATACCTCCAGCATACGAACTTGCCTAATAGTAATGGTAGTTTGACGGGCAGGGGAAGATTTTTGGAACTTGTCAGAGGCTATTCCGCTTACGTGAAAGGGAAAGATTTTTGATGTGTTTTTGTTCCCATATCTCGTCTGCGGGCCCGGCAGGTCAGCTCACCGCGAGTAGTTGTTCGGTACTCATCTCGTCCTGCCCTAAATCAAATAAAAAGGCCCGTCCAGAATAAATTCCGAACGGGCCACCGAGGGATAAGCATCCATGGCTGCGGGTGCTGATACCTGCAACCGTCTTCTCAGCTATACATTAACGATAACTACGCCCTTGGGCTCCAGGTAGTAGTCCAATGCCTCGGGGCCGTGTTCGCGGCCAAGGCCACTAGCCTTAACCCCACCGAAGGGGAGCTCGTCGTAGCCGTAATGGAGTGAGTTTACCCAGACGTTGCCTGCCTGGAGCCGGTCTATCGCCTTGTTTGCGTAAAGCATGTTGTGTGTCCATATCGAGGAACCCAGGCCATAGATAGACCTGTTAGCTCGCTCAATAGCCTCATCCAAATCTTTAAACCTAAACACGGGAAGCGCAGGGCCGAAGCACTCTTCGATACTAATCCTCGAATCGTCCGGGACGTCCGTCAGAAGGGTAGGAAGGTAGAAAAACCCTTTATCCAGGTCACCGCCTTTAGGTCGTTCCCCACCAAGGATAGTCTTGGCACCGCGGCTCTTGGCATCCTCCACTTGCTCCTCCACCTCTTTCCTCTGGTAGTCGAGGTGCACCGGACCCATACGACTTTCCTTGCTGGTGCCGTTACCCACTGTTTTCTTTTTGAGCATTTCCGCTAAACCGCCGATAAATTTGTCTGCGATCGTCTCCTGAAGAAAGAGACGTTTCACTCCTAGACACATCTGGCCACAATTAAAGAAGCGGCCGATATCCGCCATTTTCATCGCCATGTCGAGATTGGTATCTTCCATAACGATCATAGGATCGCTACCGCCTAATTCTAATGTAACCCTTTTGATCTCGCGGCCTGCGACTTCCATCACATGTCTTCCCACTTCAGTGGAGCCGGTGAAGGCAATACGTCGGATACGCGGGTTCTTCAGGAGTTCTTCTCCCACCGTGCTTCCTGGACCGGTCACGACGTTGACAGCCCCTTTAGGAAGAGTTTTCTGCTGCTTTCCTTCGCCATAAGTAGCCTTTTGGATCTGCTCTAAACAAAGCAGGGTCGCGAGCGGCGTGGTGGAGGCGGGCTTGATGATGATCGTATTTCCCGCAGCCAACGCCGGTCCTAGTTTTGTCCCCATTAGGGTGAGGGGAAAATTCCAAGGGATGATCCCTGCGCATACGCCGATCGGTTGACGTATCACCATGCCATAAGCCCCTTTCTGAGGGAGTGGAACATGGGAGCCCCTAACCTTGGAGGCGAGTCCGGCATAAAATTCCAGGCCATGGAGTAAGTGATGGATCTCCAGGTTGGCCTCGAAGAGAGTTTTTCCTTGCTCTTGCGTAAGCAGCAGAGCAATCTCTTTGCCCTTTTCCTTTATCAGTTGGCAAGCATGGGTGAGCATCGTTCCCCGGTCTTCTGGGGTTGTGCTGGACCACGCTTTGAAAGCGGTTTCTGCCGCCTGTATGGCATGCTCAACATCCTTTGCATTTCCTTTAGCCGCATGGTCCACCACTTCACCGGTGGCAGGATTGCGCACCTCGTAGGTCTCCTTGCTGACCGAGTCTACCGCTTCCCCTCCAATTAACAACTTAGCCATACACAAACCTCCAATCTTCGTTGTTTGTTCTGAGTTACTTACGTTGGATTCCTGCTGCAACAGAGGCCCTTTTTCAAGCGCTAAACAACAAGAGTGCAGCGTAATTTATTTCCCTTTAAATTGTGCGGTCCTTTTTTCTAAATAGGCCTTGACGCCTTCGGTGCCGTCCTCGCTGGCGAAAGTCTGATAGAGAACTTCCCGTTCAAGGGTGAGACCATCGGATAGGGACATCTCGAGGCCGGTCTGAATGGCCCGTTTGACCTTGCCTACGGCCAGGCTGGCCTTGTTGGGTGGGACGAATTGGCGGGCATAGTCCAAAACATTTTGCATGAAATTCTCGCGCTCGTAGATGTAGTGTACAAGTCCCATTTCTAGCCCCTCTTCGAAGGCTATTGTTTTGCCCGTCATGCATAATTCCAGGGCTTTGGCCTTTCCCACCAGGCGAGGGAGTCTCTGAGTTCCACCCATCCCTGGCATGACACCCAGGTTGATCTCTGCGAGGCCGAGCCTACCACCCTCCTTTTTGGCAATACGAATATCCGTAGACATGGCAATCTCCAAACCACCACCTACGGCATGGCCGTTAATCGCAGCAATGATAGGCTTCTGGCTGTTTTCCATTCGCTGGAGGACTTCATGGCCGTGCAGAGCAAAGTTATATTTATATGCGAGGGATTTCTTGGCGAGCATGTTGATGTCGGCACCGGCAGAAAAAAACTTCTCTCCCTTCCCTGTCAGAACCAGGACATGGACATCCTCATCGAAACGGGCCAGTAGAAGGGCTTCATCCAATTCCCGTAGGAGCTCATGGGTGTAACTGTTGACCGGTGGACGATTAATCTCAAGCAGTGCAACGCCGTTCTCGACTCGGTACTCCACCATTTTTCCACTGTCCATAAGTTCGACCTCCTGAACGCTAATCTAATGATATCGAACACGACGTTTCCTAATCATCAGAGTTTCAATTATCTGGCTTCTCAGTACAAGTCAAGACTGCCTAACCGAAAGCCAGAACGAAACAACCATATAGTAGGCCGGGAAAAGTAATGAGACAAGTACCAAAGGCATAGGTGGGCTTGGAAGGTCATAAATGATGGTGACCACCAAGATCCCCCAGATGATTCCCAAACTAACGGTGAGGCCGCGCAGGATCGGACTTCGGCTTGGATAAAGGTACTTCATTGGAACAAACACCAGGGCAGATAAAATAAGGATCAGGAATGCGTTTATCCAGTGGGGGGTTTGCATGACATAGAGGTAAAAAACGACAATGTTCCAATAGGAAGGGAAACCCAGAAAAAAATGATCTGAAGTTTTGGCTTCCCGTTGGCAGAAACCATAGGCGCTAGCGACTAGGGGCACGACTACGAGCCACACCGCATCCTCTTTCGGCAGAAGATCAACCCGGAAAAGAAAGAAGCAGGGGACCAGGACATAGTTGAGATAGTCCACTATGTCCTCGAGACGATTTCCGTCAAACCATGGAATCAGTTCCTTCACCCTGAGGTTGCGAGCCAGGGAACCATCGGTCGCATCAATCAGGACCGCGAGGAGCATGAGCCAGAAGACAGCCTGAAATTCCGCTCTCTCAATAAGAAAGAGAGAAAAAAATGCGAGGACGGCTCCCGACGCGGTATAGAGGTGAACGAGCCAGGCGAGTAGAAGCCTTAGAGTCATTCAGTTGCTAACTGGCCGATTCTGTGTAACTGGGCCTTACCTTGAGGCGTTCCATCCAGGCAAGTGTGTTTTTATACTCCGGGTTGACAGGGATCTCGAAGCGCGCAAGCAGATCAATGTTCGGCATATAGGCAATATCGGCGAGACTAAAAGTTCCGGCCAGATATTCTTGCCCCTGAAGCTGCTTTTCGATCCTATCAAAACAGCGAATGATCTCTGCTTTGGCGTGCTCGATGAGCTTTAAATCTCTTTCACCTTCTTTTTTGTACCGCACTTCATGGATGATCTCCACGAAGTAGGGGTTGAAGTTGTTGTCCCTGAAGTCATCCATCAAGCGTGCCCGTGCCCGCCCTTCCGAGTCTTTAGGGAGGAGGGGGGGGTAAGGGTACTCATCCTCGAGGTATTCGTTGATAATCGTGGAGTCATAAAGAATGAAACCTTCGTCGTCGAGGGCTGGGACCTGGCCGAAAGGGTGAATTTTTAGATATTCGGGATTTTTTTGTTCCTTTTTTGCAAGGTCGATGGTAATACGCTCAAATTCCAATCCCTTCTCAATCAAGGCGATCCGCACTTTGCGAGAGTTGGTTGATAGGGGGAAATGATAAAGCTTAATCATAAGTCTCAAACCTCCTTGGTGTCCATGTAGTCAGTTATCATACCCTGATTAACGGTGCCCTGCTATATGCAACGCCAATTTTTTATATTTTTTTGAAAGGGGTGCATAGAAAAATCCTCCCAACTGCTATCAATCCGCTCATTTCAGGATTTAGAATCGTTCCGAGAGAGATAGCCTCCTTCAAGGAAACCCCATCCCTCGGAAGAGATGAAGCCCTTAGGAGCGCCGATCAATCAGGTAGCCCATTCGCTTGGGTTTAGAGCAGGCTTTGCAGGAATCCGGGAGAGGTGGTAAAAAGAAATATCTTTATTCGAAGAGGTGAGGTAGAATGGCCAAAACAGTCGTTGTTTTTACCCAACCTGGTTGAGGGCCCTGTCACAGGGAGAAAGAGTTTCTTTCTCAAAGAGGGATCCCTTTCATAGACAAAAACATACGTGAGGATCAAGCGGCGTTGAAAGAACTCCTTGAGATGGGTTGTCAAAGCACGCCGGTCACGCTGATTGATGGCGAAACGATCATTGGCTTCGATCAGGTGAAAATTGAGGAGCTGCTGGGCTAACGCCCTCGTTTTTAGTTCTGGTGCAGTTGAGACTTCCACCTGGCGGAGCTGAACATTTTTCCAGTAATGCCTGCAGATTCATCGGCGGCAAGAAAAACGAAAACTTCCGTCACAGATGCGGGTTGACTACCGGAGTACCTGGTTAGCTTTGTAGCCACATAGCCGGAATCCACCGAGTTTGCCCGTATGTTTAAAGACTGGGTCTCTACTGCTAGGGTCTGGGTCAATCCTTCGAGTCCCCATTTAGAAACCGCGTAGGCACCGAAGTTGGCGAAGCCACCTCGGCCGATGGAAGAGGAAACATTGATAATGGAACCGGTTTTCTGACGTGCCATCATGGGCAGGACGGCTCTGGTCACCAGGAGAGGACCGCGCAGATTCACAGCTAGGGTATAATCCCATTTCTTTACCTCCAGGTTTGAGATCGGCACTGGGCGCGTCATGACCCCTGCGTTGTTCACCAGGACGTCGATCCTGCCATAGCTTGTTTCGATCTCTCAGATGAGTGCTTTCACTGGCTCCTCAATCGAGACATCACAGATCCAATTGCGGCACTCGCCTTTGCGTGCTTGAATTTCCCGTGCCGTTTCTTCGATCTCCGAGGCGGTCCGAGCACAGATAGCGAGCCTTGCACCCTCGCGAGCATAGGTCAGGGCGACCGCCTTTCCAATGCCTCTTCCGCCTCCGGTTATCAGAGCGACTTTGCCTTTCAGTTTCATTTTGACGCACTCTTATATTTTTTCCCTACCTGATGCAATCATCGGGGGCTTAAAATTGTCCTTTAGCGAACTTCCGAGAATTTACGCGGGGCGAAAGGGTCAGTACTCTGGTTGGTTATGCAAACGTATTACAGACAATACGAGACTATTTAAATATGGACTGTCTTGAGATATAGTTTTAACTTGCCGGATTTGATAGGCATCACGTTCAGAGATGGGATTCCTTATTATGACATACATCAGAGTTTCTACCTGCCCCCGATACTTTTGGCTAAAGATCAGCGGGAAATTCTACCAAGCTAAGGTCCTGGCAGTGTTCCCGGTAAGGAGGTAAATGAGTGATGATCAAGGATGAACTCATGTCCGTGGCTAACGCCCTGGTGCCGCAAGGGAAAGGAATTCTGGCGGCTGATGAAAGTACCGGGACCATCAAAAGACGTCTTGATAGCATTAAACTTGAATCAACAGAAGAGACCCGGCGTAGCTACCGGGAATTGTTATTCACGACCCCGCGCATCGAGGAGTTTATCAGCGGTGTAATTCTGTACGACGAAACCATACGCCAGAAGGACCGGAATGGGACGCCGTTTTCTCAGTTACTTTCAGGGAAAGGTATCATTCCAGGGATCAAGGTTGACAAGGGCGCTATGGACTTCGCTGGCTTTCCCGGAGAAAAGATCACGGAAGGACTCGATGGTCTCCGCGGTCGTCTTGTCGAATACCACTCCCTCGGAGCACGTTTCGCCAAATGGCGGGCCGTGATCACCATCGGCGAGGGAATTCCGACCCCTGCCTGTATCGATGCCAATGCCCATGCCCTTGCCCGCTATGCTGCTCTGGCTCAGGAGGCGGGACTGGTTCCCATCGTTGAACCTGAGGTCCTGATGGATGGTGGCCATGACATCGAGTGCTGCGAAGACGTAACCACAAACACGCTGGAGAGGGTCTTTTCAATACTCCATGAACACCGAGTCCTCCTGGAGGGAACGTTGCTCAAGCCCAACATGGTCATCTCCGGCAAAGAATGTCCGAAGCAAGCGAGTGTCAACGAGGTCGCTGAATCCACGATACGCTGCCTCAACCGAAAAGTTCCTGCCGCTGTACCCGGCATCGTTTTTCTTTCCGGCGGCCAAAGCTCCGAGGTGGCTACCGAACACCTCAATGCTATGAATGCCCTCGGCGCTCAGCCGTGGGAACTCAGCTTTTCCTATGGACGGGCGTTACAGGATCAACCGCTCCGGGCTTGGAAAGGGGAAGCCGGCAACACCCCTTTAGCCCAAAAGAGCTTTTACCACAGGGCCAGGTGTAACGGTGCCGCTCGCTACGGTAAGTATTCCAAACAAATGGAGGCGACAGCTGCCTAGGTCTGGCAAAGGCTAACCCAACCATAAGGAAAGAACACTATGAGCTTCGAGGTTGCGGGATTTCTCGTCGGTGTCGTTGGTGCTATCTGGTTAAAAATCTCCATGAATCTCACGAAACTGGAAAAGGAGAAATCAGAGATTGAGCGGATGCATCCGCGATTGGAAAATCCGGCCCTCGAGGCATTTATAAAAGGTATCTCGTTGATTCTCATTGGATTTGGAGTGGAGACTTTCGCCCGTCTCTTTCTCAGATGATGTCGTCACCTTCCATTGCTATAAAATGTTTTGGACAAAGAACCTGCCACTAAGAACAAGAGAAGCAGACCGTTCGGAGTTCGGACAGGCGTTGGCTTCTCGAACCGTCGGTTAGGGAAACCGCCTTGCTAGCAGTTGCACCGTAAGGTGAAATTTTCTCCCGCCCTAAGAGTGACTTCCCCTGACTCGGTGAACAGCCAGGTGCGCAGCCACTTGTTGAAAAACAAGACCTTCCTTAATAGCCGGGACTGCCTTCCACCCCTTTTTTATTCGGAAAACCGGATAGGAGGATGCATTCTCTCTAGATCGGATGCGCTGTCTATGGTGTCAAATGAATCGATCCATCCCGCTTCGTTTAGCGTGAGCGTGCCTGTAAAGGCCTTTTCCCTTCTTTCCTTGAAAGAGAGTATCGCTTTTCTGGAAGAGCACCAGCTACGGCCACCGTCCCAGCTATACATCCTTACCGGTTTATCCTGCACCCTGATCTCTTTAATCATGGTGCACCTCCTTTGCGTAAAAAGTTCGATCTACGTCGTGAACGTCGTATGCGCCACCCTACGGAGCCACCGTGACGTATCCTCTAGCAGGATTTTAAGGTAGCAAAGAGCGTGCCGAATGGGTAAGAGTAAGTAGAAAAAGGGATCTTTCAGTTACCAGGGGGGTACACGGTCTCTCAAACGGGAAAGTTTCGGGCAAATACTATCGGTAGTTGCCGCTGCGAGGTAATTATGCCCGATGATGTGGGGGGACCAGATCCACTAGTCGTTTATCATCTCCAGTCTTTTCAATCCCAGTCCTATTGGGATGATCGCTGAAGTGATGGTGAGGGCTAGGACGACGCCAAGGGAGGGGAGGAAGACCCAGCTGCCAACCTTTATAGCGCCAGGGTTGAACCCGTGCATGGCGAGCAAGTAGACCGGCCAAGCCTCGATCATTACCGTAACTCCGATAAAGGCAATAGTGAATATCATACAGATGGCCCCGCCGAGACTGGTGGGGACCTCGGCTGCATGGTCATAAGAGAATTTCGGATAAACGGCCCCTACCCCCACACTAATGGCTGTAATCCCGAAGGTCATCAGGAAAACGCTGATCAAGGAGAGGGTCATCATCCAGGGAGGAGCACGAAGAAAAGTGTTGCTCAGAAACACCAAGATCTCACCTAGAAACAAGAGGGGTAGGAGGTTGAGCCAGAACTTGCTCCAGAGAAGGGAACGCAACGAGATAGGAGACGTCTGGAGGATCCAGAATGCCTTGCCCTCGAGACTGACCGCGGGAAAGGCAAATCTCAGCGCGACAGCGCTCAGGACAAAACCGGCCAACGCAAGGTTAGTAAAAGAGACTATGATCCTTAAGGTAGCGGTCGGTATAGGAGAACGCTCAAGGGGTAGAACCTTGAAATTGTAAATGTAAACCACAACAAGGGCCACCAGGAGAAAGAGCTGGGACCATTGGGTTGTGTCGCGAAGGAAAGTTTTGATGTCTTTGAGTACAATCGGTTGAGAAACCTTTGGGAAGGGCCAAATAACCCAGCTGAGAATAACATCGAGGAGACGACCCGGGTGCCGCCCCTGCGGGGCCTCCTGGGCCTTTGACCAGCACGAGAGATAGATGGTGCCGGAAATCCAGCAGGCCAAAAGAGGAAGGAAGAGGGCATAGCTCATGAGCAAGGGGTAAAAAAACCATAGGTTCACCGGTTTCTTGAACAATGCCGAACCCAGGATCTCCGCAGACCAACTGCTGGGTAAAAAAAGCGAGGAAGGAGTCTCCATTGCCGTTAAGAACGTTACAAAATGGCCAAACGACTCTGGGTGAACTAACTTCTCCGGCTGGGAAAAGCGAAATAGGAGGTAAAGCGTGAGGAATGCGAACAGGCCGATAAAGAAAAGGATGTCCCGGATTCTTCTGGCAGGTAGAAAAAAAACAAAGAGGTGAGTGATCATAACCCCGAGCGCTGCCGGAATGATTAGAAACAAGGGAAAAACCAGGAACACCCAGAGATAGAAAAGACTACCGCCGCGGAAAACAGAGCCATAGGCGGCAAATATCGGGAGACTGAAAAAAAGCACCATCCACGAAGAGTTTATGGAAGTGGTGATCAGACGGGAGTAGAAAAACGCAGAGAGCGGGGCCGGTGTGGATATGACCAGATCCAGGTCGCGTGCCATGAAGAAACTGGAGAGGGCGGTAATGAGATTGCTGAAAAGGAGCATTGATAAAAAGGTCAGCAGGATGATCAACAGGAGCTGGTAGGCCAGGGCGGGTCCAAGCCCGTAAACGGTTTGGAAATAAACCAACACCCGCTTAATAACCCAATAAACCAGCAACCAGAAACCAACTCCCAGGCAGAGCAGGAATAATCGAGGCAGCTGTTTTTTCCCTTGTCCTGCCCAAATATTGTTTTTCCAGGAGAGTGGGATGGGGGAAAGCAGAACAATCAGGGGGCGCATTAAAGGGGTCTCGTTCCAAGCTCCAGAGTGGAGGTGCCGTCTCGGGTAAGTTCAAGAAAGACGCTTTCCAAGCCCCCCTGATTTACCTGAGCCAATCCGTGGAGATCCGCCATGGTACCGCATGCGATGAGTTTTCCCGTATGGATGATTCCTACCCGCTGGCAGATCTCTTCAGCAACACTGATGCTGTGGGTTGAGAGAAAAACGGTGGTCCCTTCTCTTGCCAGAGAGAGAAAGAGATCCTTCAAGACTTTAGCACCTCTGGGATCAATGCCCACCATCGGCTCGTCGATGATGAGAATCCTCGGTTTGTGGATGAGTGAGGCGCAGAGGACCAGGCGCTGCTTCATCCCGTGCGAGTAGCTTTCTACTAGCTCGTTTTTCCGTGGGGTAAGCTCGAAGTGGTCCAGAAGTTTCTCGATTCTCCTATCGAGCGCTTTGGTATCCACCCGATGAAGCTTTCCGACGAAACTTAGAAACTCGGTGCCGCTGAGTTTTTCGTAGATAAACGGTCGGTCCGGCACAAAACCGGTAATCGCCTTCGCCTTTTCAGGTTCGCGCTCTATGTCGTAGCCGCCCAGGGTTACCCGCCCCGCCGTAGGTCTCAAGATTCCCATCATGACTCGGATCGTTGTGGTTTTGCCGGCACCGTTGGGTCCCAGGAAACCGAACACCTCGCCGGCCTGAACCACTAGATTCACAGAGTCGACGGCTCTGACATTTCCGTAATGCTTACTGAGTTTTTCCAATCGAATCACGTTAAGATGCCTCTAAAACTTTGATGTCCAGTTTGCCGATCAGCTGGAGGATATCGATTTGCCGGTCAATCTCGCCTTCGAGGAATTTGATGTGGGTAACATCCGCAGGAAATTGATTCAAAACCGAATCCAAAGTGACCCACTTGCCAAGCCAGACCTCGGACCAGGCATGATAGTAAAAAGCACCGTGCAGATAGACCATGCCGACGACAGTCTTCGCAGGAATACCCGCTGCCCTCGCCATGGCATTAAAGAGAACCGTATGCTCATTGCAGTCGCCTTTTTTCGTTTGCAGGACCTCCAGGGCATTGGGAATGCTTACCGTCGGCTCTTTCGCAAGTTCGTCGTAAACCCATTTTCTAATTCTTTCTACTGCCTTGAGCGCGTCGGTCTCGCCCGCGAGGACCTTTCTAGTCACTGCCCTGATCCGAGGGTGATCGCTCTGAAGGAAAGGAGTTGACTGGAGGTAAGAGGCGAACCTCGACTCACGGAAGGGAAGACTGTAGGAATTGACCTGATTTAAATGTTCCCGGCTGATTTCTAGGACATCTTTATGGAGTCTTTGACGGTCTGTATCCAGAGAAAAACGGGTTAGGTCGAAACCCGACAGTCGTAGCTTAAGACGGTCTTTGTGAACGGAATCTCTAATCGGTTTTGCTAATGGAACGGATGTTTGTGTGATGAGATCAAGCGAGATAGACCTGGTTTCAACCAGCCTCTTTGCTTTTTCAGGGCTTTCCTTGATCAGAGAAAACCCGGCCGGGCTCTTCTCTTTAAGAGTTTTCCCTTGCCCATCAACCCAAGAAACCACCGATATTCCTTTGAAGCGCTGGCGGATGCGTAGCGCCGGCTCCATTCTGCCATCGATCTTGATTCGCTCCCTCCCTTCGACGGTAACGGTGGTGATCTGTTGGGAGAGAGTAGAGGGATCGAAGGTGGGAAAAAGCTGTTCCTTCCCCGGCTCGAGGTTCAGGGTTGCGACGTAAGGCTTTAGGGCGGCGAGCAGGTAAGGGGGCTGGCTCAAAGGGAGAACTTTTTGGCTGCGATGGCCTCCGGATTCTATGACCAAGTGAAGCTTACGCCCCTTCACCTTGCCTCCGGCCTGAAAGGTGACATGCTTGGACTGGAGCTCAAAATCGAATTGCCTAAGCCTCCAACTGGAGTCTGCCACCATCTCCAATCGGGTCTTGACTGTCTGCACAGTTCCCAAGAGGTTGAGCCGGAGAATGGAGGAGTTCCGAACCTGATAGGCTTCAGGCTGCGGCATGATTGTCTGGGCCGCATAGCCGATTTTTTCTCCCCGAAAATAAATTCCCCACCACTCTTCCATGGGCTCGGTAACGGCTGATACCGTATTGAATAACACCGGCGCCGATGGGGCCCCGAGTTGCCGCCTCAATAGAAGGACGTTCATGAGGCACCAAAAAAGAACGATTGCAATGCTTAGGGATCGCTTCACGATACGGGGTAGGGAATTATGAGAACAACTATTATAATATAGTAAAGGAAACGGGCCGCCTTTACAAATCAGGCTGTGATTCATGAGGCAACGTTAGTTATGAAGTTTGCTGCAGATAAGATGTTGGGAAGACTCGTGAAGTGGCTCCGTGTGATCGGGCAGGATGTGACCTATGGACCACACCTTTCGGGTTATGGCCTGATGCGTGCAGCGCGGCGAGAGGGTCGCCTCCTTCTGACCAGGAGTCGAGACCTGGTGAAAAGAAATCCTCCGGAGTACCTGCTGATCGAGAGCGACCACTTTCGTGAGCAACTTCAACAGGTAGTCTATGCGTGCAGTTTGGATCCGTTGAAGGATGCCTTCAGCCGGTGCTTGGAGTGCAACAACCTTCTCGAACCCATAGCTAAAGATAGAGTTAGGGAGAGGGTTCCTCCCTACGCCTTCTCCACACAAGAGAGCTTCTCTTACTGCAAGTGGTGTCAACGAGTCTACTGGCCTGCGACACACCAGGATAGAATGATGGCAGAGCTCAAGGACTTAGGATTTTAACAAACTGGAAATTCAGTGACCGGTATGATATTTAAGTTTGGATTGTCTTTTTTCCCCGGTAGCTCAGTCGGTAGAGCAGGTGGCTGTTAACCACTTTGTCGGGGGTTCGAGTCCCTCCCGGGGAGCCAGCTTTCAAAACGGCCACTTTTCGAACGAGAGGTGGCCGTTTTTATGTCGCGGCCAGGCAGGCCGCCTCGACTCCTATCGTGACAGCTATAAGGTATGAGTGAGCAGTGATTGATTTTAAGTTGTTAAGTGCCTGTCGGGAGGCTTATTGACACGGTGATATCAAGTGCCTATACTTATAGTCATAAAAGTGTACAGAATGGAGATAGAGTGGACCGCTACCTGAATGTAACCGAGGCACGTAAAGAGCTGCTGGATCTGGTGGAGCAGCTTAAACAAGGTGACCGCGTGGTGGTTACGAAGCATGGACAGCCGCGGGCAGTTCTGGTGAATTTTGAGCGCTATGCTCTTTTAGAAGATTTGGCTTGGGTGCTCCAGGACCCCGGGCGCCAAGCGGCACTCCATCAGGCATGGGACGAGCTCCAGCACAGCAAGCTCATTCGGCCTCCGAAGCAGGCCTCTTTGAACGTGCGCTCCCTCCGGAACCTTACCCGCCAGCCTTCCCGCCGTAGAGCAAAGGCTTGAGAGAATATACTTTTGCTCCTCAGTTCCTGCGCGACTTCCAGGCCCTGGAGTCTGGAATGAGTCCAGCCGATGAGGAGATCCTTGATGCTCTCCTTGCTACGATGATCAGCGCCCCGCAGGGCTTACAGCGAATGCAGACTTTTTACGATCCCCATAATCCGAGTTGGCTTGTGCGGTCAGACCCCTTTGTGGTCCACTTCAGTTTTGACCTAGATACCGATGAAGTGGTTTTCCTTAACCTGTTCCGCCGACGTTAATCCGTAACCCAATCAGGGGTCAGG
>JBHHYU010000034.1:0-29691 GCA_046757725.1 Binatia bacterium
GGTAAGATAGCTCCCGCGGCAAAGGCCTGTGGCATAGGGGTCAGGACCCTTTCCCGGAAGATGCGGTTTTACGGCATTGATAAGAAAGTGTATGGGCGAGATATGCCAAAGGCCTCTCAGTCAAGCAAAGAATACTTGTTGAGCCAAAAGAACCCATCTTTTTTACCCCTTTGCGATTCGTGACGCACTGGATAGCAGACGTCTCCCGTTTGATATCCCCATCTGAGTTCTGCCACATCTCTTGCTCCCTTCCTCCCCGCGATCCTTTCACCTTTCTCTTTCTTTCCATTCTAAAGCTCTAGCACGGTCAATCCCTTATCCGACTGAGATAGGCCACTCCCATGCTCAACACATAAAGCAGGGTCAAGGGAGTCGCTAGGAGGACCTGGGAAATCACATCCGGGCCCGGCGTCAGGATAGCCGCCAGTATAAAAATCACGATAATCGCATAACGAAACTGACGCCAGAGAAATCGATAATCCCAGAGTCCCAACCGCACTAAAAAAAAAGTGAAAACCGGTAGCTCAAAAGTAATGCCAAAGGCTAAAACCATTCGAAAAAAGAAAGTAAAATACTCGGCGATCCTTATCTCCGGAGAGACCCCAAGGGAGCGATACTGATTGATAAAGTAAACGAAGGCAAACGGTAATACGCCTCGATAGCAAAAGTAGCTTCCCCCTACGAAAAAGAAGGAAGTGGAAAGCACAAAGGGAAAAACGAGCTTCCTGCCGGCTCCAAGCAAGCCAGGAGCAATGAGCTGCCAGATTTGATAAAAAATGAAGGGGGAACCTAAAAACAGGCCTGCCACCAGGGCAACCTTTATCTTTATGAAAAAAGCCTCCGCTACCCCCGTACCAATGAGACTCTGGTCCTGTTCAAGTATCTGCTCCAAGGGTGCGATCATAAAAGCAAAGATACCATCGGAAAAAAAGTAACTCATGGAAAAAGCCAGCACAACGGCCGCAAATGATTTGATCAAGCACTGGCGGTACTTGTCCAGATGCCCCATAAAGGTTAGATAGATTTCCCGCGCCACTTTCTAGGTACCTTTTAGATTCATTCAGTACAAAAAAGGGTAGAGCTGCCGCTTCTCTCCTTTGGAAACCCTATCGGTTCTGACCCCGCAGCAAGCTACGGGATCCCATCCCTAACGATTTAACGAGATGGCGCAAATTTCGACTTTACCCGATACCTGGTACCCGGCTTGCGCCGACCCTTTTATATCAGATAAGAAAACTCACAGACCCTGTTTATAAGCTGTGGATAAATCCCACAGATGTTAAACCGGATGCCCAAAAATAGCTTACGCCAACGATTTGCCTAAAGGATAACCAATAAAAACAGCAAGAAATTAAGAAGTTAGGAACCTTTTATTAAAAGCCCACATTTTTATCCTGAGAGCCAACTCCCGCATGATCGGCCACTCTGGACTGCGCAAGAGAAAGGTCAAGGCAAAATAAAGCAACGTTCCTAGAATCAGAAGCAGAAGGAAAACTGCCCCATGAGTTAATAAGTCTCTCGATGACCCGATCCAGTCAAATTTCCGGACGATAAAAAAGAGAGGGAGCGCCATAAGTAATGCATTTAAAACGTTGCGGAAAAAGGAGAGAGAAAATTCTCGCAGTGGGAATTGGCCCAAACGGCGATTGAGAATCAGGAGCAAGACCAAAAAGTTAAACGTAGCAGAAATGGACGTGGCCAACGCCAGTCCTCCGTGCAAGAGAGAAAATAGGCTGAGGTGTTGCGACACGGCAACTACCGCGCGAGCAACCACATTGCTATCACGACTAGCCGTTACCTCTCCCATAAGAACAAAACTCAAAATAAGATTCAGGATAAACGACCAGAAGGCCACCCATACCGGCGTACGGGTATCTTCCATTGCATAGAATACCGGTGCCGTAACCTTAATCCCCGATACACCCCACAACCCAAAGGAAAAATAAACCAAGGCATGGGCCGTATTTACGGTAGCATCGGCACCAAAAACGCCCCTTTGAAAAAAGAGTGAAAACACCGGAACAGATATCACCATCAACCCGAGCGCTGCAGGTAGGGAGATGAAATTCACAAGTCGGAGAGAATAAAGAAGGCCCGCCTTCAATTCTCCAAATTCCTTTTTGGCCACCATAGACGCAAAACTAGGTAAGGCCGCCGTTCCGAGGGAAACGGCGAAAACACCCAGCGGAAATTGGAGCAAGCGGTCTGCATAATAGAGGTAAGCGACGCTCCCTTCCGGCAGCATAGAAGCCAGAATTGTGGTGACAAAGACGTTGATCTGATAAACAGCGGCACCAAAGACCGCTGGACCCATGAGGAAGAGCATACGTCTGAGAGCAGGATGCCCAAAGTTAAAGTCGAAGGCCGGTGAAACACCGTGGCGCACCAGGAAAGGAAGTTGAAGCAGTAACTGAGCCGTGCCTCCGAGGAGTACGCCAAAAGCCAAGCCCACGACCGGTTTCTCCAGAAAGGGCAGCAAAACAAATGCACAGATAATAATGGATAAGTTGAGAAGTGCCGGGGATACGGCAGGGGCCATGAAATGGCGGAATGAGTTTAATATTCCCATGGCCAGGGCCACCAGACTCACAAGCAAAATATACGGGAACATCAGCCGAGTGAGAGATACCGTGAGGGTGAACTTTTCGGCCAGATACCCCGGGGCGATAAGTTGTGTCAACGGTCCGGCAAAGAATATACCAAAAAGGGTCAGCCCTCCTAAAAAAAGCGTCGCAAAGGTAAAGATGATCCGAGCAACCCTTTTTGCTTCATCTGCTCCGTGGTTGGTCAGATAGTCGGTGAAGACGGGGATAAATGCTACTGTGAGCGCTCCCTCCGCAGTCAAACGGCGCAGCATGTTGGGAAGGCGAAAAGCGACAAAAAAAGCGTCGGCCGCCCCTCGTGCGCCAAAGAGGTAGGCCACTACAACATCACGCAAAAGCCCTGTAACCCGGCTGAGGAGCGTAAAAATGCCAACCACTCCTGCCGCCCTGGTTATTCGCCCCGCCTCTTCCATCGCATTGACTCCTCAAGGACTACATGATAGATAGACAAAAACGACAGGGGGGGTATTCCTTGGCTGTTCATACATCGGTAATTAAAAGACACCGTCAGAGCTTAAAGAGAAGGGTAAAGAATCAGGCAATTAAATCCGCTTTAAGGACCCTGATCAAGACGACCCGACGGGCAATCGAGGTTAAAGATCACGGAAGTGCCTCCGCCAAGCTAAATGAGGTTAACCGGGCCCTTCGGAAAGCTGTAAGCAAGGGAGTCCTTAAACCGAACACCGCTTCACGCTGGCTATCGCGGCTGGCACGATCTGTGGGCCGCTTAACTGTGACCCAATAGTCATCCGGGATCGCCCATGCTGTCCTTGCTTATATTATAATAGAGCAAGCCCTGAGAGATGAAGCAGGGGCCCAAGACAACTAAAACATCTCCATCAACCTCTGATGTACTTCGCGAGCGAATCGCTCAACCAACCGCACTTTTGCATCGTGGCTTAGTGTTTCTGTAATCTGAATATCCGTGAATCGTGGCACATCTCTTGGGTCTAGGGTTCCCGTTTTAAATTCTGAAGAAGTTGTTACTACGGCACCCCTGGATCCGCTGTAGACTTCCGTGAGCCTAGTTCCGCGAGTGCGCCACAAAATCTCGTCCGGAATACGACGCCTAAGGTTCACATCAACCACAAGGGCCAGCTGAAACTGAAGAACCTCATTCTCGCGGTTAACCGACAGAACGCGACGATCAAGAGAGCGGACCACGCCGCTCAGTATGGCATCCGCCTGGCTCACTTGATCAACGACCCGGAGTTGTCCTTGTCGGTGGAATTCGCTCCTAAGGGCCGAGGCTATTTCCATATCCATCCCCACCTCCCTGGTCTTATTGACGAAGGCGTTGACAAAAACTGTCCGGACATCTTTGGGAAAGCCCGGTCCCTGGCCTGAAAAATGATAGCCGCAACCGACCCCCACTAAAAGCAGAAGTAGGCCGAGTACCAGAATAACCTTTCCAAAGGCAACATTTTTTTTCTGCATCCCGAATCCTGAATTCGGTATTCCGTATTTTATCATCATGCCTCTCCAGCTCTCCCCTTCAGGACAATATTCACCAGTCGGCGTGGAACCTGGATCACTCGCTGAATCTCCTTATCGCGAAGGAATGCGCTGATCTTGGGCTCCTCCAACGCCTTGGCTTCGACAAACTCTTCGCCGGCATCTGCGGGCACTTGAATCCTTCCCCGGACCTTCCCATCTACTTGAACTACAATCAACGATTGTTCCGCTTCCAGAGCCTCTTGCGAATAGAGGGGCCAGGGGATTTCCTCTAGATCTTCTTGCTGACCTAGCTCCGCCCACAACTCACTGGCCACGTGAGGCACAAACGGGTAGAGAAGGAGTACGAGGGTCTCCACTCCACCCTTGACCAGCCCGGCCCCTTCCTCCAAGAGTGTTTCATTTCTTGCAACAAGACTCAACGCATTAAACAGCTCCATGAGTGCGGCAATCGCCGTGTTGAAGTGAAATCTTCCCTCTATATCGTTTGTAGCCTTTTTAATGGTCCGGTGGATCATCCGTTGAAACTCTCTAAGCTGTGGAGAGAGGCCTTTTCCGCAAAGGTCCGACGGCACATGGAGAAGGATCTCCCGATACTGCAAAACAAAACGCCACAGCCGGTTGAGAAAACGATGGGCGCCTTCCACCCCCTGGTCATTCCACTCCAGATCCTTTTCTGGAGGAGCGGCAAAAAGAGTGAAAAGGCGGGCCGTATCTGCACCGTAGCGTTCGATGAGAGAATCCGGGTCCACCACATTTCCCTTTGACTTCGACATCTTGGCCCCATCTTTGATCACCATCCCCTGGGTTAAAAGATTGGTGAAAGGTTCGCCCAGGTCGATCCATCCCAGGTCTCTTAAAACCTTGGTGAAGAATCGTGCGTAGAGAAGATGTAGAACCGCATGCTCGATTCCACCGACATATTGATCCACAGAGGTCCAATAGGCGACCCGGGGTTTATCCAGGGGCATGCGCTGTTCATCCGGACAAGTGTACCGCAAAAAATACCAGGAAGATTCCACAAAGGTGTCCATTGTATCCGTTTCTCTCCTCGCCGGGCCCCCACACTGAGGACAAGCAGCATGAAAAAATTCCGGAAGTTTGGCTAAGGGGGAGCCTCCCCGGTTGGAAAACTCCACATCTTTAGGTAAAGCTACCGGAAGTTCTTTCTCCGGAACAGAAAGCACTCCACAGGAATCACAATATAGGATGGGAATCGGTGTCCCCCAATAGCGCTGACGTGAAATGCCCCAATCTCTCAGGCGATAGCGGACATCCTTCTTACCCCACCCTTTTTCCTCGAGATACTCAGCCACCCTATCTTTCCCTATTTCGCTGGGAAAACCAGAGAAGGGACCACTTGAGACCATGGTCCCTTCTTCCACAAAGGCTTCAACCATCTCATCCGAACGAATCGGCTTATCTTTAGGCTGAATCACTACGCGAACGGGGAGATCGTACTTACGGGCAAACTCAAAGTCCCTCTGATCGTGGGCAGGGACAGCCATGACGGCACCTGTCCCGTATTGGATAAGGACAAAGTTTGCGAGGTAGATGGGTATCTCTTCCTGCGTCAAGGGGTTCCTGCAATAAGATCCGGTGAAAACCCCCTCCTTTTCCAGGTCATCGACTTCCCGATGGGCTTGATCGATTTTTTTGATACGCTCTATGAATTGCTGCACAGGAGCCTCCTGTGCAGTGCCTCGGGAAAGCTCGAGGGCCAGCGGATGTTCAACTGCAAGAGACACGAAGGTAGCCCCATAGACGGTGTCCTGGCGCGTGGTAAAAACAGTCAGACCCCCTTCTCGGTTGACGAAGGGAAACAGGATCTCTGCCCCCACCGATTTTCCGATCCAGTTGCACTGCATGGCGAGGACCTTCTCCGGCCAGCCTGTAAGTTGTTCTAAATCCCGGAGAAGCTCTTCCGCATAGGCGGTAATACGGAAAAACCATTGGGACAGCTCTTTCACCACTACCTCCTCCTCACACCGCCAGCAACGACCCCCCTCCACCTGTTCATTGGCCAAGACAGTCTGGCATCTCTGGCACCAATTCACGGTCGATAACTTTTTATAGGCCAGCCCACGCCTGAACATCTCAATAAAAAACAGTTGTTCCCAACGGTAATAACTCTCATCACAGGTGGCAAACTCCCTGTCCCAGTCATAACTGAACCCCATCTTTTTGAGCTGATCTCGCATGTAAGCGATATTTTCCATCGTCCACTTGACGGGATGGACCCCGTGCTCGATGGCGGCATTTTCAGCAGGGAGCCCGAAAGCGTCCCAACCCATCGGGTGAAGTACATTGAAACCCCTCATCCTTTTATACCGGGCGACAACATCGCCAATCGAATAGTTACGCACGTGACCCATGTGAATCCTGCCGGAAGGGTAGGGGAACATCTCTAAAAGGTAATACTTGGGAACGTGTGAATCTTCCGTGACCTTGAAGCTCTTTTTCTCCTCCCAGATTCTCTGCCACTTTTCCTCGATTTTTTTGTGCTTGTACGTCTCTTCCATCACTCTACGACGCTTACTGTTTGATGCCGCCAGAGTGTGCGACCTGGTCCAAGACACCATTGATAAAGGTAGCAGAATCGCCCGAGCCGTAGCGTTTACCGATCTCAATGGCCTCATCCATACTCACGTTCAATGGAATGTCCGCACAAAAGATTAGCTCATAAGTAGCCACACGTAGGATCGTCAGATCTACCTTAGCCATTCGTCTCAGCTTCCAATGATCAGTGGACCGTTCAATGAATCGGTCAATCTCCTCTCTATGGGCAGCTACCCCTGAGACCAGGCGCCGAGCAAAATCCCTTGTTTTATTATTCGCCTCGAAATGCCCCAAAAACAACTCTACTGCCCCAGATGAGGCATCCCCAGTCATTTCAATCTGATAAAGGCCCTGTATGGCCAGTTCCCTGCCTTTTCGCCTAATTCCCATACCAAAGAGCGATCCCGTGTTACCAGCATTGAGTAAAATCACGCTAAAAAATGGATAGCTAACTGCTGCCTGCTGACTAGTATGTTTAGCGGATCTGGCGGTTCAGACTAGCCATCTCGATGGCCGTAAGGGCAGCCTCGTAGCCCTTATTCCCTGTCTTGACTCCGGCTCGCTCCATAGCTTGCTCCAAATTGTTCGTGGTAAGAACACCGAAGGAGATAGGCACACAGTGGCTCAAGATTGCTTTTCCGATCCCTCGGGTGACCTCTTGGGCAATATATTCGAAATGGGGAGTATCACCGCGAATGACAGCTCCCAAGCAGATCAAGGCATCATATTTACCGGTGGCAGCCAGCTTGTGTGCGAAGAGAGGAATTTCAAAAGAACCCGGCACCCAGACAATGTCGATGTTCTTCTCCTCTCCTCTGTGACTCTTCAAGCCGTCCCTGGTCCCTTCTAACAGTTTCTCCGTGATAAAATTGTTGAAGCGACTCACAATGATACCAAACTTCATCCCGGAGGCATCAAGTTTTCCTTCAATCACCTTAGCCATAAATGTCTATTGCAAATGAAAGTTAGGATCGCTGAAAATCAAATCCGGTCATCAGTACTCGGGGAAAAACGCATCCCGTAGCGAGGAATCAGTATTCGAAACTTGAGGGAAAGCCAAATCCAGCAGCCAAGAGTCAGTGTTCGGAACCTCCTCGCCCCCTTTTGATTTCTGTCTTCTGACCTTTAACACCCAGTCTTTGGCTTCTGTATCCTGTAATTTAGATTTTGTATTTCTAGTTCCACATTCTGTGTTTTATCCGCTACTAGGAGACTTGGCCTCTAGGTTGGAGAAGATATGGCCAAGTTTGTTCTGTTTGGTGCGTAGATAGCCAATGTTGGAGTCACGTGGTGCCACCTCCAGGGGAACCCGCTGTACGACAGTTAACCCGTAACCCTGAAGACCAACGATTTTACGTGGGTTATTCGTCATCAAACGCAACCTTTTAACTCCCAGGTCCCGCAGTATTTGGGCTCCGATTCCATAGTCGCGAAGGTCTTCTTTAAATCCCAATTCCAGGTTAGCCTCCACGGTATCCCGACCTTGGTCCTGAAGGGCATAGGCCTTGATTTTATTGGTTAGCCCAATTCCTCTCCCCTCCTGGTGCATATAGACAAGAACACCTCGCCCTTCCTTATCAATCATCCTAAGAGATTCACGAATCTGGTCCCCACAGTCACAACGCTCCGAACCAAAGACATCGCCGGTCAGACACTCGGAGTGCATCCGTACCAACACATTGTCTGAGTCCTGAATTTCATTTTGGACCAACGCCATATGTTCATAGGAATCCACGTTGTTGTTATAGACAATGACCTTATAATTCCCGCCCCCTGCCAAAGGAAAGACGGTCTCCCCAGAGCGCTTTACCAGGCACTCGCTACGTAGACGAAAGGCAATGAGATCAGCGACGGAGGCAATTTTGAGATTGTGCCTTCGTGCGAGTGTCTCAAGATGGGGCCTGGAAGCCTCTGATCCGTCGTCGTGCAAAATCTGACAGATGACTCCGGCGGGTTGAAGCCCGGCGAGGCGTACTAAATCCATGGAGGCCTCAACCTGATGGGAGCGGACCAAGACCCCTCCCTTTCGGCCCTGGACCGGGAAAACATGGCCCGGTGTTTTGAGGTCAATGCGCCTTGCACCCTCGGCGACCACGGTCTTGATCGTCCGTGCCCGAGCCAGAGCAGAGGCCCCTAAACCTGGCTCTGTCCGGGCAACTATTAGCGCCCCAAAGGGATTACCGACCGTAGAGCCACTCTCCTGCACCATCAAAGGAATCTGTAACTGCGTCATTCTTTCCTTTGTAAGGGTCACACAGACGAGCCCGCGACCGTGAAGCAGCATAAAGTTAACGGCCTCTGGGGTAATCTTCTCAGCAGCCGTGCACAGGAAACCATCGCAGTCGGCCTCGTCCTCATCCACAAGGATAATCGTTTGACCACTACGGATCTGCTCTATGATCTCTTCTATGGTAGAAAGGGCCATGGCTTCTGCCCGATTAGATTTGAAAACTATGTTTTATAAACTTGCGGAGACTCAGATCCGAAACGCTACCTATGTCTAATCCTGCCCCTTAGAAACTGTCGAACGTATTTACCAATAATATCGGTTTCAATATTGACTTTATCACCAACCCTGCACCTGCGCAAATTAGTATGTTTCAGTGTAAACGGAATAATCGCAACAGAAAAACGCCGGTTCTTACATTCGTTGATTGTCAAACTGATGCCATCGACGGCAACGGACCCCTTAGGCACGATTAGGGAATAAAGAGCTGCCGGTACCTGAAATGAAAAAAAAGTAAATTCTTTTCTTCTTTCAATTTTCTCTGTAACACCGATCCCATCCACATGTCCGGTGACCAAATGACCCCCGAGGCGATCGCTCAATCGAAGAGGGCGCTCCAGGTTCACAGTGTCTCCCGGTCGAACCTCCCCCAAATTAGCCCGTTTCAGTGTTTCCGGAGAGACCTCGACCGTAAACCGGTGATTGCCCGTGTTAACCACCGTCAAGCAGATACCATTGACAGCAATACTGGAACCTAGAGGCATCTCTCTCAAGGGGATATGGGTATTTAGAGTCAAGATGCCCGATCCGCCACGCACCTGCCACTGGACAACCTCACCCACATCTTCAATAAGTCCCGTAAACATAAAACCTGTCAGGAAAACGTTGTCTAACAGCTTTCAACCGACCCCGATTGCTGAAGGTCGATAACTGTAATTTAAAGGTAACCTGAGATTAGAAAGTCGTTGCCGAGTTGCTTGATTTCCATATCTTTGATCCCTTTAGCGTGGCTTAACTGTTCGATTCCCATGGCTTCGACCATGGCCTTTCCCTCTCCTCCAATAATCTTAGGGCCATAAAAAAACAGGATCTTGTCCACGACTTTCGCCCTCAGGGCATAACTCGCCACCAGCGGTCCCCCTTCCACCATAACACTGATCAATCCCATCTTACCCAGTCTCTTTAGGATCGAGATAAGCCGGACACGTCCTCCGTCCAAGGGAAAGTTCCAAACTTGTGCCCCATAATTTTGGATTCTCTTTATTTTTTTTATTGGCGGACGAGAGCCGGTTACCAGAATCGTTTTTTCAGGCTCTCTTTGATGCAACAGACGGGCGGTTAGAGGAATACGTAGATGACCATCGAGAATGACCCTCCACGGGTGGCGTCCTCCAGGAGACCGGCAAGTCAGTCTTGGGTCATCGGCAAGCACGGTCCCCACCCCTACCATAACCGCATCGACCTGATTGCGTATGTGATGGACGTAGGCCCGGGATACCTTTCCGGTGATCCATTGGGACTCTCCTGTTGATGTGGCAATTTTCCCATCAAGAGAGGCGGCGAGTTTCAAGGTAACGAAGGGAATACGGCGAGTTATATATTTGCTGAAGGCTTCGTTAAGCCGCTGACATTCAGCTTCTAGAAAGCCAACCTGGACTTGAACTCCTTGCCGTCTCAGCCTGTGGATTCCCCTTCCGGAGACGAGGGGGTTCGGATCCACCATGCCGGTGACTACCTTCTTAACACCAGCTCGTATCACTGAGATGGTACAGGGGGGGGTTTTCCCTTCGTGGTTACAAGGCTCCAGGTTAAGGTACAATGTGGCCCCACGGGCCTTATCTCCCGCCTGTTTGAGGGCCACAATCTCCCCATGATCGCTCCCGGCAAACTTGTGATAACCCGTGCCGACGATCTTTCCGTTCCGGACCAGGACCGCCCCAACCATTGGATTGGGGCTCGTTCTTCCTGCACCTTTGAGGGCCAGGCGCAATGCCAGGCGCATATATCGTTTGTCAATATCATCTCCCATCAGGATGCCGGATTCTCCTGGCTTTCCTTTTACCCCTGCCATCCTTGCTCGGGAGGCCTTTACGCTCCTCCAGAAGCTCCTCCAACTCTAGCATAAATTCATTGATGTCCTTGAATGAGCGATAAACGGATGCAAAACGAACGTAGGCCACCTGATCGAGATCGTGAAGCTCCTGCATGGCAGCTTCGCCGATGACGGAACTTGCGATTTCCTTGTCTGCTCGTTCTTGAAGTCCTCGCTCTATTCGATCTGCCACAGTCTCAATGGTATTGATACTTACTGGACGCTTGTCGCAAGCACGCTTGAGGCCGCTGACGATCTTGATGCGGTCGTAATTCTCTCGCCTCCCATCCTTTTTCACTACCAAAGGCATCATTTCTTCGACTCGTTCATAAGTGGTAAAACGACGCGTACATTTCAGACATTCACGCCGACGCCGGACCATATTACCATCTTTACTAATCCGCGAATCGATGACTCGATTCTCGGTCTCGCGGCAGAATGGGCACTTCATGCTATTAGCCTTTTCCTGTCAACAAATCAGCTTTCACCCGGGGACTGATAGCTGAACGCTAGTCACCGACCACGTACTCTTTGGCCAACCGGTGAGGATAGACCGGAAACTTTTTACAGAGTTCACGGACATCGTCCGCAATCGACTTTAGAACCCTATCTTCACCCACATGATTTAAGGCGTGGAAGATAAAATCCGCGATGTTGGCCATCTCTATTTCCTTCATTCCCCGACTGGTAACGGCAGGCGTACCGATCCGGATACCACTCGTAACAAAAGGTGAACGGGTCTCGAAGGGGACAGTGTTTCTATTCACGGTTATCCTCGCTTTATCCAAAGTTTCCTGGGCCACTTTCCCCGTCAACTCCGACTTACGCAGGTCCACTAACATGAGATGGTTATCGGTTCCCCCCGAAACAAGCCGGTATCCCTTCTCCATCAGCGCGCTTGCCATGGCCTTGGCATTATTGATGATCTGTTGTTGATAGCGTTTAAAATCAGGTGCCAGTGCCTCTTTCAAGGCCACCGCCTTAGCCGCAATAATGTGCATGAGAGGACCTCCCTGAAGTCCTGGGAAGATTTTACTATTGATGGCTTTGGCGTGCTCCGACCGACACATGACCATTCCGCCACGTGGCCCCCTCAGCGTTTTGTGGGTCGTCGTTGTCACGAAATCCGCATAAGGAACCGGGTTTGGGTGAAGTCCTGCTGCCACCAATCCTGCGATATGGGCCATGTCCACCATGAGATAAGCCCCTACGTCATCGGCAATTTCACGAAACCTTTTGAAGTCGATGATCCTCGGGTAAGCACTCGCCCCCGCGATAATCAACCGGGGCCGATGTTGCCGTGCAAGACAAGCCAAGGCATCGTAATCGAGAATGTCAGTCCCCTCTTGCACTCCGTACGGAACGACGTGGTAGAGTATCCCCGAAAAGTTCACCGGGCTGCCCATAGAAAGATGCCCCCCATGGGCTAGGTTCATGCCAAGGTAACAATCCCCCGGTTTCAGGACTGAAAAATAGACGCTCATATTCGCCTGGCTTCCGGAGTGAGGTTGGACATTAACATGATCAGCACCAAATAGCTCCTGGGCTCGACGGATGGCCAACGTTTCCACAATATCAACGAACTCACAACCGCCATAATACCTCCGTCCCGGATAGCCCTCTGCATACTTATTGGTCATAACAGAGCCTTGGGCTTCCAACACCGCCTCGCTCACCACATTCTCCGATGCGATCAGTTCTAGATTGTGTTCCAGTCTGTTAGTTTCCTTCTGAATCGCGTCAAAGACATCCGGGTCCGTTTGTTTCAAGAAAGACATATTTACTCCGTTAGGCTTCCATTTTCAGTATCAAGGAGCCAGAAGGAACGGAAGATACTCCGTATTCTAATTACAGGTTTTGCTTGCTCAGGCTCCTTATTTAATGTGCGTGCCGAGATCTTCTTCCAGTTGCGTAATCTTATTCAAACGACGCTGATGACGGCCCCCTAAAAACGGGGTTTGAAGCCAGATTTCAAGAATTTGCTTCGCCAGAGCTTTCTCGGTCGTCCCACCCCCCAAAACCAGGATGTTGGAATCGTTGTGCTCCCGGCACATCCGGGCCCCTTGAAGATCATGCACCAGGGCTGCGCGAATCCCAGGAAACTTATTAGCCAATATTGTCATGCCAATCCCAGTGGTGCAGATAAGAATGCCCCGTTCCGCCTCGCCCCTTGCCACTTTGAGGGCTACCCACCGACCAAAATCCGGGTAATCTACGGGCTCGCTCCCCTTAGGCCCCAGATCATCAAACTCGATTCCCCTAGAACGGAGAATTTGTGTCAGAAAACCCTTAAGGTCCACTCCGCCATGGTCACTCCCTACAGCAATCATGCTCCTACGTCTCATGGGTTGCCGGTTAAGCCGACCCAAACCGGCATACCGAAACCGTTCATTTTTCTATAAAAAATCGCAGGAGCATGGCCCCTTCGCCACTGTCACTCCTGCGACTAGCTTTTTAGGGCAGGACAGCTAAAGTTCCCTTCTGACATTACTCCAGCCGTCCGATGCCTATCCTCGGATTTCCTGTCCGATCGGGGAAGAACTTACCTGTGGTTCTCGATGTAGCTAATGACGTCTTGGACTGTTTTGATTTTCTCCGCATCCTCATCAGAGATCTCCATCTCATACTCCTCCTCTAAGGCCATCACCAACTCCACGATATCCAAAGAGTCGGCCCCCAGATCCTCAATAAATGAGGCTGCAGGAATTACCTCGTCCTCGCTAACACCCAATTGTTCACAGACTATCTCTTTAACCCTGGCCTCCACGGATGATGCCATCGTCTCACCTCCTACTTAACTTTTCCCTTACATATAGAGTCCGCCATTAACATTGATAACCTCACCGGTAATGTAACCGGCGCCAGGCCCTACCAAGAAAGACACCACCGCCGCGACATCATCACAGCTCCCAAAGCGGCCCAGGGGTACGGAATGCAGAAGCTCTCCCTGAAGTTCTTCAGAGAGCTGAGCCGTCATTTCAGTCTCGATAAAGCCGGGGGCCACCGCATTGACTGTAATCCCGCGTGAGGCCAACTCCTGTGCCATCGCCTTGGTGAAACCAATAATGCCTGCCTTTGACGTGGCATAAGCTGACTGCCCTTTGTTTCCCCTTTGCCCTACCACCGAGGTCAGGTTGACGATTCGACCATAACGCTCCCGAATCATTCCCCTACACACAGCTTTAGTGCAATAGGCCGTTCCTTTGAGATTAACCCCAAGGACTCGAGCCCAGTCTTCCTCTTTGAGGCGAACCAATAGATTATCAGATGTCACACCCGCATTGTTGACTAGAATATCAACTTTTTTGTGCTGGTCAACGATTTTTTTTATCGCCTCCTGCACTTGAGCGTCCTGGGCGATGTCAAAGGGACAGAGCTGACCCCAGCCCCCCTCCGACAGGAGCTGATTAAGTGTTGCCTCCGCCGCAATTCGATTCTCCCGGTAGTTGATTATAACCTTTGCCCCTAAATGCCCTAATTTAAGGGCTACGGCCCGTCCGATCCCCCGGCTTCCACCGGTAATCAAAGCGATCTGTCCTTTTAGTTCCAAATGCCCGGCTTAATCCATTGGGAGCTTTCCAGGTCCCCAGGTACTTCAAAATTTTCCACTACTAAGTTTGGACTGATCCTTTTAATCAGACCTTTAAGCACTCTGCCTGGTCCGATTTCAAGCGCATGATGACAATCCATGGTCTCCATTAGTTTTACCGATTCCTCCCATCGCACCGGACGAATCGCTTGCTCCACCAAAAGGGACTTAACTCTACCCCAGTCCGAGTTGAGGGTGGCTTCAACATTAGAGATGACCCCAACGGAAAACGGTTTTACAACAACATTCGCCAAAACCTTTTTTAGACCTTCGGATGCCGGCATCATCAGAGGACAATGAAATGGAGCACTTACCGCTAGATCTAAAACCTTTTTCGCCCCACGTTCACGTGCCATTGGCATTGCCCGAAGTACAGCCGCCCGCACACCAGCAATTACAATCTGTCCCCCGCCATTAAAATTAGCCGGAGCGAGCACATCCCCCTGACTTGCCTCTTCACAGATCCGTTGAACATCCTCGGCCTGTAGTCCAAGGACTACCGCCATCAGGCCTTCCCCTTCGGGAACAGCCTTCTGCATCAGTCTTCCTCTCTCTCGTACTATCCTGAGAGTATCCCCAAAGGCAAGGGCTCCGACGCAGATTAGCGCACTGTATTCACCCAGGCTGTGACCGGCAACACAATGGGGCTTGAGAGAACTCTCCGACTCAAGTACGCGAAGAGCAGCGATCGAGGCAGTAACGACAGCGGGCTGAGTGTACTCTGTACGCTTGAGATCTTCTTCAGGACCGTCAAAACAGAGGCGCCTTAAGGGTAATCCTGAAAACTCCTCCGCTTCCATGAAGGTTTGTTTAGCCACCTCAAATTCGTCATAGAGAACTTTCCCCATCCCCACATGTTGGGAACCCTGCCCGGGAAATACAAAGGCAACCCTAGCCCTTTCCCCCATCTTTTCCCTCTTTTCCTTCGCCTTCAGAATCCGGCTTTTCGCTGAAGGTTTCGATTTTCGATTTAATCTGGTGCCAGATTCGACGCGGGAGTTTATCCCCTTTCATTTCTTCTCTCTCACCCAAATCTGCCAGCATTTTAGTAATATGCCGGTTGACATCTTGAGTGACTGCTTCCTTTGCCACGCGGATGGCATTTTTAATAGCCTTCGGGTCGGACCCACCGTGTGCAACGATGGCGACCCCATCCAAACCCAGTAAAGGAGCTCCACCATACTCCGCATAATCAAGACGGGCGGCCGCCTGAAGAATGGACTTCCGACTCAGGAGATAACCAAGGCGACTCGACAGGTTTTGTTGAAAAGCTTCTTTCAGCACTCCCAGAACAAAGCTCGCGATCCCTTCCATGGTTTTGAGGGTCACATTGCCGATAAAACCATCACAGACCACCACATCCACTCCCCCCCGACAAATATCTCTCCCTTCCACATATCCTATATAGTTGACTGAGGTAGACGAAATCAGCTCACTCGCCGTTCTGGTCAACTCGTTCCCTTTGGCTTGTTCCTCACCATTGCTCAATACTCCTACCCGGGGTCGGGAGATACCCAGAACTCTCTCTGCATAGATGGAGCCCATGAGGCCAAACTGAACAAGATGACGCGGCTTACAGCCAACGTTTGCTCCGGCGTCGATAATCACGGTCCCCTTACTCAGAGCCGGAACAACCACTAGTATAGCCGGCCTTTCCACCTGCGGCAGATTCCCTAAAAGAAACATCCCCGTCGCCATCATGGCCCCGGAGTTTCCCGCGCTAACCACAGCTTGCACTTCCCCCCGCTTCATCAGGTCAAATGCCACCTTCATCGAGGAATCCCTTTTCTTGAGTGCAGTACTAGGAGATTCGCTCATGGCCACTGTCTGGGAAGCAGGAACGACATCGAGAGAGGATTTTCCCGGCGTGTGGCGCCCTAACTCTTGCTCTACCAAATCTTTCTGCCCTACCAGAACTATCTGAACTCCAAGCTCCTTAAAGGCGGAGAGTGCACCTTCCACCACAGCAGCAGGTGCACGGTCACCTCCCATGGCATCAACAGCGATTTTGATCATAGACAAGAAATGGGCTTGGGTTAGCTCTCTTCAGTAGGCACTACCGACCTACCGCGATAATAGCCACAACTGGGGCAAGCACGATGCGGGAAGGAGGTCTCCCCACATTTTGGACACGTACTCCATTGGGGTGCTACCAGTGCATCATGTGACCGACGTTTGTTCTTTTTACTCCTAGAGGTTCTTCTCTTCGGTACCGGCATCGCTTCAATCCACCACTTTCTCTGCCCACACGGACAGACAGAACAGCACAAATTTAGGAAGGCTATTGATCTAGTTTTAAGGTGCGGAAAAAGGCCATCCGCGGATCACCGGACGAGGATACACACAGACAGCTCTCATCGTTGAGGTTTACACCGCAACCCCCACAGAGCCCACGGCATCCTTCATCACATAACGGGCGCAAGGGAAGGGCCAAGAGGACCTGCTCCCGAATCAAAGGAGAGAGATTGACCTCTTCTTCCGCGTAGAAACTAAGTCCCACATCATCCCGAGTTAACTCTTTATTTCTGGCCGAAAATAGCTCCGGGGTCAAGACAAAGGCAAACTTTTTTTCAATCCGGAGAGAAAAGCTGTTAAGACAGCGACCACAGCACCCCTCAACCGTCCCCCCCAACAAACCCTGAAAGAAAAGATCCAAGCCAGATCGATAATAGACCATGTCCACATCGAGCAGCGGAGGAAAGTGAAAATCTTTCATCTGGTCTTCTCTATATATCAGGTTTAGTTTCTCAGTCCGTTCTGAAAACCTGAGTTCCTGCGGGGATTCAGTAATCTGATCCACAGCGATCTTCACAACCTAGCGTGGCTCCAGTATCCAGAATTAAGTTTTCAGTATATGGGTTTTCCCCCAATTGTCAAGGCGAGGAGAGTTTTGGAAATGGCAAAAGGTCTTGATTTTTTAACTACTTCCAAACTATCGACCGAGTCTCAAAAGCACACCATGAACTCCCAGTTGCCTCAATCTCTCGGATCTACTTGAAAATTAAAATACTCTAGCCCTCTGGACACTGAAGCCTCTCTGGTTTAGATTGCTGCTTCAATAGCCAAGAAACTTTGTAGTCTGAGATAGACAAAGAGTGAATGGACCCTGGAGTAAGGCTGTTGGAACGACCCTGAAAGGAACACACTCACGGCAGTGACAAGCAGAATAGCCTGGAGGGGACCCTTTGCGATGGGAGCGTACCTTGGTCCGGGGACCAGAGCCAACGGCAAACTGTTGTTCGAGGGAACTACCATGATCGAGGGTCAGTTTGACGGAGAGTTATCCGTTCACGGTAACGTCGTTATAGGCGAATATGCAACCCTCAGCGGGAAGATCGCTGCCACATCGGTTCTAGTCCGAGGAAAAGTCATCGCCGACATTCAAGCGGATACCCAGATAGAGATACAGCCACCTGGGGTTGTTGTGGGCGATGTGATCACCCAGAGTTTGGTGATCGGCGATGGCGCAATTTTTGAAGGCTACTGTTCTATGAAAAAAGAGCAAGAGGGAAAAGTTGTCCACCTACTGCGTCAAGAAGCTAGCGAGGTAACTTCCGAGGAGGGCTCGTACTAAGAGTGTCAGTATCCACCACCAAGGACACCAACCGCCTCTCGTTTGCTTTGATCAGACCGCGAGCAGTGATTCGAAGAGACGGAAGAGTGACAAAAGGAAGAAAACAAAGAGGATAAATGGGTTTCGGAAAGGGTGAGCCTTTTTCTCTAAGGTGTCGGTGAATTCGCCTGAGTTTCTTCCCCACCTCCTGCCATGGGCCTAGTGAAAAGATTCCCCCTACAGGAAAGTCGAACTTCTCCACTACTTCTCCGTGATCTACCACAGCTATTCCCCCTCCAGCATCAATAAGAATATTAGCGCAAAGGGCCATGTCCTTATTGCTAGACCCCGCCACCAAAAGCGTATTTTCGTCAAGGTTTGTCGTTAACCCCACCGCGCCGACTTTCGCTCCAAAACCTTTGAGAAATCCAAATGCTATCCGTCCTGTCCCACGGTGACGCTCAAAAACTCCAACCTTCAGCAGATCCTGAGTTAAATCTGCCTCGAGACAACCCTCTTGGGGATAAATCTGCAGAATCCGCTCCACTGTTATGCTGGTGTTGATAAGTTCCATCACGCGTATCTTAGCAGTCGATGAGGTGCACGGAATCCGGAAAGCACCTGGGGAAAGATTTGGCCTCAGCCCAAGAGATTCTATCGTATTGTTAGGGAAGGAGATCGGAGAACCTTTTATGAGAGTCTTCCCTTGCTGTGCCACCACCTCACCTCCTATCAGCGTGGAATAGACTCGCATCGATTCCATGTCTTCGATCAGGGTGAGGTCCGCATGGCGCCCCGGGGCGATTCCCCCTATCTCCCGCTCCAGGCCTGAATAGGTTGCAGGATTTAAAGTTACCGCCTGAATCGCTTGAACCGGAGGCAACCCGAGACTGATCGCGCGCCGTACCACAAAATCTAAGTGCCCGTCCTCCGCCACATCGTCGGGAGCCATTCCATCAGTCACGAGAATAAGACGCTGGGTACTTAATCCCCGGCCGACCAGCGGTTTTAGGGTGAGTTCCAGGTCACGGCGAAAAGAACCCTCGCGTAGCATCAACCAATAACCTGATCGAAGTCTCTCTAGCGCATCCTGCTCACGAATTGCTTCATGGCAGGAGGAGATCCCCGCCGCGGCAATGGCGCAGAGCTTCCGGTCGTGGGCTCCGGAGGTGTGACCGTGAACAATTTTTCCTTGATTCAAGGTCATTTCGACGCGCTCCAGGATTTCCGGGTCTTCCTGAATCAGACGCAACCAAGAAACAATCTCGCCCAACCCTAAGACACATGGGTTCGCCAGGCCTTCAGCGATCTCAGACGAGGAAAGAGAAGCCGTACTGCATAAAAGGGGATCCTGTGGAGCAACCATAGGGATCATAGTGAACACGCGTGCGGGATGGGCTTGCACCTCATCGAGGAAGAGCTGGATCCCCTTAAAACCAAAAACGCTCGCGAGCTCATCACATGAGGCTACCAGCGATGTAGTCCCATGAGGCAGATAGGCCTGAAGATATTCATAGGGCCGGCAGAAATGACCTATATGGGTGTGACCATCGATAAAGCCAGGGGCAATCGTAAACTCTTGGGCATTCAAGTGACGCGTTGCGCGCCCGCGGGTATGGGCTGCATTCGGACCCACATAGCATATCCTTCCGTCCAGAACAGCAATCTCCATGCCGGTGAGTATCTCGCCGGAATAGACATTGATGAGCTTTCCTCCCGTCACAATCAGGTCGGATTTGATCTCGCCCATGGCTCCACGGATGAGCCTTTCAATTTGTAGTTTCGAGGGTTTCACGACACTCATTTGTCTAACATACCCCATCCTGCTTTTCTTTACCAAAAGGAGCATCGGATACGAGCCGGAATTCCGACTTCCGGTCATGGGTACTCTGCCCTAAAAAGCCTGATGCCCCAGTTAGGCGCATGGGGCCTGTCCTCAGTAGGAACCCATTTCGTGGCTCGTGTTCGTCGTACTTCGTGTTCGACACGAAGCACGAGCGTCAAGCACGACCACGATTTAACGTCTCCCTATCTTCGGAGCCTACCCCCTCTGCGCCGTGCACCCATGCATCGGGTTCCGAGGGAGGAAACCTGGAGGTTTGAGGCGTAGGGACGTGGAGGTTGGAGGCAGGCCCAGGCCATCGGAGAGCTCACCCAAAGGGGACGGGAGGGTGGCCGTCGAGGCACAGACTCATTGACTCAGGCCGGAAGGTTTTCTCCTGAGGAACCACCCTTTTTACCGGAAAGCTGACCATGGGTTGACAACTCTATTTGTGACCGCATAATTTAGAAAATCAAAACAATTAGCAATTATGGTCATTGATTGTCACTCACATCTCGTCCCTCAGAGCTGGTTTCATGCGAAATCACCAAAGACGATTTTTGATGTCGAAGGACTTCTAGAGGAACAACAAAGGGCAGGAGTCGACATCACGGTTTTCGGCAACAACTGGATCCGTACACCCGAAGAGACAGACCCGTTGAGGGTGATTAAGGAATTCAACGATTTTGCCGCCGAGATGACAATCAAACACCCGAAGCATCTCGTTGGACTCGCATCATCGATGCCCTTTGGTGACGACCGGGTCCTTAAAGAGACCGAGCGTGCGATCCGTGATTATGGGCTGAAAGGGATCATGGTCAACTCGAGCGTGAATGGGGAGTATCTCGACTCGGCCCGTGCTTTACCTTTCTTTGAGCTGGTTACTGAGCTCGCCGTCCCTCTCTTTGTCCATCCGCCACGCGTCACGATAGGAGCGGAAAAAATGGACATTTTTCGTCTCCCGGAGATGATCGGGAGACCTTTCGATACGACCCTGTCTCTCATCCGGTTTATTCTGATGGGTGGACTAGAAAGATTTCCTAACCTAAAAATGGTGTGTGCCCATGTGGGGGGTGCTGTGCCGATGCTTCCAGGTAGACTCGGCTTCGGCTATGAACTTAGACATGACAGGAGCTTCGGTCCCTGGGAGCCGGATCTTTTAACACACCCTCCGGGTACGTATATACGGCAGCTCTTTCTCGACACCGTCTGCCTCCATACTCCGGCGATCCTTTGTGCGCTCCAAACGGTAGGGGTTGAACACGTCCTCTTCGGCAGTGACTTTCCTCCGGTACCGATCCCTCTCAAAAGGTCTGTAGATGTTGTCCACGCCTTATCCATCCCGGCAGAGGATAAACAGAAAATTTTGGGAGGGAATGCGGCGAGTCTATTGGGTCTTACTTGATCCCCTTTTAAGAACTCTAGAGGAGTCCTCGTAAAACAACGAGCTCGGGTCAAGCGGCGGATCTAGGAAAGTCTGCCTCCCCCCACCTCGCAGGCCTTCCGGGTAAAGGATCGGCTTAGCGGGAAAAAGTCCGGCTGGCCTTTTAGATGTCCAGAACCATCGGTAAAACCATGAGCCCAAGGATGTAGGCCAGGTATAAAGACAAAAGAATCAATCCCTCTCTTCTCCTAACTTTACCTTGTGATCGAAATACCCAAATCATGGCGAAGATAAAAATCACAAGCCACGGAAAGGAATAGAGCTGCGTAAAACGGGTGAGCGTCAGGGGATGGATCCAAGAAGACAGGCCGACGATGAGCGCCAAGTTGAGAACATTGGCACCCACGATATTTCCAACCGATAAATCGGGAACTCCCTTTCGTGCCGCTGCAATTCCAGTTACGAGTTCCGGCAGCGACGTCCCCACCGCAATGATGGAGAGCCCGATAATGACTGAAGGGACACCCATGGCTGTTGCGAGAGCAATACCGGATTGCACCAGAATACGGCTCCCAAAGATGACCAGGGCTAAACCGATCAGAAACAGGAATACCGATTTTTTTAACGAGCCGACTTTCTTGGGCTCTTGGGAGTCTTCCTTGGTGATTTCTGTTTTACGCTGGCGGGCAATCCAGTAGTCAACGAACAGATAGGCAATCGATACCAGCAGAAGAATCATTCCAAAGACGGGCCCTAGCCGGAGTCGCCACGTAAAGAAAATTACCAGAATTGCACTTCCAACCATCCACCACGCTCGCCGTTGAAAGTCCTCCAAGTCAACATCAATCTTCGTCATGCAGGCCACTAATCCAATAACCAGACCGATATTTGCGATCGCAGATCCAACCGCGTTGCCCAAGGCGATGCCCGAATTACCTACCATGCTTGCCATGACCGAAACCGTAAGTTCCGGAACAGTGGTCGCAAGACTGACAATGGTGGCGCCGATTACGATGTGCGGTACTCTAAGGATGTGCGCCATCTCTACGCTTGACTCAACAAAAAGATCGCCGCCCTTACTCACTAACCCTAGTCCCAGAATCAACAAAAGAACATGAACTAAGACATCTGAACCTAGAAACTCCATCATATTAACGGTAACCCCCCAGCGCTGGAACTCTCGGAGGAAGCAATCTAATTCAATTGTGTTCCTGAATTCAACCTCTCTCTCCTCGAAACTCCATCCGCTGCAGTCGGAGAAAATACCCACCCTCACTTAAGCATCACCATCAAGTGAACGAGTAAAACCTGTTGCATTCTTACCTGCGACGCATTAGCTTGCACCCATATGCTTTCCGTGCAGTTACAGGATGTGACCAAACGGTTCGATTCTATCGTCGCCGTGGATCATGCCGATCTCAACGTTAACGACGAAGAACTACTGGTCATCGTAGGGGAGAGCGGTTGCGGTAAAACTACCGTATTGAGGCTTATCGCCGGTCTGGAGACTCCAGATAGTGGCACCATCTATATCGGCGGCGTTCCCGTCAACGATCTACCGCCCGGCCATAGAGGCGTTCAGATGATTTTCCAGAATTATGCCCTTTGGCCTCACATGAGAGTTTTTGACGATCGAGCCTACACCAATTTAACTCTGCCGCTGAAAATCCGGAAATGGTCCAAGGAAAAGATCGGTGATTTCATGCGGCCACTGACCCAGAGGCTAGGCATTGAAGAGAGTTTTTTTGGCCGCAAACCGCAGGAACTTTCCGGCGGCCAGCAACAGCGGGTTGCGATGGGTCGGGCTATGTCCACTTCTCCCCGCGTCATGCTCATGGATGAACCGTTAAGCAATATTGATGCGCCCAATCGGCTCCGGATGCGTGGCGAGATCGTTAAATTTCACCGGGAGAACCGCTTGACGACGCTTTACGTCACCCACAATTTAGCAGACGGCGTGGCTTTAGGAGATCGTATTGCCGTCATGAAAGCTGGCCGTTTCGAGCAGGTGGATACGACCGAGAATCTCATGCGCCAGCCGAAAAGTTCCTATGTGGCCGATTTTTTTAGAGCATCAGAACTAAGGCATAGCGATATCTTTGGCCATACCACCCATTGAAAGATTCAGGTGTGCTTTCTTCTGAAGCTGGCCTAAACCATTTCAATAACCATCGGCAGTCTTTTCATAAAAGCATAGAGCGAAGCAGGACGGTGAGTGCCGCGACGTTTTGTCTGAAGCTGTTTGAGTAACCCAAGGGCAAGGATCTTTTTGCGGAAGTTGCGCCGATCCAGAGGGCGGTGGAGAATCGTTTCATAAACCTCTTGGAGCTCTCCCAACGTGAACTCCGGCGGAAGAAGGCTATACACGATGTTCGTATACTGGAGTTTTGAGCGAAGCCTCTGGAGACTCAAGCGCCTCACCTGATCGTGGTCATAGGCAAGGCGAGGGATCCGATTGGCAGCGACCCACCGGATGCCCGCATACTTTGATGCCGGATCCAGCCTGACCTCTTGATAGGGAACCAAGGCCAGGTAGGACACCGAAACCACACGGGTGGCAGGGTCTCTTTCCGGTTTGCCAAAGGTGTAGAGTTGTTCCAGGTAGCCGTTTCGAACACCGGTCCTCTCATGGACCTCACGCTCCGCAGCTTGATCGAGAGATTCTTCAGCCCCAACCAACCCGCCGGGAAAAGCCCACTGCCCGGTGAAGGGACCCTCCTTGATCCGGACCAAAATACACTGGAGTGCCTTTTTTACCAATGTGTAGATGAGGACGTCCACCGCCACCCACGGGTGCCCTTGCGCACCTGAAAAGCGGTAAAGAGTCTCTTCCTGATTCATAGTCAATGGCAGGCCAAGCCTGTCGAAGGGTTTGTTACACGCACCCTTGTGATTGAACTGGGGCGCCTTCCTGAACCCTAGGATACTTCTACCTTAGGCGGAGTTGCTGCTCGACGTCAAGCGGCACTCCAGGCCTCTCCTTTGCTAAGGGAGGGTCAAGGGAGACAGGTTATGGGACAGATCTTCGTCAAAAACAGCCCGGTTATGACCATGGTCCACCACCGCAACATGCTTTGATAACTACCTTAAAGAAGACCAGACGTGAGAGGAGAAGAAGGTATCACTAATGTGTAATGACCTGCCTCGATGATTCTTAACAAAAAATGCCACTTTCGGATTCGGTCGACTCACTTTGTCGTCAGATAGGCTCCGTCAAGAGAGCTTTGAGTCTTGATTGTACCTCTTTTCCCTTTTTCTCCATCAGCATCACATAGGATGGGTTAAGCCACTCGACGATGGCTGACTTGAAGCCGGCCCGTTCTTTGAGACGTGCGAACCAGGCAGCCACGTGTGAACGCTCGTCCCATAGTATGCCCAACTGAAGATGCCCCAGACGAACCATGTACGGCGCGTAGGCAATGTCTGCCAACGAGAATTCGCTTCCCGCAAGCCATGGACCCTCGGCTAACGCCGTTTCAAAATCCGCTACCAGTTTATCGAATCTCTTGAGCGCACCAACAAAATAACGCGAGTTCACTCCTTGCATGATGTTTTCGCGAGTCCGCTCGCGCTTGGCCGGGTCAGGAACATTCTTAATCAAGGCCTCAAGCTCAGCAGCCGGAAGCGCAAGCTTCTGGTAGCGGAAGGCGATACCGGTGCTCAATACACCCGTTGCAGCGTGCACGCCTTCGTCGAGCTGTTTCGTCCACAGACGCATCCGGACACATTGGTTGGGGTCAACCGGACGCAACGCACACGTGGGGTAGGCATCATCGAGGTATTCGTTGATGACCGTTGATTCAATAACTGGGTTTCCATTGTCAACAAGTGTCGGAACGACGGCGTTGGGGTTGAGTCTAATGTACTCACGCCTTTGTTGATCTCGGGCTCTCAGATTGAGATGATGCCCTGTCCATTTAAGCCCCTTCTCGGCGAGCGCGAAACGGACCTTCTGCGAACACGTGGACATCTCGTTATGATAAAGTTCCAGCATAGGCTCTCTCCTATTCGGATTCACTGAATCCAACACGCAACCTTCTCATTTACCGTTTACCGTCACAGCGTAACAGGTAGAGCGATGGACCCCGCCTGCTAAGATCGTAGTTCACTTTTCGACATGGGCTACCTTTTAAATGATTCAACACGGTATCTTGAGTTATAAACAACGATAGGATAATCTATAAGAGTGTAAAATTTCTCGACTTTTTCATTAAGCTCATTATGAGTCGAAAAAGAGAGAGTCTGTTCCCGGATCAAAAAAGAAGTTAGATGTAACGCGATTTATGTCAAAACAAGTGAAAACACCGGAAAGAAAATCCCGGAATCACATCGTGTTGACCTCGCACCCTTCTTTGTATGACGAGAGGCCGTTCCCTGTCCAATGGGGGGCCGAAACACCTCAGGGGCGAGGTCCAATTATCGGAAGCACGACACATGTCGCTCATCGAAATGTGATTGGCACCCACTCGGGTTCTTATACCATTTACCGTGCATTAGCAGTAGCGGCGGGGAAACTTGACCCGGAGTACAAACCGGATTTAACCAACACGTCTCCAACCAATACCATCGGTCCCCATCCTTCCTGGCATGATCCGGCCAAAATCGTTTCCCTGGATCCTTATGGAGCGATGGTGAGCCAGTGTTTCAAAGAGCAATTGGACAAAGAATTTGATATCCGCCCGACCATTGCTATCACCCGCGCTCATATCGCGTTACCCGAATTTCAGTTAGCCACGGAACAGGGACGCCTCAAACCTGACGGAGAGATTCTCCTGGAAAATGGGAACTGTGTCGTGACAAAGGCAGCGATTGAGCCGGTTTGGTATCTTCCGGGAATTTCTGAACGCTTCGGAGTCAAGGAGACTGATTTGCGGCAACACCTTTTCGAAGGCACCGGGGGGATGTATCCGGAGTTGGTCACCCGCCACGATCTGAAAGTATTCCTGCCACCCATTGGTGGACAAACCGTATATCTTTTTGGAAAAGTCGGCACCATCATTGACCCTAAAAAATTTTTAGCCTGCCGAGTGCACGATGAGTGTAACGGTTCGGATGTTTTTGGTTCCGATATTTGTACTTGCCGGCCCTATTTAATCCATGGCATCGAAGTCTGTATCAAAGCTGCGCAAAGCGGCGGGGCCGGTGTGATTGTTTATAATCGTAAAGAAGGGCGGGCTTTGGGAGAAGTTACCAAGTTTTTGGTTTATAACGCCCGTAAGCGACAAGAAGGAGGAGACACGGCGGATGCATACTTTGAACGAACCGAGTGCGTGGCGGGAGTTCAGGATGTGCGCTTTCAGGAATTGATGCCTGATGTTCTCCATTGGCTCGGAATCACTAAAATCGATTCTTTTGTTTCGATGAGTAATCTCAAGTTCGACGCCATCATTGAATCAGGCATCGAGGTTGCAAAGAGAGTCAGTCTTCCCGACGAATTGATCCCGGATGATGCTCAGGTAGAAATAGCCGCAAAAAAGGCGGCAGGCTATTATTCCGAAGATACCGGTCCTGGCGATTTAAATTTGAAACGGACCAAAGGGCGGATCTTTGAATAAAGCATCCTCGCCCATCGGACAAGGTTTTACGTGTCCCTGGAGAGGGGTCTAGAGCTCCACGCAATTCTCGGATTTGAAATCTTTTTTTAAAGAAAGTTTCTCCCCATAAGGAAATTACGAATTGAGACGGCAGCCTCCCGCTAAGATTGCAATCTCGTAAAGGTTCAGGCAGAGCTGGAGGATGTGTCTTCCTTGTTTTGGTGAAGAGGACCATCCTTGAAAAATTATAATCTCGTCGCATACCTCCTGTCTCCAGCAGCCATCCGTGATCGATGCAGACAAATCCTGGCATTGGCCCAAAAAGGGAAGCTGGCCTATTTTCAGTATCAGGCCAGGCGACTGAACCCAACAGTCGATTATGTGATCACCGTCATCAAAGAAAATTATCCTGATCTCCATGTCCCCTACCATAGTCGCTGGAGACATTTTGACGCGGGCGGGATTCATCGTATGTCCTGGATCGAGCAGGACCTCAGTGAAGTCGACCCTCTGGAACGAGGTCGAATCCTCTTTGATTTAGTGATTGTTAGTGTGCTTCTGGATGCCGGTGCCGGCATGAATTGGCGTTACAAAGAAAATCGAACACAACAACTATTTACCCGTTCTGAAGGATTGGCCGTTGCCGCCTTCAGTCTGTTTCTAGAAGGCCGATTCTCTTTAGATTCCCATAAACCCTTGAGGGCTGATGGCGAGGCTTTGATTCGTTTGAGCCCTGAACAGCTCGCGGAGGGATTTCAGGTCGAATGCAACAATCCTTTATTGGGCCTGCAAGGGCGAACAACGTTAATGAATCAATTGGGGAAAGCCGTCTTGAATCATCCGGAATATTTCGGAGAATCGACTCCTCGCTTGGGATGTTTGTTTGATTATTTGGTTCAACATGCCGAAGATAACCAACTCTCCGCCGTATTCATTTTCGACACCATTATGAAAGCGTTCGGTTCCATCTGGCCGGGGCGAATCACTTTGGAAAATATCAACCTAGGCGATTGTTGGCCTCATCCCCTTCTCCAAACTGAGCAAGAAGGCAGCGAATTGATTCCCTTTCATAAATTGTCACAATGGCTCTCCTATTCTCTAGTGGAACCGCTGGAAGCGTTCGGACTATCCATTGAAGGGATGGATCAGTTGACCGGGCTTGCCGAATATCGAAATGGTGGATTGCTGCTTGACTGCAAACTGATTGAACTCAAAGACCCGAATGAAGCCGGACAAACTCATCAACCGGGATCGACCTTAATAGTCGAATGGCGAGCTCTTACGGTTGCGCTTCTCGACCTCATCGCCCATAAAGTTCGCGGTAATCTTCAAATGGATGAGAAACATTTTCCCTTAGTTAAAATCCTACAGGGGGGAACGTGGACGGCGGGACGAAAAATTGCCCATGAACTGCGTCGGGACGGAAAACCACCCATCACGCTCGACAGTGATGGAACGGTCTTTTAGTTCGAGTGATATCCACCACGGAGTTTGAAACCCGGCGGTCGGCCAAAAAGGTAAGCTATCGTTTCTCTCCTTTGGAAACCCCGTCGGTCTTGAGCCCGTGTCAAACCGTGGAGTAGGATCATAATTTGATGAGCAGGAAAGGAGCCCCGCGATGTCGGCAGTAACCGTTATCGATCATCCATTGGTCCAACATAAACTCAGTTTAATGCGGAAAAAAGAAACGCGCTGCAATCAGTTTCGTGATCTGCTCAAAGAGATCAGCACGCTTCTGGCTTATGAAGTCACACGAGACTTGCCTTTGTATTATGCCGATATTGAAACCCCGCTTACTCCCATGAGGGCCCCTTTTTTTGAAGGAAAAAACATTGTCCTGGTTTCGATCTTGAGAGCTGGTAATGGAATCCTTGATGGAATGCTAGATCTCATTCCATCAGCGAGAGTCGGACATATTGGTCTCTATCGTGATCCGGAAACACTAGCAGCGGTGGAATACTATTTTAAAATGCCGCCTGCAGTAGAGGGGAAGGAACTGATCGTCGTTGATCCCATGCTGGCAACCGGGCATTCCGCTGCCGCAGCCATGCACCGTCTCAAGACAGTGAAACCCAAGTCTGTTAAATTTGTCTGTCTACTCGCTGCACCGGAAGGGATCAGGGAATTGTCCGAAAGGCACCCCGATGTCTCAATATACGCTGCGGCCATCGATGAGAAACTAACTGATCACGGTTACATACTACCCGGTTTTGGGGATGTAGGGGATCGGATGTATCGAACGAAGTAAAGCCCTGTGCCCCCCGTCGGGATGGCTTGGATCTGAGGACAGGCTACCCATTTAAGCTTTTCAGTGGTCGTGGGTTCACGAAGTGAATGATTCATTTTGACACCCGTTATTAAAACCACCCGGTTGGCCTTGCAAACGATTACAAAAAGCTACTGGTTCCCCTTTTTTCCCGTCCTAGGCATACTCTTGGGCCCTCTTTCTTTACAGACCTCGTTTCTGATAAGGAGGCCCTCAATTTTTCCGTTACGAGGCCACCCGTATTGACGTGAGAAAGGACCGTCAAGAAAGCGCTTTTTCAGACAAGACGACAGTAGTAGGTTGATCCTATTTCACCCGGTTCCGCCCCTTGACATGGGGACCGTGCCGCAAGAGAATCAAGCGTTAAGGAAACTGGGGGTAGCTAAACGTCAACAGCAAAAATAGTTCTAAGGAGAGACGATGCCCTATATTCGCACCATACCACCATCCGAGGCTAAAGGACGCCTTAAGGAAATTTACGAAGGAAGTCCGGGTCCGTCACGTGATCGGGGTCGAGTATCGATGATCCGTCGGGTACAGAGCCTTAATGTAGATATCCTGGCTGCTTGGCTGGAGTTGGATACCGGTATCATGCGAGGTGGATCGG
>JBHHYU010000035.1:0-26560 GCA_046757725.1 Binatia bacterium
CACGATGTACGCGGGCCTTAAGGACAGGATCCGTTTCACCCAGAATAAGTTAAACCAAATCTTTAATTTTGGCGGTACTACGGTCAGGCCTATACAAAAAAACGGCTATTATCTTTTTATCTATGATGAGTTGATTCCTATTTCCTTATCTAATACATTATATTTTGGCAACGTAGCGGGCCATGCGTTCACGTAGGGTCGCATCGGGAAGCGGCCCCACACCTGCCCCCATGTTGTCCACCAGGTGATGGACCTTATTCGTTGCCGGGATGGCACAAGTAACCACGGGGTGTGAGATCACGAACTTAAGGAACAACTGCGCCCAGCTCGCGCAACAAAGGTCCGCGGCCCATGACGGCAATGCCTTGCCACGCACCTTACGGAACAGTGCCCCCTGTGCAAACGGCCGGTTTACGAGCACGGCCATGCGCCGCTCGGCGGCCAGCGGCAACAGACGGTGCTCCGCTTCCCGCTCACCAACCGAGTAATTGAGCTGAACGAAGTCGAGTTCCTCTGTCTCAAGCACGCGCGCGAGTTCGTCGTAGGCGCTCTCGGTGTAGTGCGTCACGCCGATGTAGCGAATTTTGCCCTGCTCTTTCCACCGTCTCAACGTACCGAGATGCGTACGCCAATCCACCAGGTTGTGGACCTGCATCAAATCCACCTGCTCCGTGCGCAACCGCTGGAACGACTGCTCCATTTGGAGGATGCCCGCATCACGCCCTCTAGTCCAGACCTTGGTAGCAACAAAGAGTTGCTTGTGCACGTCAAGTTCAGCAGCAAGATCGCCGACGACACGCTCCGACCGCCCGTACATGGGCGAGGAGTCAACGACGCTGCCACCGAGTTGGACGAACCGGCGTAACACCTTCCGCAGCGGCGCGCGCTCGGATTCCGATCTGCCGACGTCGAATGTCTGCCATGTTCCGAGACCAATGGTAGGTAACGACTCTCCCCTGCCTGGGATGGGTCGTCGTATAAATGCATCGGCGGTGCCACGGCTGACAGTCAATGCGCTTACCCCCAGCATGAACCGTAACAGTTCCCGACGTGAAATAAGCCGACCGTGTGCCCGATACCGTTTTACCACAGCCATCTTTTAGATCGCACGGGTTACCAATTGAGAAGTTTCAGTAGGTTCTTTCCCGGGCCGCGCTCCTCTCCAAGCCGCTCCACCAGCTCGCTCCAGCGCGAGGCTCAACTACACCTCTGCTCGCTAGTTTCTCACACGACTTTTCTCTGGGCTGGCACAGACATGGCTATCATAGGCGTGAGACCCCAGCCGGTGCCGTGGGAGAGAAGAAAGCGAAGGTGCGGACTTCAATGCTTTCACGGGCCGGTGCACCTGGCGGGCTGCTCGGGTCATGAAAGGACGCGTGTGCACCGAACCGCGCCCTACCGTCTTTTTCCGAATCATAACACTTAAATACCAGCGCCTCATTTCTTTGCATGTTGGGGAAATAGAACCAGCGGTGGTCAGGGTTGTAGGTGATGTGATAAATCTCGCCAACCCGATCGGGGTGTCTTCGCTCCGCCGGGATCAGGTCCTTCGGTGCTATGCTTCGGGCATCGGCAATCGCGATCGGCGCCGTTTGCACGGGTTTCCGAATCGGCCGCCATACCTGGATGACTGCAAACCGTTTTTGGAGAAGCACCTCTGCCTCTTCAGAGGGGAGCAGATCGCGCACCCGTTGCGGCCCGGACCATTCGGTGTAGTCGTTATGCACCCTTCGGACGGGCCCTCGCACTTTTTTCTCTTCCCCCGTTGCGTCGTCCTCGGCGCGCAGGGTGTGGTCAAAGATCAACACTCTTGACGCCCCGGTTAGGTCCTTTACCAAACGATCGACTTCGGGATAGTAGACTGATCTCACGTCGTGCTCATCGTAGAAATCCGATACCTGGGTCTCATGGTTAATGAAAATAAATCCATCCTGGTCTAGGGAAAGTCGATCGGCGAGCGGCCGACCGTCGTGAATAGTCACCATGCGCTCCTCATACTGTCCCGTATGCCGTGAGAGGCGAGAACGCGGTTCCGAGTAAGTCACTGGTTTCTCTCCCGTGTTGAGGAGGTAGTTAAGCGAGGCCTTCACAAAATGAACTGGCGCTTCGCGTTTGCCGGCTCTTTCCATTCCGAGTTTCCCCTTTCAGGCTCGAGTGAATGCTTACTCGAGTTAAATTTTATCGGTACGCGCGACGGCTTGTAGTGGCAGTCGATTGTCGAAGCCCGTGGCCATTTTAGCTCTCTTCGGCAGCATTTCCGTGGGTATCTGCCGAGGTCCCAGGCTTTCATAATATTCGTTCGTTTCCGGGTTGTATCTGCCTTGATTGAACCCACCCGACTTCTCGCTACGGATGATCACCGCTACTGTCCTCTCGCCGACAGTCGTCTCTCTATGAATCTCAAAGGGCTTTACGAGATCGATCTGCCCGGGACCTACGAGAAGATCGGTGGTCCGGATTATCTCGGCGTAGCTCGGTCTGGAACAATCGTCGACCCGCTCGTACCGCTCGACCCGCTCGTGTCCGTCAAGTACTCCGTAGAGCGTGTAGATGTGAGCATGATCGTGAATGCGCATGGGTCGGCCTTGCCTGACGACTCCCTTCGTCAGACCATTGACCGCGAACTTGTAGTCCGGGTCTTCGTAGAACAGCAGATTCTCGGCTCTTCCTTCTGCCGGGACACATTCCGGCCAACTCTTCGACGCCTTCAAAACCGCGGGGTCTGCGAGCAGTTCCACGAGAAACGGAGATAGTCCCGCCCACCGCTTGTCCAGCTCGGGTTCCGTGGCGAACAGCTCTCGCGTCTTGCGGATAAATCGCTCAAGTGCATTTTCGATCTCGTTTTCCATGAGGGCGAGAATCTTCCTTTCTTCAGCTTTGCACTATGTCTGTAAGCGCGATCAGACTCTATCTACCTGCACAGGCCGCAGATATATCCCATGAGGTTCTCTGAAGTCAACTTGATCCCGGCGTGCGAGCTCAATCCCAACACTCCGTAGGGCCAAGCGTCAAGTCAAATTGAACTCATTCGGAACAGGAAATGTTACAACCCGTACAGAATTCGAGCATTGTCACTCAGGACCTTCTGTTTCAATTCAGGGGCCAGGTCCGTTCTCGCTTTGAATACCTTGATGGCATCCACGTCACTCGATGTGTCCGTGTGTCCGTAGTCCGTCCCGATGACCAGACAGTCTTCCCCTGCCTGCTGCACGATGTACGGCAAGTCATCGGAGTTTTCACAGGTAACGAAAAGCCGGTACGCTCGCCCGACGTTGTCGGCCCACTCGCGCCCCAACGTTTTGAAACGGTTCCTAGCCTCGCGCAGCGCCCAGGGCAACCACTGTGAGCTGGCCTCGATGAATCCGAAACGAAGGTTGGGAAATCTCTGAGGGATCTCGCTGAGGAGTACATCGTTGAAAGCAGCCACGGTGGGTATTCTGAAACGGTGTAACGTGGACGCTACCGCGACAGGATGTCGATACAGGTCATTGAGCCAGGCGCTGCCATTGGCGATGTGCACGGCGATCGTCATGTCGAGGCGACTCGCCTCGTCATAAATCGGGTAGAAATACGGGTCCCCAAGCAAGCGGTTGCCTTCAACGGGACGCATCAGCACGGCACAAGCGCCGTTTTTCCTGGAGAAACGGATTTGGTCCAGCGCATCCGTTATGCTCAACGTCGGCGCCATACAAGACCACCGTAGACGACCCTTCCCCTGCCGCCAGATATCGGCCAACCAGCGGTTCCAACTTTTGTACAGAGCGATCTCTACCGCTGCACGGTCCGCGGCAGATTCGATGAATATGGTGTTGTGAAGCACCTGTATGTCGATGCCACTCTGATCCATGTGCCGCAGGCGCAGGTCAATGTTGCCCATTTCGCGGGATTCCTGGACATCGGCGAATTTACGGCCGACCTGATGAGATCGCTTCTCCAACTCATCGGCTGAGAACACAGGAAAGCGGAATCCTCTCACTTTCCCATCGATGAGCCAGAACTGAAGTTTCACTCCTGCTTCTTCCCGGGCCTCAAGGGCTACGGGGCGATACTGTCGCTCGGACGGGTCCATATAATCCCAGGTGTGAGCAGACTCAACGACATGGGCGTCTGCGTCGATAATGACAGATTTACTGGTGGTACCCATAGTTTCATCCCTCCTGCAGGCGTTCCATGACCATCATCCGCGGGGTCCACTCCCGTAGTCTGTTAATGATGGACTTTTCCTTTTAACATAGAGAATATTGGTAGCCTCCTGTCATGTCAAGATGACATCGGCTCTACCCTAAAATGTGTGATGCTCCAGCTAGGTGCAGGGGGCCGGGTCCGAGGAAGGAACCCTGGTGGCGGCTCACGACGCGCCGGTCGGAAAACTAAGTTGGATATTTTTTCTGCATTGGAGTAAGAAAGGTTAAACTCAATCAAGAGGAAAAGGGGTCAAAAGTGATCTCTCGTACAGAAAATCCATGGCACGCGTATCATTGATCGACGAAAAGAATCATCCGGAACTGTCCGACCTTATCGCTAAAATCCGCAGCGCCCGTGGTGGTCGACTATTGAATATCTACCGCATGATGCTGCACAGTCCACCGATCGCCACCGTTTGGTTCGACTTCAACGCCGCAATTCGCTACCAAACCAAGATCGACGGCCAGAGCCGAGAGCTTGCGGTGATGCGGGTCGCCATTCTAAACGGCGTCGACTACATCCTGCATGCGCACGGGTCCAGCTATGCCCTTAAGGAGGGATTGACGTCGGCCCAAGTCAATGCACTCACTGACTGGAGATCATCGGACCTGTTCAGTGATGAGCAGCGTACGCTGCTCGCCTATGTCGATTCGATGACCCAGGAGATTGCCGTGCCAGAAACCGTGTTCAAGGCTCTGCGGGCCCATTACAGTGAGCGCCAGACCGTGGAGCTCACAATGCTGATAGGCGCCTACAACATGCACACCCGGGTGCTTAAGGCGTTGAAAATCGATCCGGAACCACCGGTAGGTCTGAACTCTTAATCGTGTCCATGGTTAACTCACCACGACCAATTGTCGTCGTCGAAGACGATCCTTTTCTACGGTTGATCCAGGTCATTTTGGATCCCGCTACACCTGCCGTTCGTATGACGGCATTTTCAGAGTTCTTTGCACATGAGCTGCCGGATTTTAAAGGCTGGTGCCAGCGGTTGCGTGCTCGCATTGGAAGTTTCTACCCCTGCAAAGTCCGACTAGTCACGGATGAAGCCATGCTACTCGAGAATCTGCCAGGCGCGCAGGTTGTCATGGTAGAAGCGTTTGGAATCGGCGCGCGTGAGATTGCTGCAGCGGGGAGTACACTCAAAATCGTACAAAAATACGGCACCGTAACGTCACGCATTGATCTTGCCGCATGCGAACACGCGGGTATCCGAGTGCTCACCCTGAGACGCCGGGCCAACATCGCCTGCGCGGAGCATGCACTTGCCATGATGCTCGCACTCGCGCGTAAGCTCAACGAGACCGTCGGCCTCGTCAGCACAAGACAGCTGCGGGCGGCGGGTTACTCGCCGACGTGCTACAACCGGGCGCATACGCCCAATGCGAACTGGGCACGTATCAGCGGCATACGGACTCTGTTCGGTGGGCAAATTGGCATTATCGGGCTCGGTGAGATCGGACGGGAGCTCGCGCTGCGGGCATCGGCACTTGGCATGCGCATCGCCTACACCCAGCGCCGTCGCCTGCCTGCGGACGAGGAACGGAGCTACCAGGCAACGTATTGCACTCTGGATCAGCTGCTTGCAATTTCGGACTGCGTGAGCCTGCATCTGCCGGGCGGCCCCAGTACCCGCAGCATCATTGGCTGCCGTGAGCTTGCAATGATCAAGCCCGGCGCGCTGCTCATCAACGTGTCACGTGCCGAACTCGTCGAGCGTGGGGCATTGATCGAGGCCCTTGCCTCGGGGAGGCTGGGCGGGTTCGGGCTTGACCCCCCGTATGACGAGCCCGGCCAAGAGAACGACCCTCTGCTCGGGTTACACAATGTCATTGTGACGCCCCACCTTGGCGGGGCACCTAAGTTCAACGCACTCGGCGATTTTGAGGAACTGATGGCCAATGTTGTACAGGGACTGCGTCGATGATGAAACTTGTCCTCTACCCCGTCTCACCAGCTCGATTTCAAATTAGATGGAGCCAATTATGATGAAGAAAAAATCTGTCAAGATCACCGGTTTTCATGCCCACGTCTACTACAACTCCTCAAGCCGGGCTGCAGCCGCACGTGTCCGTGAGGGACTGGGCTCACGGTTTAGAGTTAGGCTTGGACGATGGCATGATGAACCTGTCGGACCACATACCAGGGCCATGTACCAAGTGGTGTTTTCGCCCTACCAGTTCGGCAAGCTCGTTCCCTGGTTAATGATAAACCGCGAAGGCTTGGATGTTCTCGTCCATCCCGAGACCGGTGACTCGGTGCGGGATCACCTAGAGTCCGCGCTCTGGCTAGGGAAAAAACTGAAACTCGACATCGGATAGCTCGGCCAGTCACACGAAGGGTGTCTAACTTTCATGATACCCTAAGCCCTCCAAGTCCTAGCGGTGAGGTGCAACCTTCACCAAGACGGAACGAGCGAAAAACGGGCGGACGCCGGCCTTCTCCCTGAAGACTAAACCATTAACATATCTTTCCTTCCCCGCATCAATCGTAACCAACGTTTCCTTCATTAGCCTTTAAACAGCCATCGTATAACCAGAAACACCGAATTGGATCATTCGCGTAGAGCGAGTTTCAAACTTGCTGCTAACGCTTTGTCCTTTGCTGGCCGACCAAGAAGACTGAGTTTGGCCACTTCGGACAAGTTTGCATGTCTGTTCCAACCGAACTCAACAGCGGTGCTCCCACAATTCAAAGTTTTCTAGTCTGGCAAGCGTTTTGCTCCGATGCACAAAAACAAGCTGAATTTGGAGGTGCTTTGTGCGCATGATCATGGCCTTGGTTGTTAGCCTCTCAATGTTCCTAGTCCCTACAGCGTGGGCCTCCGGAAAAAATATTAGGGCAGCAGAAATTCAGATAGCCAGATACAAGCAATGGTTGGATTCGGTAGGCCCGCGAGGCACACGCTATTGGATTAAACTTGATGCGAAGTATCGCCCTTATAGGCTCTATGTCGGAGAAGAATTTTTCCGAGCCAGTTACCGGGAAAAAAAACGATTCGTAGAACTTTACTCTCACTATCTTGCCGGACATCCAGACAAGTTTGTTCTCATCGACATTTTTGGATTAGGTTTAAAAAAACCAGTAGCAGAGTTTGGGTGGGGTGGTTTTAAGCTTATTGCCGGGCCGCCAAAATAAGCCGTCGACGGTTTGCGTTGTTAGGAATCTGTCACGCAGGGTCTTAATCTCGATCACCTTACTGGCCTTGACACTCAGTCTTTGTCTGATAGTTGAAACCATAGGAGGCGTGCTTGTATGATTAACGGGAGCAAGAAGGGCTCGGGTCACGCCTAATGTAAGAGGCAACTGAAATAGATCCGCTAGTTTGTCCCAAGTGGCAGGGAGCGATAGTAAACCGTCAGTCTCATACGAGACAGTGGATATAAAATTAATAGGACGGAAATTGAGTGCCACCCGGGAAGCTCGAGTCACATAAGAAGCAAGACAAGGAGGTTTTATGGCTCAAACGAGTAGAGCGGCAATCTTGCTGGAACCAAATAAACTTGAGCTTCGCGAATACCCGCTGCCTGAGATCCCTTCCAATGGAGGGCTTGTGGCGGTGGAAATGGCGGGGGTTTGCGGCTCGGATGTCAAATATTTTCACGGTAAAATTCAGCTTCCTCTACCCATCATTCTCGGACACGAAATCCTTGGTCGAGTCGTAAAGCTAGGCCGAGAGGCATCTTCCCTCCACGGAATCAAAGAGGGAGATCGAATCATCCTCAAAGGAGCTTTGGGCTGCGGCCGCTGTCCCGATTGCCGTCGCGGCGCGGCCCGGTTCTGTAAAAAGCGAACAAGTTACGGTGGTCGAACATCGTGCGCGAACCCGCCACACCTCTTCGGTGGATTTGCGGACTATATCTATCTGGCTCCCGATGTTCTCGCTACCCAGGTGAGTGACCAGCTTCCAGCGGAGGCGGCGGTCCTCGTAGGCGCAGTTATGGCTAATGGGTTTCAGTGGGCGATACGCCGGGGCGGCGTAAAAATGGGTGATTACGTGCTGATCCAAGGACCGGGACAACAGGGACTTGCCTGTACGTTTGCATCCCGTCATGCCGGAGCGGCCCGAATTTTCATTACTGGGATAGTTAGAGACGCCAAGCGACTGGAACTGGCCAAGCGATTCGGCGCTCACCGAACCATCAACGTAAAGGAGGAAAACGTCGTTGAGGTGATCAGGAAAGAAACCAGCGGGTGCATGGCCGACGTGGTGGTCGATGTCTCCGGCAATCCGCAGGCGATCCAGACATCAGTCGAGTGCCTGCGGCGACAGGGCACGCTGGTGCTAGCGGGTTTGACGGGCGACTCTACGGTGACTCCGATGTTAATGGATAAGCTGGTTTGGGGGGAGATCCGGCTTCAAGGAGCATTCACTGCTGACAACGATGCCACAGAGGCAGCGCTCCGCCTCATTAAGGAAACAGGTTTTCCGGTACAGCAGATGGTAAGCCACGTTTTTCCTCTAGAGGAGACCGAACGCTGCATCGAGGCCGTTGGCGGAGAAATTCCCGAGCTTTTCCCTACCAAGGCCCTGATAAAACCTTGATCGGTTTGCGTTCAAGCGATAGTTACAGTCCTTAGCGATAAGCCGATTTACGGTAAAATAGATCCAATGTAACCGATCGGGCGTGCCATCCAAAGGAGGCAGAATGATGATCGAAGGGTTAAGAGATAAAGTGGTCATCGTGACAGGAGGCGGTCACGGCATAGGTAAGGCGTACTGCCTGGGTTTCGGCCGGGTGGGCTCCCGCGTGGTGGTCGCGGATATCGACGGCCCTGCCGCTGAAGAAGTCGCATCCCAGGTTACGAGAGAGACGAGAACCGAGTCTCTAGGAATTAAGGTCGATGTTGCCGATGAAGACTCAACTCGCCAGATGGCAGCGTTGGCCGTTGAACGTTACAGTAGGATCGACGTTTTAGTCAATAACGCCGCCATCTTTGCCACCGTCCCTATGAACAGGGGAGGAATCGAGTCCATTGACCCGGAGGAATGGGACCACCTGATAGCAGTCAACCTTAAGGGACCCTTCTTCTGCTCTCGAGCTGTCCTGCCCACCATGCGTGCTCAAAGGTCGGGAAAGATCATTAATATTGCTTCCGGCACGGTCTTTTCCGGCAGTGCCGGTAGAATCCACTATGTAACATCGAAAGCCGGTACTATCGGATTCACGAGAACGCTGGCGCGCGAAGTCGGAGACGCCAACATCCAAGTCAACGTCTTAGCCCCAGGCTCTACCCTCTCCGAAGAACATCCCAGTGAGGAAGTTATGCGTTTCAGACAAGCAAGCATCCAGACCCGTGCCCTTAAGCGGGTCCAGGTACCGCAGGACGTAGTTGGGGCAATGCTTTTCCTCGCTTCCAGTTTAAGCGATTTTATTACCGGGCAGACACTAAACGTGGATGGCGGCATTTCCATGCTTTGACACCTCGGCCGTAGTCCAGAAGAAAGCTGAAAGTGGCTAGCATAATTTTTCCAAAGGAGAAAGTGAGATGAGCGTAGATTATCCGATTATCGATGCGGACGGTCATGTCCTGGAAAGGGATGCTCAGCTTCACGAGTTCCTGGAAGGCCGCTTCCGCAAGGTGCCCCGATTTGAGACCTATAGCTTCTTCCCCTCACTGGATGGTTGGAATCGCGGATTCGGTGTCCCGGGAAAAGACTCGGATGTGCCGGCCCCCCGCTGGATACAATTCCTCGATGAGTTAGGAGTCCAGCTGACTGTGCTCTATCCGACGGGAGGCTTGGCCCTGGGATTGATCCAGAATCCAGAATGGGCCTGTGTCATCTCGCGCGCCTATAACTGCTGGGTTGCAGAACACTACACGAAGCAAAACCCGAGGCTCAAGGCCGTAGGACTCCTTCCGGTGCATGAACCCAGCGAAGCCGCGAGGGAGCTTCGGCACATCAAGGAGCTTGGACTCGTCGCGGGTCTCCTTCCAGCGGTCACGGTCCTGAATAAGGGTTACGGTCACGTCGATTTTGACCCGATCTATCAGGAGGCGGAAATGTTGGACATGCCGTTGGCAGTCCATGGCGCACCCAGCCGGAATATGGGGTTCGACTTCTTCAACAAGTTCCTCCACGTGCATACCCTGGAGCATCCTTTTGCCATTCTCATTCAGTTCACACACATGGTGTTTGAAGGAGTCTTCGAGCGCTTTCCCCGACTCAAAGTCGCCTTTCTGGAGGCGGGGGCAGGTTGGATCCCCTACATGATGGACCGCATGAACGAGGAATTCGAGAAGCCCTATCGTTTCCAGGCACCGCTGCTGAAAAAGAAGCCGAGCGATTACATCCGCTCGGGTCAGATCTGGAGCACCTGTGAGGTCCAGGAAAAAACGCTACCGCACGTAATCCGACAGTTCAATCCCCGCTGCCTTATGTGGCCTTCAGACTATCCCCATGAGCGGCTCCCGGATACGTTTAAACGCGACATCCCGGAATTTCTGGACCGGGAAGATTTGAGCGGCGAGGAGAAACGCTTGGTCCTTTATGAGAATCCCAAGCATTTTTACAAGTTAGAAATCTAAAGTCCCAGAGGTTGAGAAAACCGTAACCATCTCTGAGCCTTTCTCAGAAAAGTCTCTGCCAAAAGGTGATCACGGTTTACGGAGTTGCTCCCATAACAATTCGGCTGGGTGTCTGGCCTTCCGGCCAGTGAGATGCTCGACTTGTTGACGACAGGAGATCCCGGAGGCGACGATGGTCACTCCCAGGTCCGCTTGCCGGATAGCAGGGACAAGGCGGCGATTGGCAATAGCCACAGAGAGGTCGTAATGCTCCTTCTCAAAGCCGAACGATCCCGCCATTCCGCAGCAGCCGGAATCCACCTCTGTCACCTCAAGACCGGCCCACTGCAACACGGCAACCGTGGGAGTCGTCCCCACCAGCGCCTTCTGATGACAGTGACCATGGAGCAATGCTTGGCCACCATCTTTCCTAAAGCTAAGGGAAAGTCTACCGGCCTCACGCTCCCTGAGAAGGAACTCCTCCAAGAGAAAACTCTGCTTCGCTACGACCTTAGCAGGTTCGTTACGAAGCAGATCGGGATATTCATCCCTGAGAGTAAGCAGGCATGAAGGTTCCAGCCCTACGATAGCGATATCTCTCTCTGCCCACCGAGTGAGGTGGTCGACATTCCAGGCTGCGTAAGCCTTGGCCTCCCGAAGCATTCCCTCGGAAATGAGAGGCCTTCCACAACATCTCTTTTTCGCAAGGACCACCCGATAGCCGGCATGCTCGAGAAAACGGGTTGCAGCAATCGCGACGGAAGGTGTGTTGAAGGTATTGAAGGTGTCGTGGAAGAGGACGACTTCTCCTTTCAATCCGTTTCCCTTGGATCGAGGCCGTTGAAACCAATCTTCAAAGGTGTCACTTGCGAATGGTGGCAGAGGACGCCTCCGGTCGATTCCCGCCAACCGCTCCAAGAGCCAACGGTTAGGCCGAGAGTTCACCAGCCAGTTGGATACGGGAGCCAGGAATGAACCACAGCGATTCACCTTTGCAATGCCACTGAACAGCCGATTGCGTAATGGGACACCATTGGCTCGGTAATACTGGAAAAGAAATTCGTATTTTAGCTTAGCCATGTCGACGTTAGAGGGACATTCGGCCTTGCATGCCTTGCACTCCAGACAGAGATCCAAGACCTCGTACAGGCGCTTGCCCGCGAACTCCTCCCTTGGAAACTTTCCTGAGAGCACGGCACGAAGTGCATTGGCCCGGCCGCGTGTGGAATCAACCTCGTCCAATGTTGCCATGTAGGACGGACACATGGTTCCCTCCAGCTTTTTACGGCACACGCCCATACCACTACAGGTCTCCACCGCGGCCGCAAAGCCACCCTCGCCACTGAAATCGAGGATCGTCTCCGGCTCCCAGTTTCTATAGGACGCCCCCAAGCGTAGCGATTGGGTCATCGCCGCAGCGTTGACGATCTTGCCCGGATTCATGAGATTGTCGGGGTCGAAGGTACGTTTAACCTGACGAAAGGCTTCATAGAGTACCGGCCCGTAGAGTCGCTTATTGAAATGGCTTCGGGCCAAACCATCCCCATGCTCGCCGGACATTGCGCCGCCAAATTCCAACACCAGATCCGCGACCTCACCGGCAATGGTTACCATTTTATGGATCTCACTCGATTCTTTCAGATTGATAAAAGGCCGGATGTGGAGGCAACCGACCGAGCAATGACCGTAGTAACCTGCCTGTGCGTCGTGACGCTTGAGGATACCACGGAAACGTTCGATGAATTCCGGCAATTTCGCCGGGTCCACGGCCGGGTCCTCCACGAAGGCAATCGGCTTTTTCTCTCCCTTCATCCCCAGGAGCAGACCCAGGCCCGCCTTGCGCACCTTCCAAACCCTTTGCACCTCTTCGGGTTGGAATGCCAGGGTCGAGACGTAACCGATCCCGTGCCGATTTCGGACAGCCTCCAACCGATGAACCTTTTCCTTCACCTCTCCCGGGGTTTCTCCCGCATACTCCACGATGAGGATCGCCCCGGGATCCCCCTGCACAAAGGCTAGATGTTTGGACTGCTCGATGTTACCCCGGGCTAGATCTAAAATCGGCTTGTCGGTAAGCTCCATAGCGTGTGGGGCGGTTTCGAGAATCCTCTGAGAGACCTCCAAGGCCTCCTGGACATTTCCGAAGTGAATCACATCCAAGGCGGTCCATTTCGGTTTCGGGACCAGCCGCATCTTGGCCTCCACGACGCACGCCAGCGTGCCCTCTGACCCCACCACCAACCGAGAGAGGTTAAAGGGCTGCGACTTTACAAACTCGTCCAGGTTGTAGCCCGAGACGCGGCGCATGATCTTTGGAAAACGCTCCTGGATTGCTTCCCGATGTTTATCTGCAAGCCCCATAATTTCACCGTAAATTCGACCCTCCAAACCATTTGCCTTGACCTTCGCACTCAAGGCCTCTGGGGAGATATCCGTAAAAACCACTTCGCTCCCATCTGCCAGATAGGCAGTCAGTTCCAGTACATGATCCAGAGTCTTTCCGTAGGCAATGGAGTGAGCGCCGGCGGAGTTGTTTCCGATCATCCCGCCGATTGTGGCCCGGTTGGAGGTGGAGGTGTCCGGCCCGAAGAGCAGCGCCAGAGGTCTTACATGGGCATTCAACTCATCCTGAACCAAGCCGGGTTGCACCCGGCACCAGAACTCCTCCGGGTTCACCTCCAGGACCTTGTTCATGTACTTGGAGAAGTCCAGGACGATCGCATGCCCTACCGTCTGGCCCGCCAGGGCTGTCCCGCCACCTCTGGGAAGAATGGGCACACCATGGCGGTTGGCAACCTCGATCACCGCTTGCACGTCTCCCTTATGGCGTGGGAGCACCACACCGATAGGCTCAATCTCGTATATGGAGGCATCAGTTGAGTAAAGGAGACGGCTGTAGCGATCGAAGCGTACATCCCCGTCGATCCTCTTCTCAAGATCAGAGGCGACCTCACGGTAATCCTGTTTTCGGCTCGGTTCCATCTGCCCGATTCTTATATCACGCTTTAACACCGAGAGGGAAATCAATACAGCTGAATACCTTATCGGCAGGCCCGTTGGCTGTCGGTGACCGAAACCGAAAAGCAAAATTCTATCGTTCTTCTTTTCAGTTCGACGAGAATCTTAAGTCAGGTCTCCGCTTGACTAACAAAGTCCACTGGAGGTAGGTTTCAAACCAGTACGGGAAAGCAAGAAAATTTAAACCAGATACCTTCGACGAGTCGATGAGAATCCATGACGTCGCAAAAAGCAAATCATAGTGACTTCGGGCGCCCGTTTCTACAGATTCCAGGCCCGACGTTGGTTCCAGAAAGGATTGTGCGCGCTATGTCACAATCCCTTATCGATCACCGGGGGCCGAAATTCCCGCCCCTGTTACATGAGGTACTCGGCGGATTGAAAGCTGTTTTCCAGACTACGAAAGGCCATGTTCTCCTTTTCCCCGGTTCAGGCACGGGAGCATGGGAGGCTTGTATCGTCAATACTCTTTCGCCGGGAGATCGGGTCCTGGCCTGCCTCAACGGATACTTCAGCACGCTTTTCTGTCAAACAGCCATTGCACATGGGATGCAAGTTGATCGGCTTGAGTTCCCCTATGGGGAAGGCATTCAAGCCGATCATGTGGAAGCTCGCCTCAGGGCAGATAAAAACCTTCAGATCAAGGCTGTGCTGGTGGTCCATAATGAAACCTCCACCGGCGTCACCAGTGACATTGCCGCGATTCGACAAGCGATCGACCATGCAGGCCATCCTGCCCTCCTGCTTGTGGATGCGGTCAGTTCCTTAGGCTGCATGGATTTCCGTCTGGACGATTGGAGGATCGATGTAGCGCTCGCAGCGCCGCAGAAGGGACTGATGTTACCGCCGGGTATGGCCATCCTCGCCGCCAGCGACAAGGCACTGCAGGCGAGCAGTTCTTCCAGGTGCCACCGGGCATTTTGGAATTGGGCGCCGGTCTTGGAAAGAAACGCCCGCGGTGAGTTCCCGTACACCCCTGCCACACCACTTTTGTTCGGACTCAAGGAAAGCCTGGCTATGCTGGCAGAAGAGGGGCTATCCAACGTCTTCCGTCGCCATGCGCGACTGGCAGGAGCTTGCCGGAGCGCCTTACTGGCTATGGGTTTGAGCCTGCTCGCCAAAAATCCAGACGAATACTCGAATACCGTCACGGCAGTGTGTCTACCCGAGGGTTTTGATGCTGGCGCCTATGTCGCGCATGCTCACGCCAACCTGGGCCTGTCTCTGGGACTCGGCCTGGGAGAGGTAAAAGGGAAGGTCTTTCGAATCGGTCACTTGGGAAGTTTGAATGAACTTGAGTTGCTCGGTGCTCTCGCAGGAGTAGAGATGACGCTGCAGACCTTCGAGATCCCTGTTCCGCTGGGTACAGGTCTTGCTTCGGCAGAGAACTATTTTATAAAGGCCTTTTCAAACGCAGGGGCATCGGTATGAAAATCGATCCGGTAAAGTGCGTGGCTTGTGGCAACTGCCTTCCTATCTGCCCGGTAGGCGCCATATATATCGATCCGGTGATCGGACGTGCAAGGGTCGATGAAGATGCGTGCGTTGAATGTTTTGCCTGTTATCGCGGAATGTCGAAAGAACACCTAAATCCAGTGATAGTCCGGACGATTCGTAAGGTAGCAAAGTTTTTCCGCTTCCGTTTTGATCCTGAGCCGGATATCTGCCCAACCAACGCCATCGTCCCCCAGCGTCTTGCCTGGCCGCGTACTGTGCGACGTGCTTTCTCTGATCCCCAGGTGCCGCACGAAACCACAGGAATCCACGGGCGCGGAACCGCCGAAGTTAAAACCAATGATGTCACAGACCGAGTCAGAGAAGGTGAGGCGGGGTTTGTTATCGAATTTGGCCGACCAGGTATTGGAGCCTATTTTCGGGACATCCAGCGGGTTACGAACCTCCTTGCCGGTCTCGGAGTCGGGTTCGAGTCCAGCAACCCGGTGACTTCGCTGATGACTGATGTTTCTCAGGGCCTAATCCGAGAGGATATTCTTGGGGAGAGAATCCTATCAGCCATCGTTGAGGTCAAGACACGCCTGGAACAGGTGCCCACTGTTCTCCGGGGGGTTAGGGAAGTCGCTCGGGAGGTGGATACGGTCATCAGCGTGGGGGTCTCCACACGGTGTGACGCTAACGGAGACGATTCCCTGCGCCAAATATTGGAACAAGAAGGGTGTCCCACTTACAGAGGAAAAACGAATCTTGGTCTAGGGCGTGCCGGCGGTTACCATACAGAGGTGACTGGTGTCGTAAGAGAAGCCTGATATGACCAATACGCTGCACCGCTACAGCGAACACTACGCGTTTGAGCCTCCTACGAATCCTCAGCCAATTCAAAATGACTACATCGTTTTTGCGATGGCCAGCCATGGAGCCAATGACGACAAGCTGGTAGACAAATACCGGACCTTTCTAGGGCTAGCCCTAAAACACGATCCAGTGAACATCGGTGATGCAACCAAAGGAGGCATGCTCCGACCGCGTGATGATCTGAACCCCACAGCCCACTGGAAGCGCGACACCCACCCTGATGTTGAACAGGTAATCACCGGGATCGAAGGACACACGACCGTTGCTGCTGTTTTCCGCAATTATGAAGCCATGACAAAATTTGTAGAAGAGGTGAAGGCTGAAAACCTTGGGATCTCCGTCAACATCAGTGCTCCCATCGACGAGGCCCGTCGTTGCTGTCAAGACACTGGGATTATTCGACACAGTGTGGAGTACTCCATTGGCTTTCGCGGCCGGCTCAACAAGCTACCTGACGGCACTATCTTGGAGCTTAGCACGATGTGCGGTCACGGAATGGTCTCCGCCAATTTTGCCAAAAAAATGGTCGAGTGGGTTAGAGAGGGCCGCCGAACTCCGGAACAGGCAACCCAGTACATGGCCCGATTCTGCATCTGCGGCGTTTTCAATCTTTCTAGAGCAGAGCAGATCCTGAGCCGGGCGTGCGTCATGAATCGCTGAAGAAAAGCATGTGAGACAATGCTGGAACTGTATCATGGCTTGGCATCGACCTGCTCAAAAAAGGTGCGGATGTGCCTGTACGAGAAGGGGCTGGAATTTCAAAGTCATCTGTTGAACCTGCAGAAATTTGAACAGCATGATCCCGCCTATCTGAAACTGAACCCCAAAGGTGTCGTGCCAACGCTCGTTCATGACGGGCATCCGATAGTGGAATCCACCGTCATCATCGAGTATCTGGAGGACGCTTTCCCTGAGCCGCCATTGCAGCCCGAGGACCCTTACGAGCGGGCACAGATGCGGCTTTGGACCAACTGGTCGGACGATGCCGCCTATGCGGCTGTCTATATACCAACCTGGGACAAACTGAGCCGACCCGTCGCCTCTAAACTGTCCGATGAAGAGCTGATGAAGATGTTGAGCCGCGTGCCGACACTGGAACGGCGTGAGCGCTGGCGCACCGTTGCTCGCGGAGGGTTTTCCGAGAAGGAATTCGAGACAGCCTATGAAAAGATGGAGAGAACTTTTCAAAAGATGCAGGCGACCCTATCGAAGCGCCCATGGCTGGCAGGAGCAACCTATTCCCTAGCCGATATCGCCATGATTCCATTCATCGAGCGCATGCTCGACCTGCGCGCTGAAGCAATTCGACTCGATCGCTTCCCCGCAGTTCAGGATTGGCTCAAACGCATCACGGCGCGCCCGGCCTACGACAAAGCCTTCCACTTCCAGGGCATGGACGCGACTACGGGCGCAGTCAAAAAAAGTCTTGAAGAGACGGCGCAATAACTGCAAAATCGAACCCCGCGGCGACCTACTCTCCCCTTTTCCAGTTTTGAGTTATGAGTGGTGAGTTTCTGCCAAAGAACGGAACCATCCCAGGCTGAAACTAATAACTGTCTTTGTAAGCGCTGGAGCGCTTAATGAATCCGCTTATAAAATGTCCACTTTTTCTGACTGGACAATTTTTCTGGCTTATTGTATAGTTTCCCTTATGAAAAGTGTCCCTGCCGCACAATTCAAGGAGCACTGCTTGGCCCTGCTGGATCGGGTAGGCCCCGACGGCATTATCATCACTAAGCATGGGAAGCCGGTTGCCAAGCTCGTCCCAATCCATACCGACACCGCAAGGCTGATCGGAAGCTTTAAGGGTAAGATCAAAATCAAGGGGAAGATCTTGTCGACCGGCGTCAAGTGGGATGCTGAATCTTGATACCCACATCCTGCTTCACGCGCTGACCGGTGACCTGACCAGACGCGAAGTCTCACTGTTGTCGGGCGACGCATGGAGCATTTCCGCGATCGTTCTCTGGGAGATCAGCAAGCTCTCCGAGCTTGGACGGATCGAAATCGACCTGGACCAACCGGAACTAGTGCGTACCCTGTCACGCATTCAAACCTGGCCGCTCACACTGGAAGTCTGTCGCATAATCCACACCCTCGACTTCAAGGGTGATCCTGCAGACGAAATTATTGGCGCTACGAGCATCGTGCACAAGGTCCCTTTGTTGACGCGTGACCGGACAATCCGGCACTCCAAGCGGGTCCCTCTGGCGCTCTGATTCCGGAAACGACGGACCTTCATCTCTTTTCTTGGCTGAAGACAAATAGGGCCCGTTGGGATCTGGATGTACGAGCCATTGAAATTTAACTCCGGCGCCGGATTATTTTCGCTTATACCCGTACAGCCATCTCGAGGTGGTCTTTCCCACGTTGCGGGCGGTGTGGTAAGTGCCCGCGGGAATCAGAAACTCTTTGCCGACCTGCGGGCAAAAATTCTCTCCGTTCATCTCAAACTCTTCTTTCCCTTCCAGCAGCATCACCAGTTCATCCGTGTCGTGCACAAAGTCCTCCCACACCTGCCCCGGCGGGTCTACCCATAGGTCACAGGAAAAACCACGCGCGACCCAATCCTTCTTAACTTTCGCTTCATCCAGCGTTGACATGATATTCATTGTCACGGGCTGTGGAGGTAACGTCAAGTGTAGGAACAAATAAGCCCAACCTCTTTTGAGATCGAGCCTTTTGAAGGATTAGAAAAGAGTTGCTAAAGAGCCAAGAGCGGACTTGACCCTCTATTCTCTAACTATCATTTGCAGCACCTCATCCGTGGTCCGCACCCGTGCCATGCGCGGAAAGACTTTCTCCATGAAGACAGCCATGGAGTCCGCGCGGGAGTTGGTACAGGCATCGCGAACGACGACGACATTATAATCCAGATCCCGCGCGGCATAGGCTGTAGACGCCACTCCGACATCGACCGAGCCGCCGGAGAGAATGATTGTGTCGAGTCCACGGGCACGAAGCGCCAGATCCAGATAAGTCTGGTGAAAAGCGCTCCAACGAAACTTTGGGATTATGTAGTCCGCCGCGCTCGGCTTCAGCTCATCGATAACCTTCTGTTCCCACGACCCTTCCGTCGCCCCGTGAACGGAAGGATTGCAATCGCCTTTTGGCCATGGATTCAATCGCATATCTGTGTCCGTGATTATCTGGCTCTTGATCGCTCCATCGCTGCGGTGATTGGCCATAGCGTAAAAAACTGGAATCGAAACCTTGCGTGCAGCTTCAAGCAGCTGCACCGCGTTGTTTACGACGGGCCTCATGCGTTCTTTTTTATCCGGCGTAGCCCCGCGGTAGTAGACGTTCAGCATGTCGAAGAAAAGCAGGGTCGTTTTCCGGACATTGATATCGTTGACGTTCATTTTTCGTCCCTCCCCACTTTTATCAACTTACTCGAGTTGCGTGCACGTCATCAAGCTAAAGGTATTGGGGTCAGTCCTTTAGTTTATACCATCTCAACACCGGCGTCATCTTTGCGCTTGTCTGCCCCTGCTCTATCTTGGTTTGGATCTGTGAGATCCTTGCAGCCGACACTCCAACACGCTCGGCAACCTCCTGTAGCGAAAGATTTCCTACCCGGCGCATTAAATAGACCGCCAACCAATAGGCTTCCACGTGGCTCCTATCGAGCACCCGCGATGCTAGAATGCCATAAGCTCGCGCGACTGTCGCAACCATCTCGTCCGCACCGGGACATAGCGGCTTTGTCTGCGCCCTCGAAATCCCGTGCACGGCCTTCCCCTCAACCAGGTTTTGCATGCACTTTAGAAAACCTTCGCCCCCAAGATATATCTGTCCTTTTAGACCTTGCCAAACCGACGGCTTGGCGATTCCCTCGGCTACAAATTTTTGGTAGTTTGCTTGCTGGCCCGAAAAAAAGCTCACCACCTTTTCAACCGCCAACCATTCTGGCCCCTTAATCATACCCGCCGTTCCACGATAGCTCGACCACTTCCAGTCCTCTGGCCTTGGAACCACCTTCGCCCGAACTGGGTTCAGCACCACATAGCGACATAGTTCAAAGAGGTAGCTTTCTTTGTCCACCACTATCGCCTTATAGCGCCCCTGAAAAAGATGACCGACTTTCTCGTGCCGGCGGTTAAAGGCCTGTGTGTAGACTCCGTTCAGCCGCCGCATGCCCCGTACAAGGTTGGGCTCAGGGGTCTCGATTATCAAATGGTAACGGTTATCCATCAGGCAGGAAGCATAACAAACCCATCCCTGCTGTTTTACTTCCTTTCCAAGTAGATCGAGAAAACTCCGCCGATCACCGTTATCTAAGAAGATGCTTTCCTGACGATTGCCTCGCGAGGTCAAATGGTAAAGGGCTCCAGCAAATTCCAGTCGAAGAGGACGCGCCATTAGCAGTACATACCGCTTCTAGTACTATGAAGTAAAGGACTGACCCCTGCTATACTGTCCTGACTTGATACCAGATCGGCTTGGCTCACTACGACGGATTCTTTTCCTTTAGAGCGTGATAGATTTTTTCGGCGGTGATAGGCAGCTCGAATAGACGCACCCCCACGGCATCCGCCACGGCGTTGGCGATAGCGGCAGGGGGACTGTTGTTAGCGAATTCCCCGATGGCTTTAGCTTCGTACGGGGCAAGACCGCCAGCAGAGCGCACCAACACAGTCTTCATCTCAGGAATATCGGCAGCTGTGGGCAACTTATAGTCTCCAAGGCTGGCGTTGGTGACCTGGCCGTTTTGCATGACCAGCTCCTCCATGAAGGTCTGGCCGATGCCCATTACCACTCCGCCGTCGATCTGGCCTTGATGCGTGATGGGGTTGATGATTGTTCCCACGTCGTGTGCAGTTACAAAGCGTTTTAACCGAACCCTGCCAGTTTCCTGGTCAACCTCAACCTCAGCGATCTGTGCGCAGATGTAGGTAACATCGTCGGGGTATGGCGAATTCTCATTAATGGTGACGGTGAGGCGACGGCCGGCTTGTACGGCGACTCTTCTCAGGTTGACCTGTTGATTGGGGTCCTGGCGGAGACAGAATTTGCCGTGGTGGAAGTCTACCTCCTCCGGCCGGCATTCCAACAGGCGAGCCGCCTGAACTAAAAGTTGGAATCGTAACCGGTCACATGCTTGAATGATAGCACGGCCGGCGACATAGGTCAGTCGGCTTGCCCTGGCGCCACTATCACGGGGCGTGATATCTGTGCCACCCACGACGACTCCTACTTGCTGGACGGGAACCCCCATTCCTTCCGCCACAAGTTGTCTAAGAATGGTGTGGGTACCCGCGCCTTGGTCGATGGTAGGGCTGATTATCGTGAAACTACCGTCAGGCTCAAGCCCAAGTATGACCCCAGTGTCGCCGCCGGCGATGTGGCGGCCGAAGAGGCCGATACCGCGGCCAAAGCAAGGCCCAGGCTTTGGATCGTCCCAACCGACCTCGTCCAAGGCCGCCTTAAGGACTGGCTTGAACTGCACGTTGTACAGTCGCTTGCCGATCGCGTCCTCATCTCCTTCGGTGATGAGGTTCCTCAACCGAAACTCGGCTGGGTCTATGTCCAACTCCCGCGCAATCAAATCCGTGTGGGACTCCAGCGCGAAAAACATCGCCACCGATCCAGGACTACGAAAATAGCCTCCAGGAACAGTGTTCGTGTAGATCTGAAGAAACTCGAATGAGGCATTTTCAACTCGGTAGGGCCCGCCGACCTCGTGCCATGTTGCCAGGGCAGCGTTGGACTTGAGGGCTCCGTAGGCACCGCTGGCATGGACCATCTGCAGATAACGGGCTATGATGCGGCCGTCTCGGCTTACACCGCTGCGCACCGTAACCACCGAGGGATGAGCAGGGTTGCCAGCGGTTAATTCCTCGGTGAAGGTCATAACTATTTTCACGGGTCGTCCCGCCTGCTGGGCCAGAAAATAAGCAATGGGCAGATCGAGGGCGTCACCCTTCCCGCCGAAATCACCTCCCACGTTTACTGGGTTCATGCGGATGAGCTCTTCGGGTACACGAATGGCATTCGCCATCTGGGTACGGGTACCGAACGAATTCTTTGTAGACACCCATACTTGGATCCGGCCATCGGGCTCAATGGCAACCACCCCGGCGTGAGGCTCAAGGTATCCCTGGTGTCGGCCAGGGATACGAAAGGTATGCTCCAGAACCAGGTCAGCCTCGTTAAAGCCCTGCTCTATGTCTCCCTTGCGCCAAGCCAAGCGAGTGAGTCCGTTGGGTAAATCTAAGGCCAGCCGTTCCTTTGGGGCACCGTCATAATCTGCCACGTTCGTATGGATGCGTGGGGCATTGGGCCGCATAGCCTCCAAAGGATCGTAGACCGCTCCCAGTTCCTCATACTCCACGTCGATAAGACCCAAGGCCTCTTCTGCAGCTTCCGGTGTATCTGCAGCCACGGCCGCCACTCTGTCGCCTACGAAGCGCACCACGTCCCAACAGAGAACAGGCATGTCGCGGATCTTTTTGCCCATGAGGTAGCCTGGCAAGTCTTGGCCAGTGATGATGGCTTTTACACCTGGTGCCAGGCGGGCTCGCGAGGTATCCACACGACGGATGCGAGCATGGGGATAGGGGCTCCGGAGAATCTTGCCCCAGAGCAGGCCTGGGAGGTTAACATCGGCTGCGTAAATGGTGCCACCGGTGACCTTTTCGGGCCCCTCGAATCGGGGAATCGGAGCACCGACTACCGTGACCGCAGCCATGTTGTTACTCCAGAGTTCATAACTCTTCGAAGCTGGTCGTTATGAGGGAGGCACCCCTCATCCGTTTTTAGCCCACTCGAGCCGTGATTCTCAAAAACACCATTGAGTCCAATCTCCTTTCTCAATGGGTTTATCGTTAGCCAAAAACAGAAGCTAAAATATGATAATTTGATGAAAGGCGTCAAGCAGCAAAACCGATATAGGGCCACCCAGTAAAAAAAGTAGGTTCTTCCGGGTTTAGTGTGGACAAGTAGTCACCACGAAGGATACGAAGAGCACGAAGGAAAAACGATTTGCTCCCGCCAAGACGCCAAGAATGCCAAGTTCGGAACCGTTTTTTCCTTGGTGCCTTTGCGTCTTTGCGCGAGATATTCTGAGTATTGGTTACGGTCACGCTAGGATTTTCGTCGTGAAAGCCAACCAGGGGATTGGCCAGGTTATCCACCGAAAAGCCTGAAGAGGGTAAAAGTAAAACTAAGAACTGATTTTGTCGACGCTGAAGAGCTTGACGGGGCTGCGAGAAAGCCGTAAAGGCGTGATCCCCATTCTTTGGTTGAACACAAAAACTAGGTATAGTATCAGAGCACAGTCAAATGAGACTAGTGAACCTGTATGGGAGAGAGGTCCGAGACATGAAGCTTTTTCGACAAGGAGAGGAATTCTATGCGAATCATTGATATCGACGGACATGTTCGCGAGGCGGACGACCTTTGGGAGCGTTACTTGGAGCCACCTTTCCGTGCACGAGCGCCAAAAGTTCAAAGGGTTCCGAACGGCCAACTCCTCTTCCGCCTCGAAGGGAATCGGTACCATCGCAAACCGAACGAGTCTCCCTTCGAGATAAAGCACGACCATTCCTCTGCCAATCCTCACCGAGAGCGTGGGATGGACCCTAAAGCTCGCCTGAAAGACATGGATTTGGAGGGCATCGAGTGCGGCATGCTCTTTCCCTCGGCAGGCCTGTATTTACCGTCGGTCGAGGAAGAGTCCTACGCCGCGGCCCTTTCCCGAGCCTACAACAACTGGCTCTTCGATTATTGTCGCGCCGAACCCAAACGCCTTCTTGGTGTCGGTATTATTCCGGTCCAGAATATTAAGTCAGCCGTGGAGGAGACCCGTCGGGTAGTGTTGGAGCTAGGCTTTAAAGGCGTCTTTGTGCGACCGAATCCTGTAAAAGGACGGACTTTAGACGACTCTTACTACAAACCTTTCTACGAAACTGTTCAGGAGCTAGGAATTCCGCTCATGGTCCACGAAGGTTCCGGTGCCTATCTTCCTACCGCGGGAGCAGATCGCTTTGCCGGCCAGTGGTTTTTCACGCATACGATTTCCCACCCATTTGAGCAGATGCTTGCGAGCTTGGGCCTTGTCTGTCAAGGAGTCCTGGAGAGGTTTCCGCGGTTGCAGGTGGTATTTCTCGAATCGGGAGCCGGATGGCTTCCTTACTGGCTATGGCGTATGGATGAGCATTTTGAGAAACTGCCCTTTCAGGTTCCGTGGCTTAAGATGAAACCCAGCGAATATTTCCTCCGCCAGTGTTACATTTCCTGTGAGCCCGACGAAGACAATCTGGGGTCCATAGTCCAGGCAGTCGGTGAAGAACGGATTCTCTTCGCATCGGACTATCCCCACTGGGACTCGACCTTCCCCGGTGCACCCAAGGCCATCCTCGACAGAACTGACATCAGCCCAGAGGCCAAGAAGAAGATCCTGGGTGAGAATGCCCTGAGACTTCTCGGTACTTAACTTTCCCGCAACAGAGTTCTAAAAAACAAAAAAGGCTGGATTTCTACCGAGATTGAGCCTTTTGAATTTTAAATCCGGTGACATCCTAATCTCTCAGCAGATTACGTCACCAGGGCGGGGAATGATTCCACCTATCGTAATAGGTGACCTCTTCGACCGGCCGTCTCTTTGTCGGACCGAACCGGCCCCTGGGATAGCCCAGAGGTATGCAGGTAACCACCTCTACATTTTCCGGTATGCCCAACAAGGCGTGAACCGCCGGCTTCACCTCGGGATGGAACGTTGCAGGCGTGGTGCCGAGACCCAACCCCCTTGCGGCGAGAAGGAGGTTCTGCACGGCGGGATAGATGGAGCCATAGGCTCCGGGAGAGGTCAAACAGGCCAGAATGATGACCGGGACATCCTGGATATGCTCCGCCAGATACATCGCCGACAACATCACCTGATCCTCAGGGGAGATCTCCTCTGCCGAGTGTATCCCTTGATCCTTTCGCTTAGCCCACCATGCCTGGTGGTAAAGGTGGGCTACTTTTTCTTTCAATCCCTCGTCCCGAATAACCAAAAACCGCCACGGCTGACGGTTGTGGCTGCTTGGGGCCTTCGTGGCTGCATCCAGAATGGTGCGAATATCCTCATCTTTGACCGGATCGGGCCGAAACCGGCGAATCGTCCGAAGCGAATAGATGGCGTCAAACAAATTTAGCGAACTCATAGATCTCTCCGGCAGGCCGCGCCTGCAATTTTTATCCGAGGCTACCGGAAGGCTCGTTGATTTGTCAATCCCGGCGGCTTTATCGTGAGCCAATCGAACGACAACCCTATAATACCATCGGCGCTGGAGGGCTTTCGCACGGCTAGCCGTTCTTTTGAGATTTCCGGATTTCCAGAAGAGCTTCTAATTCCGGCAGCAGTCTCAAGTCCTTTGCACGTCCAGTTGCTTGCTTGGTTTTGATTAAACCCTCCAGGGTTAAAACTTTACAGCGCATGCCGAAAATTTCCAACTCTTCAGAAAATGATAGCGCTTCACGGTAACCGCCTAATCCCCTCACTTCGCCAAAAGATCCAAGTCACCTAAATCGGTGGTCAGCGTAAAGTTAAGCCCTGCTTTCAGGCTGTCGAGATCAAGCTGGAAAGGAAGATTTTTCAGCGCACCCCGGAGCGACGGATTAAAAGGGATCAAAGCTGTCGTGGCCTTTTTGAGATTTTCTCTTTCCCGGGAGTAGCAGATATCCAAGTCGCCGGTCACGTACGCGGAACCGTGCAGCACCGCAGCCGCCCCGCCGATAATGACAAACTCCACGCCTTCGTCATGAAGCGCTTTGAGCAGCTTCTCAACGTTGCTCGCCAGCACGGTGCTTCTGCCCCGCTTTTCTCAACTCCTCAAATGCCTCTGCCGTATCATAGTTTCGCCTGAGGCGCTCGGTGGGCGTCCAAGTCAGACGCTCATAAAGAAGGCTCAGGTCGATGCCCTCTTCTTGAGCCTTCTTCAAGGCAGGTGTCAGTCTTTAACTTATTGTCATAGTGCAATCTTAGCACCATGCGGTATAAACAAAAAGGCCCGATCTCTTCATTTGAGATCAGGCCTTTTCAATTTTAAATCCGGCGACGTCCTACTCTCCCATAGGGCGACCCTATAGTACCATCGGCGCTGGAGGGCTTAACTGCCGAGTTCGGGATGGGATCGGGTGTGACACCTCCGCTATCGCCACCGGAAAGCGTCGGCCGGTGAAAAAGGCCACCTACTTTGTTGTGCTAGCTGTGCACGCCTTGTATCTGGCTCTTTTTGAACGGCCTCAAAATTCTCTCACAACTGAATACGGGACGTTGCTTTTATGCAAGGTAACAATAGTAAATATGGTCAAGCCGCACGGCCAATTAGTACCGGTTAGCTTCAACCATTACTGGTCTTCCACATCCGGCCTATCAACCTCCTAGTCTAGAAGGGGCCTTTAGGGGTCTTACGACCCGGGATACCTAATCTTGGAGTAAGCTTCCCGCTTATATGCTTTCAGCGGTTATCTCTTCCGCACATAGCTACCCGGCAATGCGGCTGGCGCCACAACCGGAACACCAGCGGTGCGTCCATCCCGGTCCTCTCGT